>NZ_SZXC01000029.1:0-48423 GCF_005281055.1 Citrobacter sp. wls711 | reverse complement strand
CAGTTGCTTAACTGACTGGCATTACAGCCCTCGGGCTGCCGTTTTTTTATCCGTTTACGCCGTAACTGAAGCGGTTTAGCTGCAACGCATCCTATCAAATATGGCCTGCTTTCAGGTATTCCTCAAGTAAAAGATCGCCTGTTCCTGCGGTGCCTCACAAAAAGGTTTTCTTGACAAAAAGCGACAAAATAATGTGATTTAGATCACACATTTTGACATTAGGAAAGGTATGCTGGAATCACCAAGACGGGAAAGACAAGAGGTAAAATTTATGACAATGAACATTACCAGTAAACAAATGGAAATTACTCCGGCAATTCGCCAGCATGTCGCAGACCGTCTCGCCAAACTTGAAAAATGGCAAACTCATCTGATTAATCCACATATCATTCTGTCCAAGGAGCCACAGGGTTTCACTGCTGACGCCACCATCAATACACCGAACGGACATTTGGTTGCCAGCGCTAAGCACGAAGATATGTACACCGCTATTAACGATTTGATCAACAAGCTGGAACGGCAGCTCAATAAAGTGCAGCACAAAGGCGAAGCCCGTCGTGCAACAACTTCAGTAAAAGACGCCAACTTCGTCGAAGCAGAAGAAGAGTAGTCCCTTACATTGAGTGTATCGCCAACGCGCCTTCGGGCGCGTTTTTTGTTGACAGGGTGAAAACAGTACAGGTACTTTAACTGACGTAGCCAAAGGAAATTGACATGAAACTTATTCCGTTTTTCTTCGCATTCTTTTTTACCTTCCCCTTAATGGGAGGCGTTTCGTCGTGTGATAAATAATGCGAAGACGAACAATAAGGCCTCCCACAACGGGGGGCCTTTTTTATTGATAATAAAAAAGGCAACACTATGACATCGGAAAACCCATTACTGGCGCTGCGCGATAAGATAAGCTCGCTGGATGAAAAATTACTGGCCCTGCTGGCTGAGCGTCGTGGTCTGGCCGTCGAAGTCGGTAAAGCAAAACTGCTTTCTCATCGTCCGGTGCGCGATATTGACCGCGAGCGCGATCTGCTGGACCGACTGATCCAGTTGGGTAAAGTGCATCACCTCGATGCCCACTACATCACACGCCTGTTCCAGCTCATTATCGAAGATTCCGTTCTCACCCAGCAGGCGCTCCTGCAGCAGCATCTGAATAAAATCAATCCGCACTCCGCACGCGTCGCGTTTCTGGGGCCAAAAGGTTCGTATTCGCACCTCGCTGCGCGTCAGTATGCTGCTCGCCATTTTGAGCAATTTATTGAAAGCGGTTGCGCCAAGTTTGCCGATATCTTTAATCAGGTCGAAACCGGACAGGCGGACTACGCGGTCGTGCCGATTGAGAACACCAGCTCTGGCGCGATCAACGATGTTTACGACTTGCTGCAGCACACCAGCCTCTCCATCGTCGGCGAGATGACCATTATTATCGACCACTGCGTGCTGGTTTCCGGTACTACGGACCTGAATAGCATCGAAACCGTGTACAGCCATCCGCAACCGTTCCAGCAATGCAGCAAATTCCTCAATCGTTATCCGCACTGGAAGATCGAATATACCGAAAGCACCTCGGCGGCAATGGAAAAGGTTGCCCAGGCGAACTCACCGCACGTGGCAGCCTTGGGCAGCGAAGCCGGTGGCGTGCTGCACGGTCTGCAGGTACTTGAACATATTGAAGCGAATCAGACGCAAAACATTACCCGTTTTGTCGTGCTTGCACGCAAGGCTATCAATGTTTCCGACCAGGTTCCGGCGAAAACCACGCTGTTGATAGCGACAGGGCAACAGGCGGGTGCGCTGGTTGAAGCGCTGCTGGTGCTACGCAACCATAATTTGATTATGACCAAGCTGGAATCGCGCCCGATTCACGGCAATCCGTGGGAAGAGATGTTTTATCTCGATATCCAGGCCAACCTGGAATCGCCGGAAATGCAAAAAGCATTGAAGGAGTTGGGTGAAATTACGCGTTCGATGAAGGTACTGGGATGTTACCCAAGTGAGAACGTGGTGCCGGTCGATCCGAGCTAACGTATGACAATACCGGATGGCGTATGCATCGCCATCCGGTATCGACGCTACTGGCGGCTATCGTTGGCCTGACGCAGTAGCGTACGGCTTTCGCTCTGGAAGCGTTTGGCATAATCGCCAAACCAGTGCTCAACCTTACGGAAGCTGTCGATAAACGCCTGCTTATCGCCCTGCTCCAGTAAACCAATCGCGTCACCAAAACGCTGATAATACCGTTTGATCAACGCGAGATTACTTTCTGACGACATAATAATGTCGGCATACAGCTGCGGATCCTGGGCAAACAGGCGTCCGACCATGGCCAGCTCAAGACGGTATATCGGCGAAGAGAGCGCCAGTAACTGTTCAAGTTGGACATTCTCTTCTGCTAAGTGCAACCCGTACGCAAAAGTCGCGAAGTGACGTAATGCCTGGATAAACGCCATATTCTGATCGTGCTCGACGGCGCTGATCCGATGCAGCCGCGCCCCCCAGACCTGAATCTGTTCCAGAAACCATTGATAGGCTTCCGGCTGGCGTCCATCGCACCAGACCACCACCTGCTTTGCCAGACTGCCGCTATCCGGACCAAACATCGGATGCAATCCAACTACCGGGCCATCGTGCGCCGCCAGCATCGCCTGTAATGGGCCGTTTTTCACCGAGGCCAGATCGACCAGGATACAGTCAGCAGGCAAGCGCGGTAATTTCGCGATCACCTGCTCGGTAACGTGAATCGGCACGCTAACGATCACCATTCCGGCATCCGCCACGATCTCCTCGGCACGATCCCAGTCCTGCTGTTCAAGAATACGCACCTGATAACCTGACAGCGTAAGCATCTTCTCGAATAGCCGTCCCATCTGACCGCCACCACCGACAATCACCACCGGGCGTAACGTTGGACAGAGCGTTTTAAATCCTTTGTCATTCTCGCTAGAGTACGACTCACGCATTACCCGACGTAATACATCTTCAATCAGATCCGGCGGTACGCCGAGTGCTTCCGCCTCTGCACGGCGAGAAGCCAGCATAGACGCCTCCCGCTCAGGCACGTAAATCGGTAACCCAAAGCGGCTTTTTACTTCACCAACCTCGGCAACCAGTTCAAGACGGCGCGCCAGCAAATCCAGCAACGCCTTATCCACTTCATCAATTTGATCGCGTAATGCGGTCAATTCAGCCACCATAACCCACCTCTTAAGCCAGGCGCGTCGCCAGCTGGCCGTTCAAGTCTTTATTAATTTCACGCAACAACGCATCCGTCATTTCCCAGCTAATGCAGGCATCTGTTACGGACACGCCGTATTTCATTGCACTGCGCGGCTGCTCGGAAGACTGGTTGCCTTCGTGAATATTGCTTTCAATCATCAGGCCGATGATTGAACGGTTGCCATCTTTAATTTGTGCAACCACTGACTCTGCCACGGCAGGCTGGCGACGGTAATCTTTGTTGGAGTTACCATGACTGCAATCTACCATCAGTGACGGTCGCAGTCCCGCCTGCTCCATTTCTTTTTCGCACTGAGCGACATCTGCCGGACTGTAATTCGGTGCTTTACCGCCGCGCAGGATCACATGACCGTCCGGATTACCCTGCGTTTGCAACAGTGCCACCTGTCCTGCCTGGTTAATACCCACAAAGCGGTGAGACTGAGCGGCTGCGCGCATAGCGTTAATCGCTGTCGCCAGGCTGCCGTCAGTGCCATTTTTAAAACCAACCGGCATCGACAGACCCGACGCCATTTCACGGTGAGTCTGCGATTCAGTCGTACGCGCACCGATAGCGGACCAGCTAAACAGATCGCCCAGGTACTGCGGGCTGTTGGGATCCAATGCTTCGGTCGCCAGCGGCAGCCCCATATTCACCAGTTCAAGCAACAGCTGACGCGCAATTTTCAGACCGGCTTCAACATCAAAAGAGCCATCCATATGAGGATCGTTAATTAACCCTTTCCAGCCGACGGTGGTACGGGGTTTTTCAAAATAGACACGCATCACCAGATAGAGGCTATCGCTGACCTCTGCGGCAAGGGTTTTAAATCGACGGGCATATTCCAGCGCCATTTCAGGATCATGAATAGAGCAAGGACCACACACTACCAGCAAACGCGGATCGCGACCGGCGATGATGTCAGAAATGGTTTTGCGCGACTGCGCAATTTGCGCCTCTTGCGCCAGACTCAACGGGAATTGCATTTTAAGTTGTTCCGGAGTCATCAGAACCTGTTCATCAGTAATGTGTACGTTGTTCAGCGCGTCTTTTTGCATGGTGGTGATCCTGTTTAGCTCGTTTGCGATAGTTGTTCCTCAGCGAGGAGGTAATTACGATAACACAATGGGTAAAGATTTCAATCCACGTTACGTAAATTTTTATTTACAGCTAGTATAAATAGGCCTAACAGGCGCGGAATGTCGTAAATTTAAATTTACACACGCCATTTAAGAGATCCGCTATGCTTTAAAAAAACCAGGGAGTATCAGCAATGAAGCGACTTATCAACACGGTACTGGTGTTACTGCTAAGCGGATGTCAGATAGATCCCTATACCCATGCCCCCACCTGGACCGGCACCGACTGGTACGATGCCGGGATCCAGGATGCTATTTCAGGGTATGTCATTAAAGATAATGAAACTCTTGCCGACAACTACAATGACCCCGAAATCGATCGTACGGAGTATCTTAAGGGTTACGCTGAAGGACAACGTAAAACCTGCCAGCAGGATTTTGTTTACGCCAGGGGACTGGCCGGGAAAACCTTCCCTCCAAGCTGTGATACCGTTGAAAATGTCGACCAATTACACAGTGCCTGGCAAAAAGGTTCAAATGAAGGCGCAGCCTCTATAAGATTAAATTAAACAAGAAGTTATCCCAGATAAATCAATAAGATTTAACTTAAATCGATAATGTTATTCATCCAGATATAATGACGCTCTGGTAAAATAATGTTACTTTGTTGCGAACAATCGTGAGTGTATTTCGACGTATTACGGCTAACGCTGGTAGGTACCTTTTCATGAGCTTTTCTTATCGACTCATACTTCTACTGGCACTGCTATTGTCCGGATTACCGCTGTATGCCCAAAACGCTACGGAAGAGGCGAAATCCGTACGCGCTATGGTTTCCGGCATCGTCAGCTATACGCGCTGGCCAGCGCTTTCCGGTCCGCCCAAACTGTGTATCTTCTCTTCATCACGTTTTACCAGTGTGCTGCAGGATACCCATGCCGGAGCGTTACCCTATCTTCCCGTCATCGTTCATACGCAACAAGACAGTGTCGTAGCTCAGTGTGACGGTTTTTATTTTGGCACTGAATCCCCGACATTTCAGGTGGAATTAAAGAGTCAATTTCCAACTAAGGCATTGTTATTAATTGCCGAACAGAATACCGAATGCGTTATTGGTAGCGCTTTTTGCCTCATCATAAATAATGAAGAAGTGAGGTTTTCGGTAAATATGGATTCCCTGTCACGCAGTGGTGTAAGGGTCAGTCCAGACGTATTGATGCTTGCACGGAATAATAAGGATGGATAAGGGTATTTCTCCCATAACACGCCCAACGTTCAAACGGACACTACGGCGTATCAGCATCGTCAGCGTTCTGGTCACTATGACGCTGATCTGGCTGCTGCTGAGCATTTCTTCCGTGCTGGCACTCAAACAATATGCGCAAAAAAACCTCGATCTGACCGCCGCGACCATGACTCGATCGCTTGAAGCCTCGCTGGTGTTTTCTGATAGCGTTGCAGCAAACGAAACGTTGGCTGCGCTAGGGCAACAGGGGCAATTCTCCGTTGCCGAAGTACGCAATAAAAATCAAAAGGTGATCGCCACCTGGCGCTATGACGCCCAGGATACAACAGAAAAGATTAGCGGTCTGATCAGTCACTGGCTATTCCCACAGCCGGTGACAAAGCCTATTTTGCACAATGGCAACGTCATTGGGGAAGTGCGCCTGACTGCCCGCGACAGCGTCATTAGCCATTTCATCTATCTGTCACTGGCTGTGCTTACCGGATGCATTTTGCTGGCCTCAGGTATTGCATTAATGCTCACCCGCTATTTGCACAATGGCGTTGTTGAAGCGCTGCAAAATATTACCGAGGTGGTGCACGACGTTCGCACCAACCGCAACTTCTCACGCCGCGTGTCTGAAGAACGCATTGAAGAGTTTCATCTGTTTGCCCAGGACTTTAATAGTCTGCTGGATGAGATGGAAGAGTGGCAACTGCGCCTGCAAGCCAAAAATGCTCAGTTGTTGCGCACCGCGCTGCACGATCCCCTGACCGGACTTGCTAATCGCGCCGCATTTCGTAGCAGCATTAACGCGTTGATGAACGACGAATCCGCTCACAGCAGCTCGGCGTTGTTATTCCTTGATGGCGATAATTTTAAATTTATTAATGATACCTGGGGGCATGCAGCAGGAGACCGGGTATTGATTGAAGTTGCTAAAAGGCTGGCCGAGTTTGGTGGTAATCACCATCAACCATACCGGCTCGGAGGCGATGAGTTTGCGATGGTGCTATACAGCGTGCATTCGGAGAATGAAGTTCAGCGCATCTGCACGGCACTATCGCAAGAGTTTAACCATCCATTTGACCTTCACAATGGTCATCTGGCAAGCATGACGCTAAGCATTGGGTTTGCGCTGACGTGGGAACATGCCTCTGCCGAGAAATTACAAGAACTCGCCGATCACAATATGTATCAGGCTAAACATTTGCGTTCTGAACGCATTATTAAAAAATAAGGAATTACACACATGCTGAAACGTCTATTATCGCCATTTATTCTTATCATACTGATTCTGGCTGGCTGTCAGGCCCCTCAGGGTAAATTCACCCCTGAGCAAGTTGCAGCCATGAAATCATACGGCTTTACCGAAGCATCAGGCGACTGGTCGCTGGGTCTGTCTGATACCATTTTGTTTGATAAAAATGACTATAAGCTGCGTCCTGAAAGTGAAAAACAGATCCAGGAAATGGCAGCTAAACTGGCGGCTACCGGCCTGAATCATGCGCGTCTGGATGGTCACACCGATAACTACGGCGAAGACAGCTATAACGAAGCACTGTCGCTTAAGCGAGCTAACGTCGTGGCAGATGCCTGGGCTCAGGGTGCCAACATCCCACGCACCAATCTGACAACTCAGGGATTAGGCAAAAAATACCCGATTGCCAGTAACCAGAGCTCAAAAGGCCGTGCCGAAAACCGCCGCGTTGCGGTCGTCATCAGCACGCCTTAATGTCTTACTCGGCTGACTGCGCCAACAGATTTTGCGACATTTTGTACCAGCGCAGCCAGTCAATCATCATAAACAGCAGCAGGCTTACGCCCGCTACCGGCATCGCCATCCCCAGCACGCCAGCCACTACCAGCACCGCACATCGCCCCTTCCCGTTGAGCATCAGCCAACACTGCACCAGCGTTTGTGCCGGATTCACCGCCGGTCCGGCGGGTCGGCGTATCCACCATAGCCGATAGCCCAGCACGATCATCAGGCACAGGCCTACACCAAAGACGATCAGCAGCCCCTGATTGAGTACGCCAAACAGAATCCCCATATGGAAATCAACGCCCCAACGCGTCAATTTCGCCATCAGTGGGAAATCGACAAAGCGCGTCTGGTCAATAATCCGCATCGTGGTTGTATCAACAGACACCGCATCCACCTGGGTTGGCCAGCGGCGGTCAATCTCGGTGACGGTCCAGCCATGCTGCGCATCTTTCGCCGGGCGGATCTCCAGCTTCCTGGCATCAATCCCCGCCGCCTGCGCCGTGCGTAATACCGCATCAAAAAGCCCGCCGTCAACCACGCTTGCCGATGGCATTACCATGCCAGCGTGATGTCCGGCATGCTCATCATGAATTTGCTGGACGCCATCGAGCTGTGTATTTACCTGCGGCGTCAGCCAGCCAAAGGCTGCCCGCATGCTATCCACATTGCCCCCTGCCCATTGCGACCAGGTTAAACCGGTTGCGGAAAAAAGTAACATCCCGCCTAGCAGAATCCAGCCCAGCGTAACGTGCAGACGACGGTTTTTTTGCAGTCGATTATTCAGACGACGCCTGGGTCGAGTGAAAAACCAAAGCACAATACCGCCCAGAGCCGCTACCCACATCCAGGACGCCGCCAGTTCGCTATAAAGCCGCCCAATATCCCCCAACAGCAAGGAACGGTGCGCATAGTCGATCCACTGGCGCAGAGGTAAGATCCCGCTGGTGCCATAGACAGTCATATCGCCTGTTACCGTAAGCGCAACCGGGTCGATAAAAATCGCCCGATGTTCAGACGGGGCCAGTACAGGGTCTGCAAACATTACCCGGGTCGCCTCTCCTGGCTCAAGCGCAGGGCGTACTGCATACACCGGCAAATGATTGCCGACGACCTGCTGCGCGAGCGCAATTTGAGCAGCCAGCGATTGTGGTTCTCCCTGTTCGGTTCCCTGTAGCGCCTCAGAGTAAAGCGCCTCTTCCAGTTGCGGTGTGGCAACGTAGAGCGTACCGGTCAGTGCCGCGACAAAAATAAAGGGACCCACGAACAGGCCGATAGAGAAATGAAGGCGTCGCAGCAGGGTTACCCATGCCGCACGCGGGGTGCAGGTGGTCATACTTTTCCTTAGAAAAAGCCAAAGAGCGTCATCACGCTAACGCGTACAGACGTATTTTTAGGATCAGGAAAAAGCAGACCGGTACGGTGGTGCACGGGTATTGGGATACAGCCAGGGGAAGTAGAGCCAGAACGTCAGCGTAGGATGTAGTGGCGTTTTTTTCTGTAGCCGCAGCACGCCGCACAACAGAATAACCAGAGTCAGTATCAGCCCGGGGACGTGCGCCAGCAGCACACAGTAGCCGCATGCTTCGCCGTGATCGACGGGCATCGTCATCGAGGCGCCGTCACCATGTTGTTCAGCATGTTCCACCATCATGCCCATATCATGATGCATGCCCGGCATCGCATTCATAGGATCGTGTTGCAAAGAAACAGAGATAAGCGGCGCAATGACGATCAGCAGGATCGCAAACAACGCGAACCATGCCGCGCAGCGCTGATGACCAAACCGAAAAATTGCACCAATAACCACTGCCCCTCCAATAACGACAGGGCATTGTAAATGATTTATGAATTAATAGTTAATGATGTGAGTTTTATGGCGATAAAAAAAGGGGCCAGCCTTATTGGCCAGCCCCTTCTGACAGGATGTCGCCTGAGCGATATCTTAGTTAAGACGCTCTTTGATACGAGCAGACTTACCAGTGCGCTCACGCAGGTAGTACAGTTTAGCTTTACGAACAGCACCACGACGTTTAACAGCAATGCTGTCAACTACCGGAGAGTGAGTCTGGAAGACACGCTCAACGCCTTCGCCGTTGGAGATTTTACGAACAGTGAATGCAGAGTGCAGACCGCGGTTACGAATAGCGATAACCACGCCCTCGAATGCCTGCAGACGTTTTTTGGAACCTTCAACAACCCATACTTTCACTTCCACGGTATCACCCGGACGGAAGGAAGGTACGTCCTGCTTCATCTGTTCTTGTTCAAGTTGCTTAATAATGTTGCTCATAATTTAATCTCTTATCCTGGGTAAACTGATATTAGGGGCTTACGCCTTCCCATCATGTTTATACACTTCGCTCTTCAGACTGCCTCATCGTTAGCCGCCTTCATTCACCTCAGTCACTTACTTTTGTAAGCTCCTGAGGATTCATTCAGTTGCTACCTTGATGCTTCCTGAATGCTCTCGTGTATATGTTGCTGTTGTGCGTGTTCCTTTTTGAACTCCGCCAGCAACCTTGCTTGCTCTTCAGTCAGAGCCAGGTTTTCCAGAAGTTCAGGTCTTCTAAGCCAGGTACGGCCCAGCGACTGCTTCAAACGCCAGCGACGTATCTCAGCGTGGTTCCCCGACAGCAAAACTGCCGGTACTTCCATCTGCTCTAACACTTCAGGTCGGGTATAGTGCGGGCAGTCCAGCAACCCATCGGCAAAGGAATCCTCCGTTGCCGATGCTTCATGACCCAGTACCCCCGGAATAAACCGGGAGACGGAATCAATCAGCGTCATCGCTGCTAATTCTCCACCGCTGAGAACGTAATCGCCGATTGACCATTCTTCATCAATTTCGGTTTGAATTACGCGCTCATCTACGCCTTCATAGCGACCACACACCAGAATCAGCTTTTGATTCGTTGCCAGTTCGCTCACGCCCGCTTGATCAAGCTTGCGTCCCTGAGGTGACAGATAAATCACCTTCGCGCCTTCACCTGCCGCGTCTTTTGCTGCATGAATGGCATCCCGTAAAGGTTGCACCATCATTAACATCCCCGGTCCGCCGCCGTAAGGACGATCGTCCACGGTACGGTGCCGGTCATGAGCAAAGTCACGAGGACTCCAGCTCTGGATGTTCAGCAGGCCATTTTTTACTGCCCGGCCAGTTACCCCGTAATCGGTAATTGCGCGGAACATTTCTGGAAACAGGCTAACGATACCTATAAACACAAGCCAATCCCCATAACGCCGACTTTTACCGTTTATCCGGTGGTTTAAAAACCAGGATCCCAATCTACTTCGATAGTACGAGTAGTGAGATCGACTTTCTTGATAACCTGCCCATCGAGGAACGGTACTAAACGTTCCTTGATACCAAACGCATCTTTCAGGTTTGCCTTGATGACGATGACGTCATTCGATCCGGTTTCCATCATATCGACGACTTTACCGAGTTCGTAGCCTTCAGTGGTCACTACCTGGCAACCCATAAGGTCTTTCCAGTAGTAAGTGCCATCATCCAGCGCTGGCAACTGCGAGGAATCTACGACAATTTCACAATTCGTCAGTACATTCGCCGCATCCCGATCCTCAATACCTTTCAGCTTGATGATCAGATCCTGATTGTGGTGCTTCCAGCTTTCCAGCTGTACTTGCTGCCACTGACCCGCCTTCTGGATAAACCAGGGCTGATAGTCAAAAATGCTTTCGGCGTCTTCAGTGGAAGAAAACACTCTGAGCCAACCACGGATACCGTAAGGAGACCCCATTTTCCCCAGAACTATGGGTTCTACGGGCGCCTGTGCGGCGAGTTGCTTGCTCATCATGACCACCGTGACAGATTAAGCTGCTTTGTTTGCTGCTTTGATCAGCGTAGCTACGCGATCAGAAATAGTCGCGCCCTGGCCAACCCAGTGAGCGATGCGATCCAGATCCAGGCGAGTGCCTTCTTCTTTTTCGCTAGCGATTGGGTTAAAGAAGCCAACGCGCTCGATGAAGCGACCGTTGCGTGCATTACGGCTGTCAGTAACAACAACCTGGTAGAACGGACGCTTTTTAGCGCCGTGACGTGCTAAACGAATAGTAACCATAACATCCTCTTGTGTGAATAAAACACCGGGCCCCATCGAGGGAAGGGACCCGGTGTCATATTAAAAGCCCGAAAATTTTACTGATTTCTGAGAAAAAAGCAATCAACATGTGATGAAGCTTGATACCAGGGCGTTACCGTTGCAGCCAGTTTGGCGTCGGCGTGCGCGCAGAAAGCGGAGCGTACACGCAGTACGTGAGCATTTCGAGCACACTCCGGCGTCAAAATGGCAAATAAGGTAGCCCGATATATTTATCTACCAGGGAATCCTGGCGGCATCATGCCCTTCATATTGCGCATCATCTTGGCCATCCCACCCTTCTTCATTTTCTTCATCATGCGCTGCATGTCGTCGAACTGTTTCAGAAGGCGGTTAACGTCCTGTACCTGCATACCGCAGCCCTGAGCGATACGGCGCTTACGCGAACCTTTGATGATTTCCGGCTTGGCACGTTCTTTCAACGTCATCGAATTGATGATCGCTTCCATACGCACCAGCACTTTGTCATCCATCTGCGATTTCACGTTGTCAGGGATCTGACCCATGCCCGGCAGCTTGCCCATCAGGCTTGCCATGCCGCCCATGTTTTTCATCTGATTAAGCTGTTCTAAGAAGTCGTTCAGGTCAAAACCATCGCCCTTCTTCAGCTTGGTCGCCAACTTCTCAGCCTGCGCGCGGTCAACCTTGCTTTCGATATCTTCGATCAGCGACAGTACGTCGCCCATGCCGAGGATACGCGAAGCAATCCTGTCCGGATGGAATGGCTCCAGCGCTTCGGTTTTCTCGCCAACACCGAGGAACTTAATCGGCTTACCAGTGATATGACGAATAGAGAGTGCGGCACCGCCGCGGGCGTCACCGTCGACTTTCGTCAGCACGACACCGGTTAACGGCAGCGCTTCGTTGAAGGCTTTTGCGGTATTCGCGGCATCCTGACCGGTCATGGCATCGACAACAAACAGCGTTTCTACCGGATTGATAGACGCGTGGACCTGTTTGATTTCGTCCATCATCGCTTCGTCAACGTGCAGACGACCAGCGGTATCCACCAGCAGCACGTCGTAGAATTTCAGCTTCGCCTCTTTCAGCGCAGCGTTAACGATATCGACCGGCTTTTGGCCGACGTCAGACGGGAAGAAGTCGACTTCAACCTGCTCAGCCAGCGTTTCCAGCTGTTTGATCGCCGCCGGGCGATAAACGTCGGCAGAGACGACCAGCACTTTCTTCTTGTGCTTCTCGCGCAGGAACTTACCCAGTTTCGCCACGCTGGTCGTTTTACCGGCACCCTGCAGACCCGCCATCAGCACTACGGCCGGTGGCTGAGCGGCCAGATTCAGGGTCTGGTTCTCTTCGCCCATCGCCGCAACCAGTTCACTGCGAACGATTTTGACGAATTCCTGACCCGGGGTCAGGCTTTTGTTAACTTCATGACCAACCGCTTTCTCTTTTACGCGATTGATAAACTCACGCACTACCGGCAGCGCAACGTCAGCTTCCAGCAGCGCCATGCGCACTTCGCGCAGCGTTTCTTTAACGTTGTCTTCAGTAAGGCGTCCACGGCCACTGATATTGCGCAGCGTGCGCGACAAACGATCGGTTAAATTATCAAACATTGTCTCTCGCCTGGGGTGGAAACGGTCGGTCGCTTGCACGACACATCAACAGAATTTTGTCGCAGTATAACATGAAGCCGCCTTTGTTGTTATGCAACGGTTGGAGCAGCGGTCACGTAACGCTATACTGCTTTTCTTTATCACTGGTCAACTGTCGACACCTATATGCCCGTTTTTGCTTTGTTCGCCCTTGTCGCCTATTCCGTCAGCCTTGCGCTGATCGTTCCCGCTCTGCTGCAAAAAAACAGCGGCTGGCGGCGTATGGCTATCCTTTCTGCGGTTATCGCGCTGGTGTGCCACGCTTTTGCCCTGGAAGCACGTATTTTGCCCGGTGGCGAGAATGGACAAAACCTGAGCCTGCTGAACGTCGGTTCTCTGGTTAGCCTGATGATCTGTACGGTAATGACCATTGTGGCCTCGCGCAATCGCGGCTGGCTGCTGCTGCCGATCGTGTATGCGTTTGCATTAATCAATCTGGCCTGCGCCACGTTTATGCCCAACGAGTACATCACCCACCTTGAAGCCACTCCGGGCATGATGATCCACATCGGGCTCTCGTTGTTGTCCTATGCCACGCTGATCATTGCCGCCCTGTACGCACTGCAGCTGGCGTGGATCGATTATCAGCTGAAAAACAAAAAACTGGCGTTCAACAATGAAATGCCGCCGCTGATGAGCATTGAACGAAAAATGTTTCACATCACTCAGATAGGCGTGGTTCTGCTGACGCTGACCCTGTGCACTGGCCTGTTTTACATGCACAACCTGTTCAGTACCGAAAATATTGATAAAGCCGTGCTCTCTATCGTGGCATGGTTTGTCTATATCGTTCTGCTGTGGGGGCATTATCATGAGGGCTGGCGCGGACGTCGTGTCGTCTGGTTTAACGTCGCAGGTGCAGGCATTCTGACACTGGCCTATTTCGGTAGTCGCATACTGCAACAGCTTGTGAGTTAAGTCTTTAAGGAACCCTACGTGGAACACATCTCCACCACCACGCTCATTGTTACGCTTCTCATCATGGTGGTTATTTCAGCCTATTTTTCCGGTTCCGAAACCGGAATGATGACCCTGAACCGCTACCGCCTGCGCCACCGGGCCAAGCAGGGTAATCGTCAGGCAAAGCGCGTTGAAAAACTCCTGCGCAAGCCGGACCGCCTGATAAGCCTGGTGCTCATCGGCAATAACCTGGTCAACATTCTCGCCTCCGCGCTTGGCACCATCGTCGGTATGCGTCTGTATGGCGATGCGGGCGTAGCGATAGCCACCGGGGTGCTGACCTTTGTGGTGCTGGTTTTTGCTGAAGTACTGCCAAAAACCATCGCCGCGCTGTATCCCGAAAAAGTCGCCTATCCCAGCAGTTTCTTACTGGCACCACTCCAAATTCTGATGATGCCGCTGGTGTGGTTACTGAACACCATTACCCGTCTGCTGATGCGTATGATGGGCATCAAAACGGATATCGTGATAAGCAGTTCCCTGAGTAAAGACGAACTGCGAACGCTGGTGAATGAATCGCGCTCGCAAATCTCGCGCCGTAATCAGGATATGCTGCTGTCGGTGTTGGATCTGGAAAAAATCAGCGTCGACGACATCATGGTGCCGAGAAACGAAATCATCGGGATTGATATCAACGACGACTGGAAATCAATCGTGCGTCAACTGTCGCACTCCCCGCACGGCCGCATTGTGCTTTACCGCGACTCGCTGGACGATACCATTAGTATGCTGCGCGTACGCGAAGCCTGGCGCCTGATGGCAGAGAAAAAAGAATTCACCAAAGAGACCATGCTGCGCGCCGCTGATGAGATCTATTACGTCCCGGAAGGCACGCCGCTCAGCACCCAGCTAATCAAATTTCAGCGCAACAAAAAGAAAGTCGGCCTGGTGGTTAACGAATATGGCGACGTTCAGGGCCTGGTGACGGTCGAAGATATCCTGGAAGAGATTGTCGGCGACTTCACCACCTCCATGTCACCTACGCTTGCCGAGGAAGTCACCCCGCAAAATGACGGTTCAGTGATAATTGACGGCAGCGCCAACGTGCGCGAAATCAACAAAGCCTTTAACTGGCACCTGCCGGAAGACGATGCGCGAACCGTAAACGGGATTATTCTTGAAGCGCTGGAAGAGATCCCGGTGGCCGGTACGCGGGTGCGCATTGGCCAGTACGATATCGATATTCTCGACGTACAGGATAATATGATTAAACAGGTGCAGGTCTTGCCGGTAAAACCGCTGCGGGAGAGCGTGGCGGACCAGGGATGATAATATCGCGGCGGGTAACGCATCTGCATTACCCGCCGCGACAGGCTGATTAGCCCTTGGCTTTCGCCACAGACACCATCGCCGCGCGGATGGTACGTCCGTTCAGGGTATAACCTTTCTGCATTACCATCAGTACGTTACCGGCCGCAACGTCGTCAGACTCAACCATGGCAATCGCCTGATGCACGTTCGGGTCCATCGGCACATCGATATCCGCAACCACCTGCACGCCAAACTTCGCCACCACATCCAGCATCGATTTACGGGTCAGTTCGATACCCTCGATCATCGCCGACATGGCATCGTTGTCTTTGTCCGCTACTTCCAGCGCACGGTCCAGGCTATCGAGCACCGGCAGCAGTTCGTTAACGAATTTTTCCAGCGCGAACTTATGCGCCTTTTCTACGTCCAGTTCGGTACGACGACGCAGGTTTTCCATTTCAGCTTTCATGCGCAACACGCTGTCACGCTCGCGCGTTTCGGCTTCAGTAAGCTGAGCTTCCAGATTCGCAATTTTTTCATCGCGCGGATCCACCTGCTCAGCAGAAGCGTCTGGTTCAACCGCCTCAACTTCTTCGTGCTGATCCATGATAATTTCTTCCGGGGCTTGCCCCTCAGGCGTTTTCTGTTCTTTACTACTCATGAATTTCTCCGCGTTTTTTCGCATTCATCTCGCTAACTTGGCTTATTATGGGGATAAGATTCAGGGATTCAAGGGAAGTACTCACATTGTCACTCATCTTCGCTACAAGGACCTCGAGAAAATGAATAAACATTTCAAGTGTATTGGCATTGTGGGGCATCCACGCCACCCCACTGCACTGACCACACATGAAATGCTTTACCGCTGGCTGTGCACAAAAGGGTATCAGGTTATCGTGGAGCAACAAATCGCCCGCGAACTGCAGCTGAAAAATGTGCAAACCGGCACGCTGGCAGAAATTGGTCAGCAGGCGGACCTCGCGGTAGTGGTGGGCGGAGATGGCAACATGCTCGGTGCTGCGCGCACTCTGGCACGCTATGACATTAAGGTCATCGGGATCAACCGTGGCAACCTGGGCTTTCTCACCGACCTTGACCCGGACAATGCCCATCAGCAGTTAGCCGATGTGCTGGAAGGCCACTACATCAGTGAAAAGCGCTTTTTACTTGAAGCTCAGGTGTGCCAGCAAGATTGCCAGAAGCGTATCAGTACCGCGATCAATGAAGTGGTGCTGCACCCGGGTAAAGTCGCGCACATGATTGAATTTGAAGTCTATATTGATGAGGTCTTTGCGTTTTCCCAGCGTTCAGACGGACTGATTATTTCCACGCCAACCGGTTCTACTGCCTACTCGCTCTCTGCCGGCGGCCCAATCCTGACGCCTTCTCTGGATGCCATTACGCTAGTACCAATGTTCCCGCACACGCTCTCAGCGCGACCGCTGGTGATCAACAGTAGCAGCACCATTCGCCTGCGCTTCTCACACCGCCGTAGCGATCTTGAAATTAGCTGCGACAGCCAGATTGCCCTGCCTATACAGGAAGGTGAAGACGTGTTGATTCGCCGCTGTGATTATCATTTAAACCTGATTCACCCTAAAGACTACAGCTATTTCAATACATTAAGCACCAAGCTCGGCTGGTCAAAAAAATTATTTTAATTTACCCCCAGCCTCTTTACTGTATAAAAAACCAGTTTATACTGTATGTAATTACAGTCATGGTTTTTCATACAGGAAAACAGCTATGTTGGCACAACTGACCATCAGCAATTTTGCTATCGTTCGTGAACTTGAGATCGATTTTCAGAGCGGAATGACCGTCATCACCGGTGAGACCGGGGCGGGTAAGTCCATTGCCATTGATGCCCTCGGTTTGTGCCTTGGCGGACGTGCCGATGCCGACATGGTGCGCGCTGGCGCTACGCGTGCCGATTTGTGTGCCCGCTTCTCCCTGAAGGACACGCCAGCAGCGCTGCAATGGCTCGAAGAAAACCAGCTTGAAGAAGGCCGTGAATGCTTGCTACGCCGCGTTATCAGTAGCGATGGGCGTTCCCGTGGCTTTATCAACGGCACCGCGGTACCGTTGTCGCAGCTTCGCGAGCTCGGCCAGTTGTTAATTCAAATCCACGGCCAGCACGCGCATCAACTGCTGACGAAATCTGAACACCAAAAATCCCTGCTGGACGGCTATGCCAATGAATCGTCCCTTATTCAGGAAATGGCGGCGCGCTATCAGCTGTGGCATCAGAGCTGCCGCGACCTGGCGCATCATCAGCAGCAAAGCCAGGAACGCGCTGCCCGGGCAGAGCTGTTGCAGTACCAGTTGAAAGAGCTAAACGAATTTAACCCGCAGGCGGGTGAGTTTGAGCAGATCGATGAAGAGTACAAGCGCCTGGCTAACAGCGGGCAGTTGCTCACCACCAGCCAACAGGCGCTGGCTATCATGGCAGATGGCGAAGACGCTAATCTGCAAAGCCAGCTGTACACGGCAAAGCAGTTGGTCTGCGAACTGGCGGGTATGGACAATAAGCTTTCCGGTATTCTGGACATGCTTGAAGAGGCAACCATTCAACTCAGCGAAGCCAGCGACGAGCTGCGCCACTATTGTGACCGGCTGGATCTGGACCCTAACCGGTTATTCGAGCTTGAGCAGCGCATCGCAAAACAAATTTCTCTGGCGCGCAAACACCATGTCGCACCTGAAGCGCTCCCGCAGTTCTATCAGTCCCTGCTGGATGAACAGCAGCAACTTGACGATCAGGCGGACTCACTCGAAACCCTCACCCTTGCGGTGAACACTCATCACAAGCTGGCACTGGAAACAGCAATGACGCTGCATCACCAGCGGCAGCACTATGCTCAGGAGTTAGGGCAACTCATTACAGAGAGCATGCACGCACTTTCTATGCCGCACGGACTCTTTTGCATTGAGGTGAAGTTTGATGAACACCATCTGAGTGTAGACGGTGCCGATCGCATTGAATTTAAGGTCACCACCAACCCGGGCCAGCCGTTACAGCCTATTGCTAAAGTCGCATCCGGCGGGGAGCTGTCGCGTATTGCGCTGGCAATCCAGGTGATCACCGCGCGTAAAATGGAAACCCCGGCGCTGATTTTCGATGAGGTTGACGTCGGTATTAGCGGTCCAACAGCCGCGGTCGTCGGCAAACTACTGCGCCAGCTCGGTGAATCCACGCAGGTTATGTGCGTCACGCACCTGCCGCAGGTTGCCGGTTGCGGACATCAACACTTCTACGTCAGCAAAGAAACCGACGGCGCGATGACCGAAACACATATGCAACCACTGGATAAACGCGCGCGCCTGCAGGAGCTCGCCCGCTTACTTGGCGGTAGCGAAGTGACGCGCAATACCCTCGCAAATGCAAAAGAACTGCTGGCAGCATAAACTTTTTTCTCTTGTAACGGTCTGAGTTCAACATAAAATCGCCGTCCGACCCGACAGCAAAAGGTTTTAAAGTGGTGAAAGGTCTATTATCATCGGCATATTACATATGAGCCGCGTACTGCTCGGGCCCGAAAAGGAATCAAATCACTATGCGCTGTAAAACGCTGACTGCTGCTGCAGCAGTACTACTGATGTTGACCGCAGGCTGTTCCACTCTGGAGCGAGTGGTTTACCGTCCTGACATCAACCAGGGAAACTATCTGACCGCTAACGATGTGTCCAAAGTTCGTGTCGGTATGACGCAACAGCAGGTTGCTTATGCTCTGGGTACACCGATGATGTCCGATCCTTTTGGCACCAACACCTGGTTCTATGTGTTCCGTCAGCAACCAGGACACGAAGGCGTAACGCAGCAAACGCTGACGCTGACCTTTAACAGCAATGGCGTGTTGACCAATATTGATAACAAGCCCTCATTGACCGGTAATCAATAAGTAGGTCTTCAGATAGCAAAAAAGGTGCTCGCTGAGCACCTTTTTTATTACCTGCTATTTGTTGGCAGACTTCTCCGCCCGCTTCCTGCGCAACTCTTTTGGATCGGCAATCAATGGCCGGTAAATTTCTACCCGATCCCCATCATGCACAGCATCAGCAAGTTTTACCGGGCGGCTGTAGATCCCCACTTTGTTTTTACTGAGGTCGATATCAGGGCGCAATTCCAGTAATCCAGACGCGCGAATGGCCTCTTCAACCGTCGCGCCCTCTTGCAGCGTCACGCGCTGTAAATATTGCTTTTCGGGTAGCGCATACGCTACTTCGACGACCATTTTAGCCGACACTGACACTGTAAACCTCTTTCGCACGCACCGTGAAGGCTTGCACCATGTTCGACGCCAGCTCTTTAAAGATACGGCCAAACGCCAGCTCAATGAGCTTGTTAGTGAACTCAAAATCAAGCTGAAACTCAATACGGCACGCTTCATGACTGAGCGGCGTAAACTTCCACCCGCCAATGAGTTTTTTGAAGGGGCCATCGACCAGATGCATCAGAATGCTCTGGTTATTAGTCAACTGGTTGCGCGTGGTGAACGTTTTGCTGATCCCTGCTTTAGACACATCCACCGCTGCCGTCATCTGTCCAGGAGTCGACTCCAGTACGCGGCTTCCGGTGCAACCCGGTAAAAACTGGGGATAGGATTTCACATCATTCACTAGCTGATACATCTGTTCCGCACTGTAAGGTACTAAAGCGGTCCGGCTAATCTGAGGCATAACAATTTCCATCTATATCAATCGAGCAAATAATACCATTTATCATCCGCTAAAAAAAACGCTATAGCCCAACTCGTGCTAAGATAGCGCCTTGCGCCCCGCTGGATGAAATGGGGTGTTTTTCGATTCCAGATTACCTATACTGAGCGGCATTATGACGAAGAAAAAAGCACACAAACCTGGCTCAGCCACAATCGCGCTTAACAAGCGCGCACGACACGAATACTTTATTGAAGAAGAGTTCGAAGCGGGACTCGCTCTGCAAGGCTGGGAAGTCAAATCCCTGCGCGCGGGTAAAGCCAACATCAGCGACAGCTATGTCATTCTTAAAGACGGTGAAGCTTACCTGTTTGGCGCCAACTTTATCCCGATGGCAGTTGCCTCAACGCACGTGGTCTGCGATCCCACTCGTACCCGTAAACTGCTGTTAAACCAGCGCGAGCTCGATTCGCTGTACGGCCGAATGAACCGCGAAGGTTACACCGTCGTGGCGCTGTCTCTGTACTGGAAAAACGCCTGGTGCAAAGTGAAAATTGGCGTCGCTAAAGGTAAGAAACAGCACGATAAACGTTCCGATGTGAAAGAGCGTGAGTGGCAGGTGGATAAAGCACGTATTATGAAAAATGCTGGCAGATAACACCTTTGTTTTGTGACCAGTCTCTCATTATGGGACTGGTCCTTATTATTTAGTTATTGAACCCCCCTCAATACATTCACCACACTTATAATTCAATACTGCTGGATCGTTCAAATATCAAGTAAATCACCGTGTTATTTCATGATGTCTGTAGTCCAATAAAAATAAAACTTCAAGAATTTCCTCCATCTATTTCACTTCGTTTTAATAACATTATTATCACTGATGTTTATCATAAAACCATGCCGCACGCTAAAAACAAATCACTTAAAATACAATAACATAATAAAACACATATATTTTGTGTGGCGTTTTACACTAACCCACCTGAAATATCGCTGTATATTTTTAACAGGCAAACGTTGCGGAATACTTTCTTTCTGACTATATCATCTAATACGAAAGAACTATTCAACGCCGAGGCCAATTTTTATTTACTAACCAAACAGACATCTCTGTGACCTAATCAATGAAACTACATGTGTAAATTCATCTTCACGATGAACGGGGCACCTGTCTGCTCATTTTCCCAGAACGCTGTTGCGGATTAATTCCCCCGGCAAGCCATCAGGAGTGAACATATGCGTCATCTCGCCGTTGTATCAAAGTTGACTGGTGTATCTACGAATGTTGAAGCCTCTGAAGTGACGCTCAGTACACCGTCCATCGTGAAATTATCCGTTTCGCGTGAAGACATCAGCCAGCTGACCCGTATTAACCAGGATCTGGTGGTCACACTCCGCTCAGGTGACGTAATTACGATTAAAAACTTCTATGTCGCAAACGGCAGTGATAAAAGCCAACTCGTTCTCGAAGACAGCAACGGTGCACTGTGGTGGGTTCAGGATACTGATGGCGCATTCCACTTCCAGCATCTGGACGATCTCACACCGCTGATGGCGGCTGAAGGCAGTCATGACGGTGGCGCAGTCTGGCCCTGGGTTCTCGGCGGCGTGGCGGCGGCGGGCGGAATTGCCCTCGCGGCGGGTGGTGGCGGTGGAGGTGGTGGCGGCGGTGGTGATAATCCCGGGAACGGGAATGGAAACGGGAATAATCCGGGAAACGGCAACGGTAATAACCCTGGAGGTGGAAATGGCGATGGCGACGGTGGAACCCCACCAACAACGCCAGCGCTCCCCGGCGTTCCCGTCATCACCAGCGTAGTCGATAACCAGGAGCTGATTACTGGCATTGTCAATCAACAGGAGTCCACCAACGACAATACCCCTACGCTTCAAGGGGCGGGAACGGCGAATACCACGTTGCATATTTTCGATAATGGCAAAGAGATTGGCCAGGTCACCATCGATGCCAGCGGTAACTGGTCATTTACACCATCTCCCCCTCTCGCGGATGGTACCCACCAGTTTACAGTCAGCGCGTCGAACAGCGCGGGCAGCAGCAGAATGTCGGACAGTTGGGTCATTATCGTCGATACCCTTGCCCCCGATGCACCTGCTCTCTCTCAGGAACTCGATGATGTCGGATCCATTCAAGGTTTTATCGCCAGTAACGCCGTGATCGACGATGACACGCCGACGCTCTCCGGTATCGGTGTTGCTGGCAATTTCATCAGCGTCTACGACAACGGTATCCTGATTGGCATGACGCAGGTTGATGAGAACGGTAACTGGACATTCACACCGGATACGCCGTTGAGCGAAGGCGTTCACAATCTGACGCTGACGCAAACCGACCCTGCAGGTAACGTGAGTGCAGAAACCACCGTGCCCACCTTCACTGTCGATATCACCCCGCCTCCGGCGGCAGCGATTACCAACGTCACCCCGGAAGGGACAACGGTCACCGGCAGCGCAGAGCCAGGCAGCACGGTCAGTATTATCGGCAGTAATAATCTGCTGCTGGGTTCGGCCGTTGTAGGCCAGGACGGCACTTTCAGCATCGCGATTTCACCGTCGCAGACCCACGGTGAATCACTTACCGCAAAAATTCATGACGAAGCGGGCAACGTCGGGCCAGACACCCCATTCAACGCTCAGAACTCAGGCTATCCTGGCGTACCGGTTATCGTCAGCGTGATGGATGACGTCGCCCCGTCAACCGGGCCGTTGAGCAATAATCAGGCGACTAACGATAACAAGCCCACGCTTTCCGGTACCGCTGACGCCAACAGCACGGTGAATATTTACGACAACGGCGTAGCGGTCGACAGCGTACAGGCTGACAGCAACGGCAACTGGAGCTGGACATCAAGCTCACCGCTGGATGATGGCCCGAACGCCTTTACCGTCACCGCAACCAACCAGTCGGGTACCGGGGGAGTGTCGACCGCATTCAACATTAATATTGATACTCTGCCGCCGTCTGCGCCTGACGATCTCAGCGTCTCGGCAGATGGCGCTGTCGTGACCGGGAAAACCGAGCCCGGCAATACCGTGGTGATCACCGACAGTAAAAATACCCCCATTGGCAGCGGCGTCGCCGGGCCGGATGGTTCATTTACCATTACCATCAAACCGCCGCAGACCAATGGCGAAACGCTTACAGCCATCTCGACCGATCCCGCAGGAAACTCAAGTCCGCCAGAAACGGCAGTTGCGCCGGACATCACCGCCCCACAACCGCCCACAAACCTGGTGATTAATGGCGCGGGCAACGAGGTCACCGGCAAGGCCGAGCCTGACAGTACGGTCAATATTCTGGATCCACGCGGCAATATCATTGGCACAACGACAGCCACTGCAGATGGGGACTTCACCGCAGCGCTGGTACCGCCGCAGACGAATGGTGAGATCCTGACGGCAAACGCGACCGATGCAGCAGGTAACAAAGGGGGCAATGCCTCCGTCACCGCGCCGGATACCACGGCACCGGATGCACCGACAGATGTTATCGTCGCTGGAAATGGAGGGTCGGTGAGCGGCCACGCCGAGGCCGGAAGTACCGTCACCGTCAAAGACAGCGATGGTCATATTATTGGCAAGGGCCAGGCGGACAGCGGCGGCAACTTCACCGTGTCAATCGCACCGGCGCAAATCAACAGTGAGACGGTTACCGTCACCGCCACGGACGGCAAAGGCAACGAAAGTCTGCCAACTTCAGCAATAGCACCAGATCTCACTGCACCCGAACAGCCGATTATTATCGCCGTCACAGACGATGTTGCGGATTACACTGGCCGCATTGATGACAATGGATTGACCAACGACGATAAACCCAAAATTGAAGGCACTGCCGAGGCCAACTCTCAGGTTAAGATTTACGATAACGGTAACCTGCTCGCGACCGTCACCGCCGATCTCAACGGCAACTGGAGCTATACCCCCACCACCGCGCTGGCGCAGGGTGCGCACGTCTTTACGGTGACGGCTACCGATGCTGCCAGTAACACCAGCAGTGCCACCAGCTGGAAAATCATTGTCGACAGTATCGCCCCCACCGTACCGGCCATTACGCTTATCAACGATGACGTCGGCAGCATCGCCGGCAACGTCGCGAACAACGGGGTCACCAATGACAAAACCCCCACGTTCTCAGGGACCGGTGAACCCGGCTCGCTGGTGACGCTGTATGATAATGGCCTGCAGATGAGGGTAATTCTTATCGACAGAACAGGCACCTGGAGCCATAGCGTGCCAGCCAATGAGGCCCTTAGCGAAGGCACCCACCGTTTTACGCTGACCGCAACGGATGCCGCCGGTAACGTCGTCACCGCCCCCCCTGTCATCATAACGGTCGACACCAAAGCACCCGATGCCCCCATTATTTCGAGCGCCACGGACGACGTAGGCAGTTTGCAAAGCGACCTGGCCAATGGCGGACGTTCAGACGATACCCTGCCGCTGCTGAAAGGCACCGGAGTCGCAGATTCCACGATCACAATTTACGATGGGGCTACCCCCATAGGCACTGCCACAGTGACGCCGGAAGGAAGCTGGAGTTTTCAGGTCACTCAACCGCTGAGTGAGGGTCCACACGCGCTGTCAGCTATTGCGACAGATAAAGCGGGTAACGCCAGCAGTGTCGGTAATTTCACGCTGACGATTGATACCACCCCGCCAGCCGCCCCTGTTATCACCTCGGCGGAAGGACTTATTGGCAGTGAGACAAAACCGCTGGCTAACGGCGGGAGCACCAAAAGCGACAACCCCAAGCTGTCAGGCACCGGTGAACCGGGCGCGACAATTACCGTTTTTGATAATGACGTCCGTCTGGGTACGGCCACCGTGCAGCCAAACGGCACCTGGACCTTTACTCCAACGTTGCTTACAGACGGTCCACACAAATTCACCGTCACAGCGACGGACGTGGCTGGCAACACGGGGATCCCGTCCGCCGGCTTTACGCTGACGGTAGATAACCTGCCGCCCGCGAAGCCAGAGCCGCCAACCATAACCGATGACGTCAATCCGATAACCGGCATTATCACTAACGGCATCACCAACGATACCACGCCAACCTTCAGCGGAACCGGGAGTGCCGGAGATGTTATCGCCATCTATCTTGACGGCAGAACCGAACCGCTGGGCACGGCGACGGTCGGGGCGGATGGCACCTGGAGCTTTACGCCAACCGACCCGATTAATCCGGACAGCTATCAGGTCACCCTTACCGCCACCGATCCGGCGGGCAACGTCAGCCCGCGTTCGGATGCCGTCACCCTGGGCATCGATACGACGCCGTCCGCGCCGCCGGTTATCACCGCGGTTAATGATGACGTCGGCGATGTCAGAGGCGATCTCGCCGCCGACGCGGTAACGGATGACACCACGCCGACCATCCGCGGAACCGGCTCCAACGGTGACATCATCACCCTGTACAATGGCAGTACGGTAATTGGCACGGCTACCGTTGCAGGCGGCGTCTGGAGTATCACGCCCAACCCGGCGCTGACCAACGGCAGCTACACGCTGACCGCCATCGCCACCGATGCGGCAGGAAATGCCAGCGACGCCTCAAACAGCGTCTCGTTTACGGTGAACAGCACCCCACTAATCGTGACCAGTATTGAGGACGATCACGGTGTCATCACCGGGTTATTGAGTACCGGTAGCGCAACGGACGATAGCTCTCCGGCTATCAGTGGAACCGGTATTGCTGGCAGTACCGTTTACATCTATAGCAATGGGCTACCTGATGCCATCGCGTTCGTTCAGGTCGGTGTCGACGGCTCATGGAGCATAAATGTACCGCTTAATGAAGGTGGAAATACGCTCACTTTTGTTGCCAAAGACAGCAACGGAAACAGTATTTCCATTGCATCCCCCATCACGCTAAATCTTGATACTCAGGCCCCAAATGCACCATTAATTACACTCATTGACGCAGATGGAACGCGCGTCAGCGGAACAGCTGAACCCGGTAGTACCGTTATTATTTCAAGTGGGTCGACGATATTAGGCAGCGCAACTGCCAATGCTTTAACGGGACAATTTACCGTTACTCTTTCTCCGGCACAGACATCAGGGGCGTCGCTGACCGCTATCGCACAGGACCCCGCCGGAAATCAAAGCGATGAAACGTCATTTTTAGCATCGAACTCAGGACAGCCAATTCCGCCAACGCTGGAAATTGTGGACGACGTCGCCCCAGTCATGGGCGTGATTGGCAGTGGTAAAACTACCAATGACACCTTACCGCTGCTGCAAGGAACCGCCACTCCGGGGGCTACGGTAAACATTTACCAAAATGGGACCCTACTCGACACAGTGACCGCCGACGCCACCTCCGGCGCATGGAGCTATCAACTGTCCACGCCACTGACAAACGGTACCGCGTATAACTTCACCGTGTCGCAAACGGTAGGTGGTGCAGAGAGCGGTCAATCACCTAATTACACCATCACTATCGATACCGTCCCCCCGCTGGCTCCGACCATCGCCAGCATTATTGACGATGTCACGCCCGGTACGGGCACGTTAGACAAAGGACAACTTACCAACGATTCCCGACCAACCTTTAACGGTACCGGCGAACCAGGCGCAACCATCACTCTCTACGATGGCAACGGTGTCTATGCCACTACCACCGTCAACAGCAGCGGATTCTGGAGCTATACCCCAACCAATGCCCTGGGCGAAGGCCCGCATGACTTCACCGTGCGCGCGACGGATGCCGCAGGCAACCAGGGCGCTGCCTCCGACAGTTTCCGCATTATTGTCGATACCTTAGTCCCGGACGCGCCGTCCATTGTGACGGTGAAGGACAACGTCGGCACGGACCAGATGCTCACCTCCGGGCAGTCGACCAACGACAACACCCCAACACTGGAAGGCGTGACCGAGGCGAATTCGGTCGTCACTATTCTTGATAAAGGGACGGTAATCGGCACCACCACCAGCGACGCAGACGGCAACTGGAGCTTTACACCTGCCCCAGCGCTCGGTGAAGGCAATCACGCGCTAACCGCTACCGTCACCGATGGCGCGGGCAACATCAGCCCGGCAACGCCGCCGTTCCTGCTGGTTGTCGATACACTGCCGCCAGCCGCGCCAATCATCACCTCGGTGATTGACGACCAACCGGGAAATACCTCACTGACGAACGGGCAACTGACTAACGACGCACTGCCAACGCTGAACGGCAAAGGGGAAGCCGGAGCGACTATCACGATAAAAGATAAGGGCGTCGAATTAGGTACCGCGCGGGTAGATGAATCCGGCAACTGGACCTTCACACCAGAAAACGCGCTGGGTCAGGGGCAGCATGTCTTCACCGCGACAGCCACAGACCAAGCCGGTAATACGGGTGGAGCCTCCTCCGCCTTTACCCTTGAACTGGATTCCGTTGCCCCACAGGCACCGGTCATCAGTAACGTACAGGACAACACGGCCCCTACCACCGGGCCAATAGGTAACGGTCAGACGACCAACGAAACCCGTCCAGCGCTGAGTGGAACGGGTGAAATCGGCGTAACGATTACTATCCTGAGCGACGGTTTGCCCATTGGCACCACCACCGTCGGTGCAGGCGGCACCTGGAGCTTTACGCCAACGGACGCTCTGAGTAACGGTCCGCATACGCTGACCGCCACAGCCACCGACAGCGCGGGCAATACCAGCCCGGCCTCCAGCGGCTTTACGTTCACGGTTGATACGGTATCACCGAACACGCCGGTTATTACCCAGGTCAGCGATGATGTCGGTCCACTGACCGGAAATCTGAACAACGGTCAGGCGACAAACGATGCGCGCCCTACCCTTAACGGTACGGCAGAGGCCAATTCGACGGTCAAAATCTATGACAACGGCACGCTTATCGACACGGTTTCTGCAGACGGAAGCGGCGTATGGAATTTTACACCGGGGAGTGCGCTGGGTAACGGCAATCACGTGTTGACGGTGACATCCACCGACGCGGCCGGCAACGTCAGCGTGTCGTCTGCCGGGTTTGCCCTGATTGTGGATACCGTCGCCCCGCTGGCACCCACCATTATCCAGGCCTTTGATGACGTACAACCGGGCACCGGCACGCTGTCGAGCGGTGCCTGGACCAACGATACCCGCCCCGTGCTGAGCGGTTCTGCGGAGGCCAACGCCCGGATTGCCATTTACGACAACGGCACGCTGCTAACGACAGTTACCGCAACAATAGACGGTACCTGGGAGTTTCTGTCCACTACGCTGGGTAACGGCCAGCATGTCTTTACCGCCATCGCCACGGATGCGGCCGGAAACGTCGGCCCGGCGTCAAGCGGATTTATTCTCAACGTTGATACCGTTGCGCCATCAACACCGATCCTGACCTCGGTGGTGGATGACATCACTGGCGGCGTGTTTAATGCCGCACTGAGCAACGGGCAACTGACCAATGACGCCCGCCCTACGCTTAACGGTACCGCCGAAGCGGGCAGCACCGTCAATATTTATGACGGCAGCACGCTGCTCGGCACTGCTCTCGTGCAAAGTAACAACAGCTGGTCGTTTACCCCAACGACACCGTTGGGGAATGGTTCGCACACCTTTACCGTCACCGCCACCGACCCTGCAGGTAACACCAGCGGTGCAACGGCGGGCTTTACGATTAACGTGGACACCATCGCCCCCACACTGCCGTCGATTAGCAGCATTGTTGATGATGTCGGCCCCAATACCGGGTCGATTGGCAACAACCCGCCCACCAATGACGCGCTCCCCACGTTAAACGGCACCTCGGAAGCCAATGCCCGGATCGATATTTATGACAACGGCAACTTTGTCACCAGCGTAACGGCGGATGGCAGCGGCAACTGGAACTACACCCCGTCTACCGCACTGGGTCAGGGCCCCCATTCATTTACTATTACCGCAACGGACAGCGCGGGCAATACCAGCGGCATGTCGGCTGCCGCGTCGATTGTGGTCGATACCGTCGCTCCAGGTATTCCCACCGCTCTTGCGGTGAACGCCAACGGTACTGTGCTGACCGGCGTTGCGGAAGCCAACAGCACGGTGATCGTCACGACAAGCAGCGGCACCGTGCTCGGCACCGCCACGGCCAACGCCGCCGGCAACTTCACCTTTACCCTCAACCCGCCGCAGATCAGCGGACAAACGCTGCTGGTTAGCGCGCAGGATGCCGCCGGGAATACCGGCACGCCTGGCAATGCGCTGGCCCCGTTTACCGGGGTGCCACCCGCGCCGGTTATTTCCAGCGTTTTTGATGACATTGGTACGGTCACCGGCAACGTCGCCGCAGGCAAAACCACCAACGACACCCGTCCGATGCTCAGCGGCACGGCACAGGCTAACGCCGTCGTCAGCCTGTACAACAACGGAACATTGATGGGCACCACAACCGCGGACGGCAACGGACTGTGGAGCTTTACCCCTTCCGGCGCGCTCAGTGAAGGCAACCACGCGTTTACCGCCAGTGCGGCTAACGCCAACGGTTCCGGCGTATTGTCTGGCGCGTTTAACGTCATTGTCGATACCACGCCACCGCCGCCGCCATCAGTGCTGATCAGCGCCGACGGCGGCACGGTCAGCGGCATCGCCGAAGCAGGCAGTACGGTCACTATCTCCCTGCCCGGCGGCGGCAGCATTACGGCGGTCGCCAACAGCAGTGGGGTCTACAGCATCACCCTGCCGGTACGCCAGATTGAGGGCCAGTCGTTGTCCGCTACTGCGACCGACGCGGCAGGCAACACCTCAACGCCGACCAGCATCCTCGCGCCAGTCTTACCGCTGCTGGCTGAAGACAACGTCACTCGTCTGGCGCTACAAACTGACTTCACGGTCACCAACGAGCACAAAAGCGATTATGGCTTCCTGCTGGTCGGTGCGGTGGATAATGTGCTGAAGGTACTGGGAGACAACACCGCCCTCGTCAACTTCAACATTCAGACCGGCGGCAGCGGCACCATCACCATCAACGCGGCAGCAACCGGCATTGTGCTGTCGCTGCTGAGTACCATGGAGATTGTTATCCAGCGCTTTGACTCCACGCGCAACGCCTGGGTGACGGTGGTCGATACTGGTAAAGCCGATTTTGCCGACCTGCTGACGCTCAGCGCCTCCGGCGTGACGCTCAACTATGGCGGGCTTACCGGTGGGGACTACCGTGTCGTCAGCTACAACACCAGCCTGCTGGCGACAGGGGCCTTCACCAGTCTGGACGTGGCGGTGGTCAAAACCAGCGCCGGAACGATCACCGGTGGCATGACCGAATCTGGCAACATCATTACCGATATCGATCCTACTAACGGGCAGGATAACGCACCTTCCGGCACGCGGGTGACGTCGATTACCGATGGCAACGGCAACGTGGTGAATATTCCTCTGAGCGGGGCTGATGTGCAGGGTAAATACGGCACCCTGCATATTAATCAGGACGGGAGTTATACCTACACCCTTACCAATAAAAACGCCTCGGTATACGGCCGCTCTGAAAGCTTCACCTATACGCTGACGCACGGCAACGACCACTCTTCGGCAAAACTGGTGGTGGCGCTGGGCCAGGGTCCGACGACCAGCACGGTGACGGCGGCAGACGATGTGGCTTCACTGACCTACGGCACCGAGGTCAGCGCGGTCGACCACGGGCCGTCAAAACAAACCGGCTTTACGCTCGCCAGCGTGGGCCTGGGGAATGTGCTGGACGTCAGTCTGGTAAACGGTTTGACCAACCCTATCAAATTCAACGTTGAAGACGGCGCCACCCGCACGCTGACAATTCAGGCCGACGTTCTCGGCGTAACGCTTGGCGGCTTCGATCTGTACGTCTACCGTTTTAATGACGCTATTCAGCAATACGAGCAGTATCGGGTACAACCCAACTGGGTCACGGCAGTATTAGGCGGAAAATCAAAAGATTACACCATCACGCTGCCGGGCGGTGACTACCTGTTCCTGCTGAACGCCGGCGGCGGTCTGGCACTGTTAACCAGCTACACCCTGAATATTCAGGCCGATCACACCTATGCGGTGGACAGTCTGAGTGCCTCAACCAACGGCAATATTCTGGCCAATGATTCCGCACCCGCCGGTACGGTTATCACCGACGTGAACGGCGTCGCAGTCAATTTAACAGGCACAACCCGTATTGAGGGACAGTACGGCACACTCACTATCGATGCGAAGGGGAACTACAGCTACACGCTGAAAAGCGGACTGGGCGCGGACAGCATCAATACGCCGGACAGCTTTGTGTACACGGTCAAGGCACCAAACGGCGATACCGGCAGCGCGTCGCTGAACATCAAACCAACCCCGCTGGCGCTGGACGCGGTGAACGACACCAGCAGCCAGATGGCGGTCACGACGTTGCAGGATACGTCTCAGCCCTTTAGTGATACCAGTGTGGGATCGGCCAGTTGGACCACTGTGCTGGGACCCAGCTCGAAAAGTGGTACCGGAACAGTTGAAGTCGCAGCGGGTACAGCGGTGCAAAACGTGGTGCTGCATTTTAACGTGGCATCAGGGCTGACGCTGGGTGGGCTGAACGTAACCTGGGCGCTGTACGACAGCAATGGCGTTAAAGTTGCCGGGGATACCTTCAACGGCGGGCTCCTGATCGGCGGCAATCTTGATATTGCCCTGAACGGACTGGTGCTACATGCCGGGAACTATCGCCTCGACTATACCGGCAACGCTGGTGCGCTGGGGCTAGGCACCATCACTATCACCCCCAGCGTGAAAGGGACAATAGTCGATCTCGATAACTTCGAAACCGCGGGCGTCAATAGCGTCACCGGCAACATCTATGACGGCGACCATATCGCCAGCGTCCATACCCTGCTGACGGTAAACGGCGCGGGCGGCAGTACCGCCACGCTGGATCCGCTGGGCAGCAGCACCGCCAGCGCCACTATCAATGGACTGTACGGCAAACTGACAATGGGTATTGATGGGCATTACACCTATATCCTCAACAGCGATGTCTCACTGGAATCCATCAAGACCAAAGAGACATTCAGCTACACCCTTAACGACCAGAAAGGACATACCGATAGCGCCACGTTGACCATCGATATGAATCCACAGGTGATCAGCACCGCGGAGGCCGATCGGGTTATCGGCAGCGCGTACGGCGATACGCTGATTTACCACCTGCTCAGCGCCAATAATGCAACCGGCGGCAACGGAACCGCGGACACCTGGAGCAACTTCTCGCTGGCGCAGGGTGACAAAATCGATATCGGCGACCTGCTGGTGGGCTGGAACGGGCAGAACGCCACGCTCGGCAATTATCTCACCGTGTCCACCAGCGGTAACAACACCGTGGTGTCCATCGACCGCGACGGTACGGGCGCCACCTATCAATCAACCAGCCTTGTGACACTGGAGAACGTCCACACCACGCTCGATGAGCTGATCCAACAAAATCATATTGTGACCTGACGTGAGCACCAAAACGCCATAACAACAGCCCCGGATGCCACGACGTCCGGGGCAATAACAGCCGTCACTGCCGTATTTTGTAAGGGATAAACGATGAGAAATGTCACCTCTGTCGCTTTACTGCTGGCATTCACGCTCTGTTCGCTGCGGGTTAATGCCGAAGATGAACCGCAAGTCATCACGCCGGAAGGGCTGGCCACCAGCCAGATGCTCCCCTCTCTGGATGGATCGGTGGCCGAACTCCCGCTGAGCGCCGCCGCGCCCGGCAACCTGACGCTTAACGATGCGGTAAGCCGCGCCGTAAGCTGGCATCCTGCGATCCGTGAATCGATCGGCAAACTGCTCTCGCAAAATGAGCAGATCGACGTGGCGAAATCCAAATACTATCCGCAGGTCACGGCCGGGGTGAACAACGGCTACAGCAATACCTATAACGATCATGGTTTCAGCCCGTCACTGGTTATCTCGGTCTCGCAAATGCTGTATGACTTTGGCAAAGTCGCCAGTCAGGTACGTGCCGAAACCGCGGGAGCCGCCCAGCAGCAGGCCAACGTTTTACTCAGCATTGACACCGTCGCCCACGAAACCGCCAACGCCATTGTGCAGGTACAGTCCTGGCAGCAAATGGTCGACGCCGCCGAAGCGCAACTCTCCGCCCTGAACGGCATTGGCAGGCTAACCCGGCAACGCAACGACGAAGGGGCCACGTCGCTCTCTGACGTTGTACAAACCGACGCACGTATCGAATCTGCACGCTCCCAGCTGGCGCAGTATCAGGCGAACCTCGACAGCAACAAGGCAACGCTGATGAGCCTTCTTGGCTGGAACTCGCTCAACGGCATCAGCAACGCGTTCCCGGTGAAACTGGACAGCAGTTGCGACGTTGCCAAACCTGACGACAAGCTGGTTCCCGCGGTGCTGGCGGCCTGGGCGCAAGCCAATGTCGCGCAGGCCAATCTGGATTACGCCAACGCGCAGATGACGCCGACTATTTCTCTTGAGCCTTCCGTACAGCACTATCTCAATGACAAATATCCCAGCCATGAGGTGCTCGACAAAACGCAGTATTCCACGTGGGTAAAAGTGGAGATGCCGCTGTATCAGGGAGGTGGACTCACCGCCCGCCGCAACGCCGCTGGCCATGCGGTAGACTCGGCGCAGTATTCCGTCCAGCGCGCCCGCCTTGACGTGCGCCAGAAACTCCTCGAATCCCGCAGCCAGGCGATGAACCTTGCCACCGCCCTGCAAATCCTGCGCCGCCAGCAACGGCTGAGCGAACGCACACGCGAGCTGTATCAACAGCAATATCTGGATCTCGGTTCTCGTCCGCTGCTTGACGTACTTAACGCCGAGCAGGAGGTGTACCAGGCCCGCTTTGCCGAACTGCAAACCCAAAGCCAGCTTCGTCAACTCCAGTTGAACTGCCTCTATAATACCGGCACGCTACGCCAGGCGTTCGCCCTCAACAATCGCAGCATCCAGTCAGTGGAGATCCAGCTATGAGCCACGTCGAGCAGGGTGCAGAAGAGACGATTAGCGAGTCCGCCCTGAACCTGTGGGCGCAGGCCATTAGCCACATTGCCAGCCACTATCGCGTCACCTGCTCGCCCGGCGCGATTCAGGCCAACGCCCCATGGTTTGCCGGAAAAAATAAACCCCTCGCCCTGACGCAGCTCGCGCGCCAGGCGGGGCTGTCGTTTCATGCGCTGGATACCACAAAACAGCTGTTCAGCCAGTGGCGTTTACCGGTTGTGGCGGAGCTACGCGACGGCCAAATTATGGTAATAGAGCACTTCAACGGTGACGATGCGCTGGATGTGTTTATCATCGCCGAAGAAGGCCAGCGCAACCGGCTGGCGATTGCCGAGCTGCTGCCGGAGATCCACACCATCACCGCCCTGCGCCCGCTGTCGGCGCTCAAAGACAGCCGGGTCGACCGCTATGTTTCGCGCTTTAAGCCCGACTGGATGCGCGACCTGGTGCTACAGGACATCCGGCCTTACCTGCCGGTGATGGTAGCCGCATTCCTGATTAACGTTCTGTCGCTCGCCGGGATTATCTTCTCGATGCAGGTTTACGACCGGGTGATCCCCGCCCAATCGTATCCCACGCTGTATGTGCTCTCGACCGGCGTGCTGGTGGCGGTGCTGTTCGGCTTTTTACTGCGCGAAGCCCGTACCCATATCATGGATGTGCTCGGCAAGCGCGCCGACATGCGCATTTCCGATCGCGTGTTCAGCCACGCCCTGCGCCTGCGTAACAGCGCCATCCCCCGCTCCACCGGCAGCTTTATTTCCCAGCTCCGCGAACTGGAGCAGGTGCGGGAGATGATCACCTCCTCAACCCTGTCGACCCTTGTCGATCTGCCCTTTTTCTTTTTGTTTATCGTCGTGATGGCCTGCATCGCCCCGCAGCTGGCGTGGATAGCGCCCGTCGCTGCGATCCTGATGATCCTGCCTGGCCTGCTGTTACAGAAGAAGCTGGCTGTGCTCGCCAACCAGGCTGCACACGAGTCCACGCTGCGTAACGCGGTGCTGGTCGAAAGCGTCCAGGGGCTGGAGGACATCAAGCTGATGCAGGCGGAGAACCGCTTTTTGCAGCAGTGGAACAGCTACATCCGCATTACCGGCGAGTCCGGACTGCGCACGCGCAAGCTGACTCAGGGGCTGATTGGCTGGGGCATGTCGGTACAAAGTCTGGTCTACGCTGCGATTATTATGTTCGGTGCGCCGATGGTCATCGAAGGCACCATGACCACCGGCGCGGTCGTGGCGGCCTCGATGCTCGGCTCAAGAATGATTGCCCCGATGGCAAATCTGTGCGGCGTGTTGGCGCGCTGGCAGCAGGTCAAGGCAGCGAAGACGGGGCTGGACAGCATTATGCAGCTCCCCACCGAAACCCAGCACGATGAGAACCGGGTACATCAGGAAATCTTTCGCGGGCACTATCTGTTTGAGAACGCCCACTTTCGCTATCACAGCGACGATCAACAGGTGCCGCTGCGCATCGCCCGCCTCGAGGTGAAGCCAGGGGAACGCATCGCCATCCTCGGGCGTAACGGCGCGGGGAAATCCACCTTGTTGCAGGCCATGGCGGGCGGCGTGGAGCTGATTCAGGGCGACGCCCGGCTCGATAACCTGAGCCTGGCGCAGATCGACATGGCCGATTTACGCCGCAATATCGGCTTTCTCAGCCAAAACGCGCGCCTGTTTTTTGGCTCTCTGCGCGAGAACCTGACCCTCGGCGCGCCACATGCCAGCGATGCGCAGATATTCGACGCGCTGGAAGTCAGCGGCGCAGCCACCTTTGTTAAACAGCTCGCCAAAGGGCTGGGACACCCGATTATGGAAGGCGGCAACGGCCTCTCCGGCGGGCAACGGCAATCCATTCTGCTGGCAAGAATGCTGCTGCGCTCGCCCAATATTGTGCTGCTCGACGAACCCAGCGCCTCGCTGGATGAACATACCGAACGGGAGTTTATTCAACGGCTAAACCAGTGGCTCGGCAACCGCACGCTGATCGTCGCCACCCATCGCGTACCGGTTCTGGAACTGGTCGAGCGCGTGGTGGTGTTAAAAGAAGGTCAACTGGTGATGGATGCCCCGAAAGCACAGGCGCTGAACGCGAGTCGCGCGCCTGCACAGACTCACGGTCGGGAGTGGAAAAATGAAAACCAATCCGCATGATGCCGCCATGGACGACCTCGACATCCGCCACGAACAGCGCTTTTCCGGTGCCAGCCGTATTATCCTGCTCAGCACGCTGCTGTTTGCCATCCTGGGCATCTGGGCATACTTCGGGACGCTGGATGAAGTCTCCACCGGCAACGGCAAAGTGATCCCCAGCTCGCGCGAACAGGTGTTGCAGTCGCTTGACGGCGGGATCCTCGCCGAACTGACGGTGCGCGAAGGAGACAAAGTACAGGCCAATCAGGTAGTGGCCCGTCTCGACCCGACTCGCTCGGAATCTAACGTCGGCGAAAGCGCCGCCCGATACCGCGCCTCGCTGGCCTCCAGCGCGCGACTCAATGCCGAAGTCAACGATCTGCCGCTGACCTTTCCCAATGCGCTGAACGCCTGGCCCGACCTTATCGCCTCCGAAACCCGGCTGTATAAAAGCCGTCGGGCGCAGCTTGCCGACGCGATGGTCGAACTCCAGGATGCGCTAGTCTCGGTAAATAAAGAGCTGGCAATCACCCAGCGGCTGGAGAAAAGCGGCGCCGCCAGCCATGTGGAAGTGCTGCGCCTGCAGCGACAAAAAAGCGACCTCGGACTAAAAATCACCGACCTGCGCTCGCAGTATTACGTGCAGGCGCGGGAAGCACTGTCAAAAGCCAACGCCGAAGTGGATATGCTGGCGGCCATTTTGAAAGGGCGTGAAGATTCCGTCACCCGTCTGACCGTCCGCGCCCCGATGCGCGGCATCGTGAAAAACATCCAGGTCACCACCATTGGCGGCGTGATCCCGCCCAACGGCGAGATGATGGAGATTGTGCCGGTCGACGATCACCTGCTGATAGAAACGCGCCTGTCACCGCGCGATATCGCCTTTATTCACCCCGGACAGCGGGCATTGGTGAAAATCACCGCCTATGACTACGCCATCTACGGCGGGCTGGAAGGCGTGGTCGAAACTATCTCCCCGGACACCATTCAGGACAAAGTAAAGCCAGAAGTCTTCTACTACCGCGTGTTTATCCGCACCCATCAGGACTATTTGCAGAACAAACTGGGGCGTCATTTCTCGATCGTTCCGGGCATGATTGCCACCGTGGATATCAAAACCGGCGAAAAAACCATCGTCGACTATTTAATCAAACCGTTTAATCGCGCAAAAGAAGCGCTACGCGAGCGCTAAATCGTTGAGGATAGGGGTTGCAAGGGCTGGTCACGCGTGTCACAAGTCTGTTATACTTGCCTTAACACATTGGGGCTGATTCTGGATTCGACGGGATTTGCGAAACCCAAGGTGCATGCCGAGGGGCGGTTGGCCTCGTAAAAAGCCGCAAAAAAATAGTCGCAAACGACGAAAACTACGCTTTAGCAGCTTAATAACCTGCTAAGAGCCCTCTCTCCCTAGCTTCCGCTCTTAAGACGGGGATAAAGAGAGGTCAAACCCAAAAGAGATCGCGCGGATGTCCTGCCTGGGGCTGAAGTGCTAAAACTAATCAGGCTAGTTCGTTAGTGGCGTGTCTGTCCGCAGCTGGCGTGCGAATGTAAAGACTGACTAAGCATGTAGTGCCGAGGATGTAGGAATTTCGGACGCGGGTTCAACTCCCGCCAGCTCCACCAAATAATGATCCGGATACGTCCGGTGAAGTACAGAAAGCCCGCATGGCACAAGCCCTGCGGGCTTTTTTGTATCTGTTGTTGTCCGAGAACATCCGGCTAAATCCGGTGATTATTGGTATACGTTTAGGTATACGGTAGGATGTATACCTAAAAGCGTATACCAATTCATGAAGGAGCGGCCACAGTGGCACGGACAACACGCCCCCTGACCAACACCGAAGTTCTGCGCGCTAAGGCGCTAGAGAAGGATCTAACGCTGCATGATGGCGACGGGCTTTTCCTGATAGTGAAAAGCAGTGGCAAAAAACTCTGGCGTTTCCGTTATCAACGTCCGGCAACTAAACAGCGAACAATGATGGGGCTCGGTGCCTTCCCCGCCCTTTCGCTTGCTGATGCCCGAGGGTTGAGAGCGAATTACCTTGCCTTGTTAGCTAATGGCATCGATCCCCAAGTTCAGGCCGAAGTTGTTGAAGAACAGCAACAGATAGCTCTAGACAGTATTTTTTCGACTGTTGCGACAAACTGGTTCCAGCTCAAAAGCAAAAGCGTTACCCCTGATTACGCAAAAGACATTTGGCGTTCACTGGAGAAAGATGTATTCCCTGCCATTGGTGAGATCCCCGTTCAGCAAATCAAAGCCCGAACATTAGTTGAAGCGCTGGAACCAATCAAAGCTCGTGGGGCGCTTGAGACTGTACGTCGACTGGTGCAGCGCATTAACGAGATAATGATTTATGCCGTAAACACTGGTTTGATTGATGCCAATCCAGCATCAGGTGTTGGGATGGCCTTTGAGAAGCCCAAAAAACAAAACATGCCGACGCTGCGGCCAGAAGAATTACCGAAGCTGATGCGTTCTTTAGTTATGTCAAATCTGTCTGTTTCGACTCGCTGCCTCATTGAATGGCAACTCCTGACACTTGTGCGCCCTTCTGAGGCCTCAGGTGCTCGATGGGCAGAGATCGATCTCGATGCAAAGCTCTGGACTATTCCAGCCGAACGGATGAAAGCTAAGCGGGAACACATAGTTCCTTTATCACCACAGGCATTAGAGATTCTGGATGTGATGAAGCCAATCAGCGCTCATAGGGAACATGTTTTCCCGAGTAGGAATGATCCAAAAAAATCAATGAATAGCCAAACTGCTAACGCCGCTTTAAAACGCATTGGCTATGATGGTAAGTTAGTTGCTCATGGACTACGCTCAATTGCAAGTACTGCACTCAACGAGCAGGGATTCAATGCAGATGTTATTGAGGCGGCTTTAGCCCATTCAGATAAAAATGAAGTACGTCGTGCTTACAATAGGTCTACCTACTTAGCTGCGCGCTATGATTTAATGGACTGGTGGGGACTATTTGTAAATAGATCACTGTTACATTGAGTTATCTCATAAACTTAAAAGGATAGTAATTATGGATTTTATTTCAGAATTTGATGAAATAATTTTTCTTGGGACGCAAGGAAATATTGAACCTTCAGTTCTAGACATGAATACTGAATTTTTCTATGAGTTTACTGAAAGTTTATATCTTGTTACCAGATATCATTTCAATATAAACAACCATAAAAATGAAAATTTTTCATTTATTGCAAACACATCATTAAGTGGTGGTCGCCACCCATGTTCTTCTGCAGAATGCCGAATTAATAAAATATTACAAGTAGCATCATTCTCTGCACTCTATAGTGATGAAGTCTATATTCAAAATCCATTTGAAAAAATAATCACCGACGGAGTCGAAAATGTCAACACCATGTCAAAGCAAGATGTTATTGCTGGTATATACAACTACCTTTATCTAAAACCATTAATTAAAAGAGGCATAATAAAATACGCACTTAATAAAGTCTCATTATGCCGAGAACACGGTCTATCACTAGCTACCAAGCTTTCTGAAGAATTAATAAAAAAAGAGAAGAAGTTATATGAATTACTTCATGAGGAATTAATTCATAAATGCACGGTTAGCTTTGATATTACTGCCGACGGCAATCCTTTTTTTGAGATAAAAGGGCCAGATAGTTTTGTCGAGCATGGGGTAATGTACTTCTACCTCTTGGAGCCTGTTGGTGAATATATTGAATCACTCTACAATAAGACTTTGCCCTATAGATTTCCAATGAAAGAATTAGCTCAAGAACAGATCCTTGATTTAATCATATCACCAATAATTGAAGATTTATCAGAACAAGAGTGGCACACGAAATTTTATGGTACGTCATATTTATGTGATAACCAGCAGCAAATTAAAATAGCTACAAGCACAAACCCAACTATATACAAAGCAAACTCAACAAGTTTCAACTCATCCATTGAACACTACCTACCAACAATACAAAGCAAAAATTTAGAAAATGTATTAAAAATCAGAGAGAAAGAAGAGGAATCGTTCAAGGTTTACAGAGACAAAGTCAATAATTTAATTAGAAAGAGTACATACTGGGAACAAAATGAGATTGCTGAAATATTTAGGGACCAAATTCTCCCTGAGATCAATATTATTGAAAAAAAAGTAAGTGACTGGAAGAAAAAAACTAAAGCTGGGATAAGAGATAAAATTATTATTGGTTCTGGTGCTGTTTCTTTCGGCTTGTACGCAGGAATTCTGCCAAATGACCTTAGCCACTTACTGGCTGCAGTAGGAGGTGGAGCAGCAATTATTAGCACTGCCGTTGACTATACTAAAACCATAAGAGGAAAAAGTGAGGCTAGATCAAATGATTTTTATTTCCTTTGGCAGATGAAAAATAAATGATGCACTTAACTCTCAATGCTCTCCCGCCACACCTGCCCGCTTTGTGTGTCGGTTTTAAAGCAGGTGCATGGCGAGGCTCAGGATGCCGAAGGCCCAAATAATACGTCAGGAAAATGGCAGCTTTAGAAACGACATAATGAACGCCGGAATGCTCGTTTCCTGCATCGCCGGGCGACCTTTTCTTGCACCTCTCCTCAGCGCCTCAGAGGCTCGCCACGCCCTTGAACAGCAACGCACCATCCACCAACACTCCCGCGAACCCGCGCAGCGCAACGACGCGCTCAGGCCGCGAAATTAAATATCATTAAATAAATACTTTACCGCTGGCGCGCAGTGCTTTCCCCGCCTCGCCTGCACGCTTCATGGGTCGGTTTTCATGCAGGTGCATCGGAGGGCTCAGGCCGCGCCGGGACAGGGCTGCGAAGGGAGTGACGGGACGGGAAAGCGCATGCAAAACCATGCACTCTGTGGATGCATGGCTTAATTCGGGAAAAATAGCGGTATTTTCGGGGATTTCTTGCGGGGCTACCTGCCGGCCAGTTCCGTGCGCCGGCGGGCATAAATCAGGCTCTGTGCGGGGGTGTATTTTTCCTGATTATCGACCCGCGAAGCCGCGTCAGGCCTGAATCCGATGGCCGTTAAAATATCGCTGTCTTCTGCCGAATAATTAATTTCTTCACCGGTACTCAGCCACACGGACAGCGCTTCGCGCAGGTAATGCGCCGAGCGGTCGAGCGCATGGCCGGTCAGGAGTGCGGGCTGCTGGCTGAGTCCCATCAGCTCCGGGGCAAGCGTGGCGGCCAGCGCTGTCCCGTGCGCCTGCATAAAGTCATTCAGCCGGTTGCGGATACTGATGCGCTGCACCGCTTCATGGGCGCGGATATAGCGCCCGGCGGCCTGATTTATCTCCCATTTTTTGACATCGATAATGTCGCGCAGTGTCTGCATTCTGCCCGGTATACGCTCATCCCCGGCCAGCACTTGTTCCTGATATTCCTGCTCTGCGGCCGCCAGTTCGGCTTTACGGTTCAGCCAGGCGGTTTCGTTCTTCTGACAGGCTTCAAAAGCCTGCTGTAGCGTAAGGGTGGTCATGGTCAGTTCTCCCCTGATTAATGACGGTATGGCGAGCTGTAACAGCCCTGCACTTTACGGGGTGCCGGGGGTGTGACCGGCTCCGCGACAGGCGGCGCTTTCTCCGCCGGAGGACGTATAACCTCGTCGATGGCTTCAGTGGTGCGGAACGTCGCCGAGCACTCAATATTGGTGCACTGGTGATAGCGCTGTTTGACGTTCTCCGACAGATAGCGGGAGGTGCGGGCATGCGCCGACTTTTTGCAGAACGGACAGTGCATCATGGCAGCAGCCCCCGCGCTTTCAGGTCAGCCTCGCGCTGACGGATTTTCTCCTGCCAGACCTTGCGCTCGCCGGGCGTACTGGCGGCGTCGTGGTCCATATGCGCAAGCGCGACGGCCGGAAAGCCGGTCAGGGAGAGCACCGGCTCATCCGCTGGCGTGACGGAGAAGTCGCTCACTTTCCTGGTCAGGAAGGTCACCACCTGATGCATGACCTCTTTCTCCGGCTCGGTGTAGCCCTGATGGCCGATGGTGTTGGCGAGCGGGTTTGCCATCACATCCGCTTTCAGCACCATCGCCCGGACCAGTGGCCCGAGGGTGTCGTTCAGCGCGCGGTCGAGCTCTTCCTTCGCATATTCAGACAGTACGGCATGATGCGCCTGGCGGAATGCCCGCGCGGTGCTGTTGCAGGCGACTTTCAGCAGGTCACGTTCAAAGGCCAGCACTTCGGTCAGGTTGTCACATTCCTGAGCCAGCTCACGGCGGGCCACGCGTTCGATATGGCCGCTTTTCAGCTCATCGGTCAGCATGGCGCCCCCGGCACGGAAAGCGGCACGCCATGTGCGGGTATCGCTGCCGTTGTCCTGCTCCAGCTCCGCTTTCTGCTCCTCCGCACGGGTGATGGCCGCCAGGGTGTCCTCCATCCGGCGGGCCTGTTCAAGATGGGCCGCTCTGGCGGCGGCCAGTCGCTCCAGCGCCGGTTGCAGGTAATCAGGGATAAAGGTGGTGTCGGTCATGGCAGATTTCCTCGTGGTTTCAACATGAGGTGATTCTGCCGGGGCACACACAACAACACGACCTGTTGCGGTTGTGGCAGTTCTGGCACAAACAGGACGTCAAAACCCGGCTTGCCAGAGAAAGGTCTCAGGAAAAGCATACTCACCGTTTGTTTTTTTACATATAACTGTTCACTACTGTTCACTTTAAATAAAAGAATAAGTAATACAGTAAGTTAAGTGGTGAACAGTTGAGGGTGGAAGTGTTCACCGACTGTTCACTACTGTTCACTTTTCTTTGTGGCAGGACGGGAAGAAAAAAGGTTTATTAAATGTTTCTTCCTGTTAATTACCCCGTTATTCATTGATATTAATGATTTTACTTTCTCAGGATGGGAGAGGATGCACCATATTGCATTATATTGCCCTTTATTTACTATGTGGGTGTTTTTTGACCTGTGTTGTGTGAGTGACAGGCACATCCCGCCTTGTTGCAATGCCCCGTTTTATGCTGAAAATAGAGCGCTACCTGAAGCCGGACGGACACGACCGGCACTGTATGGACTTTATGAGGTAGCCCGATGCACACCGCTTTTTCTTCCCCGTCTTCTGCCCCTGTCGCACCGCTGATGCCGGTCTCTGACGCCGTTCAGGAGCGTTTTATCCGCCTGCCCGAAGTGATGCACCTGTGCGGGCTGTCCCGCTCCACGATTTACGACCTCATCAGCCGCGAGGCTTTCCCGAAACAAATCTCCCTCGGCGGGAAAAACGTGGCGTGGGCGCAGTCGGAAATCACCGGGTGGATGGCCGACCGTATTGCCGAACGCAACCGGGGTTATGACGCATGATGATGCCCGTTCCGCAAAAAGCCCCTTTTTCTGGCTTGCTTCCCTTCGCCGTTTCCAGGTATAGTTTTCTCGCTGTCGCAAAATCGGCAGCCGGGCGTAGGAACCCGAGTTACTCAATGGCGACACCAGACGCGCCATGCGTCTTTTTTTACGTCGTTGCTCAGGCACACCCATTTTTCGGGCTGTGGTGTTTATGCACACACCGCAGATCCGGCAAGATAATGGTGGCCCGGGCGGGGCAGCCTTCGGGCTGGCCGGTACCCATTGAGGCCGGTATTCCTACCCCCGTCCGGGTCACCACCCATGAGTGTAGGAACTCCGGTGGTGGCAATAACCGCTACTCAATGGAGGTTGCCCTTATGGCTACGATCCTCACCCCGTCTCACCCGCAATTTGTCTTCGTGTTTGCCGCTGTTCGTCGCGCAGACCGTCAGCCCCGTATCTGTATGCTTCGTACCGTCGCCGGGGATGAACACGCCGCACGCCTTTCCCTCGTTCGCGATTTCGTCCTCTCGTTTGCCGGGCGTCTGCCGATGGCGGAGGTGCACGCATGAAACATACCACCCTCAGCATTAAAGAACTCGAATGCCTTGAGCACCTGCGCAACGTCGGCCACTTTGTCAGCGCGATGATGCAGGAGCAGGACTGCACCTCCCTGCGCCGCGACCCGGCGCAACAGTCGCAGCTTACCTCCGTGATTTACCTCATGACCGCCCAGCTCGACGGCGTGGTCGAACGCTGCAACCAGCGCTGGTTCACCGGGGAGGGCAACGTATGAAAACGCCTCTGCCGCCTGTATTGCGTGCTGCCCTGTATCGCCGCGCCGTGGCCTGTGCCTGGCTGACCCTGTGCGAACGTCAGCACCGCTATCCTCACCTCACCCTCGACGCACTGGAAAGCGCCATCGCCGCCGAGCTGGAGGGCTTCTACCTGCGCCAGCACGGCGAGGAAAAAGGCCGTCTGATTGCCTGTGCATTACTGGAAGATTTGATGGAGGCCGGGCCACTGAAAGCCGCCCCGTCGCTGTCCTTCCTCGGGCTCGCCGTGATGGATGAGCTCTGCGCCCGCCATATCACATCGCCTGTACTGCACTGAGGGAGAAAACCATGAAAATGAACGTAACGGACACCGTAAAACAGGCGTGCGGCCACTGGCCGCGCATTCTCCCGGCGCTGGGAATGAAAGTGATAAAAAACCGCCATCAGGCCTGCCCGGTGTGTGGCGGCGCTGACCGTTTCCGCTTTGACGATAAAGAGGGGCGTGGCACATGGTTCTGTAACCAGTGCGGCGCCGGTGACGGCCTGAAACTGGTTGAGAAGGTGTTCGGCGTGTCGGCATCCGAGGCTGCCGGGAAGGTGAACGCCGTCACCGGCCACCTGCCACCGGTGGCCCCGGAGGTGACAGCAGCCGCAGAGGCTGAGACTGAAGCCGACCGCAAAGCAGCGGCCGCGCTGGCCGTCAGACTGCTGGAGAAAACGCGTCCGGCCACCGGCAACGCCTACCTGACCCGCAAGGGCTTTGCTGGTCGTGAGTGTCTGACGCTGACCACGTCGCACAAAACCGGCGGCGTGGCTTACCGCGCCGGTGATGTGGTGGTGCCGCTGTATGACGGGACCGGCGCGCTGGTTAACCTCCAGTTTATTAATGCTGAGGGGCTCAAGCGCACCCTGAAAGGCGGCGCGGTAAAAGGCGCGAGCCACACTATCGAAGGGAAAAAACAGGCGGGAAAACGCCTGTGGATAGCGGAGGGCTATGCGACGGCCCTTACCGTGCATCACCTGACCGGAGAAACCGTCATGGAGGCGCTGTCGTCCGTGAACCTTCTTTCTCTGGCGAGCCTGGCCCGCAGCAAGCACCCGGCCTGTCAGATTATCCTCGCCGCCGACCGTGACCTGAACGGCGACGGCCAGACAAAAGCCGCTGCGGCCGCAGCAGCCTGCGAGGGCATTGTCGCCCTGCCGCCGGTGTTCGGTGACTGGAATGATGCGGTGATGCTGAAAGGGGAGGACGCCACACGGAAAGCCATTTATGCCGCCATCCGGCCAGCGGCACAAAGCCCCTTCGACACCATGAGCGAGGCGGAATTTACCGCCATGAGCGCCAGCGATAAGGCAATGCGGGTGCATGAGCATTACGGCGAAGCGCTGGCCGTCGATGCGAACGGCCAGCTCCTGTCCCGCTATGAAAACGGCATCTGGAAGGTAATTCCGCCGTCTGATTTTGCCCGCGACGTGGCCGGACTGTTCCAGCGCCTGCGCGCCCCGTTCTCGTCGGGGAGAATTGCGTCGGTGGTGGAGACCCTGAAACTGATTATTCCGCAGCAGGATGCACCGGCACGCCGTCTGATTGGTTTTCGCAACGGGGTGCTCGATACCAGCTCAGGTATATTCAGCCCGCACAGCAAATCGCACTGGCTGCGCACCCTGTGCGACGTGGATTTTACCCCGCCGGTGGAGGGGGAAACGCTGGAAACCCATGCGCCGAACTTCTGGCGCTGGCTCGACCGGGCGGCCAGCAGCAACCCGACAAAACGCGACGTGATTCTGGCCGCGCTGTTTATGGTGCTGGCGAACCGCTACGACTGGCAGCTCTTTCTCGAAGTGACCGGCCCCGGCGGCAGCGGGAAAAGTATTCTCGCCGAAATCGCCACGATGCTGGCCGGAGAGGATAACGCCACATCAGCCGATATCGACACGCTGGAGGACCCGCGCAAGCGTGCTTCCCTGATTGGCTTCTCGCTCATTCGTCTGCCTGACCAGGAGAAATGGAGTGGTGACGGTGCCGGGCTCAAAGCCATCACCGGCGGTGACGCGGTCTCCGTTGACCCGAAATACCAGAATCCCTACTCGACGCATATTCCGGCGGTGATTCTGGCCGTGAACAACAATCCGATGCGCTTCACCGACCGCAGCGGCGGCGTGTCACGTCGCCGGGTGATTATCCACTTCCCGGAGCAGATAGCCCCGGAGGAGCGCGACCCGCAGCTCAGGGATAAAATCGCCCGCGAGCTGGCCGTCATCGTGCGCCAGTTGATGCAGCAGTTCAGCGACCCGATGAGTGCCCGCGCGCTGCGCAGCAGAACTCCGACGAGGCGCTGAGCATCAAGCGTGATGCTGACCCGACGTTTGATTTTTGCGGCTATCTGGAGGCACTGCCGGAGCCGGATGGGATGTATATGGGGAACGCCAACATTATTCCGCGCCAGCCGCGCCTGTATCTGTATCACGCCTATCTGGTGTACATGGAGGCCCATGGCTACAGGAACGCACTCAGCCTGACCATGTTCGGCAAGGGGCTCTCAGCCATGCTGAAAGAGTACGGTCTGAATTACGATAAACGCCGCACAAATCAGGGCATGCAGACCAATCTCGCCCTCAGGGAGGAAAGCAACGCCGACTGGCTGCCGAAGTGCGATGAACCCACCGCAACATAACCTACCCGGACCGGCATTGCCGGTCTTTTTTTACCTGCATACCGGCCCGAGTGAACAGTAAAGTGTTCACTGTTCACCGAGTATTCACTAACTAACATCATGAAAATAAACAACAAAAACACCGAGTGAACAGTGTGAACAGTTTTTCCAGAAAAAACTTTTTACCCTCCAAAGTGATCAGACCGCTCAGTGCCAGAAGCGGAAATTGACTACGACTGAATAGCAGTTTTTAGATAATCCATGAATAAATATCCCAAATGCCTAAGCTTTTCATCAACAGTGAAAACTGATTTAACGTTTAGCTTTTAACCCCCGTCTTGCGGGCTCGAAACCGTTCCAGCACTCACCTATTTTGGTAAATATATCTGGAAGCGGTTGAATGGGCGCAGGTTAAAGGTTAATTTCTTATGAGTAAAATTCATGAATGAAGGTAATATGATTTTCTTCTTGCGTGTGTTTTGCTTTTGAAAAATACTGTTACCCAATCCAATCTCAACCTACAGGTATTGAAAGTGAAAAAAACTCCTCCATTTCAAATACCGCCACCAAGAAACTGGCAAGACTTTGAGAGTTTATGCTGCGACTTGTGGGCGAGAGTATGGAATGATCCAAACACTCAAAAAAATGGCAGGGGCGGCCAAAGTCAACATGGCGTTGATATTTTTGGTAGTCCATCAAATGCTTATGGAAAATATTATGGAATTCAGTGTAAAGGAAAGGATAATTACAGCGGAAGCATCCTTACAATTAGTGAACTAAACTCAGAAGTAGAGAAAGCTTCAAATTTCCTGCCTAGTATTGAGTGCTTTATCATTGCTACAACGTCAGTAAAAGATGCTGTCATTGAAATGAGGGCAAGAGAAATAACTGAAGAAAATAGAAAGAAAGACAGTTTCACGGTTCATGTATTTGGATGGGCTGACATAGTAGAAAAATTATCCGAACATCCAGAAGTTATGGATAAATACTATTCTTGGGCTGTACCATCTAACGATCCGAACAAAAAGCTTTTTGAATCATGGTATAGAGATGCCGATATAAAAAATCTGCAAAAAAACTCCAACATTATTCCCTTTCAGCTTTTTAATATCAGGTTTACTGGTGGCTTTTTAAACACCCTTCATTCGTATTTGATGAAAATTGAAACCAATTTAAGAACATTTCCTTCAAACTCTGCAAGCCAAAACCTTAGGGATGCTATTGTTAATTTTAACCATGTTGCTACTGACGTGTTGAAATCGTGCCATGAATTTGAAAATAGATACGATATTGAGTCTGATGTTTACACTTACTGGATTGATACCAAAGGTCATCCATATAATAAGCAAGGGGAGTTCATTGAGTTTAAAAAAGGAGTCCTTAAGGTTCTTTTTTACAATCTTGTGAAAGCTGCCAATTATGTAATCCACATCCGTAATTCTCTGCACTTCGATAGCAGTCGAACATTGGATTTTATAGGTTTCATTGAGAACTTTAACTATAATTATCCGCTTTTCGGAGAACCGCACCCGTCCCCAGAGTACTACCCGCTTTACTCGGTTCAAGAAGTGGAAGAGGTTAGATTTTATCAGGGCTTAGAAAATATTAAACAATATGTTCATGACCAAGTATACAGCGACTAACATGGAGCTGATGGTGAAAATTTGCCGTAGACGGCGGCGTTAATTTCCGCTTCACGCCCTGAGACATTCGACAA
>NZ_SZXC01000028.1:0-3280 GCF_005281055.1 Citrobacter sp. wls711 | reverse complement strand
GAGGAATCGTGTGAACGAGGCGCATATTACTGACCTCACCATGACGTGTCAACAGTAAAATTAGCACGTCATTTCAATTGGTTAATTAATCCTCAAAATGCAGCGTTAATGCACATTCGATGAGCGATTATTCTCATCTTCCCGGTTATCGCGTAATCGTTGCAGGGGATTCTGCCGATAAAACTGGGAAAAACGCTGCCATAGTGCAGGAAAACGAGGTGCAAATAATTCGGGTGCGCTGAAGTAATATTCCGATAACACGGCAAAACATTCGGCAGGATCGGTCGCAGCATAGGCGTCTATACTGCAAGCGGTTTCACCCACCAGGTCAACTTCATCCTGAATATTGCTCATTGCTGCATGCAAATCGTGTTCCCAGCCAGCGATATCCCGCAGCGGGATCGCCGGAATACCGCTGGCCCGATCGCCATTGCGCATATCCAGCTTGTGCGCCACTTCATGGATAATCAGATTAAAACCGGAGGCATCGAAGGAGTCCTGAATATCGAGCCAGTTCAGGATAATCGGCCCCTGCTGCCAGCTTTGCCCGGATTGAACGACGCGTTGGTTATGCACCAATCCAATGTCATCTTCCCATTCATCATCCACGACAAACGGGGCAGGGTAGATCAGAACTTCATGAAAACCATCGAGCCACTCGATACCCAATTCCAGAATGGGCAAACAGAAAAGCAGAGCAATACGCGCACTTTTTAGCGGGTCCATTTCAAGTCCCTGCAGTGCAACTAACCTTTTTTGCTGTAAAAAACGCTCAGCCAGCGCGATAAGTCTGGCTTGTTCTTGCTCAGTGAGATTCACCAGAAGAGGAATTGCCAGGGCGTCATCCCATGGCCAGTCATCATTCCGGGGTGTTTCTTGCTCTTTCCAGGGCCACTTAATCATCGTTTTGCTCGCAAACTCGTCACTTGAACGAAATTGACGGAACGGGGTCTGTTAAAATGCCAAATTACCTGGCATTATGGCAACCGCCAGAACGGAGAGATGCCAGAGCGGCTGAATGGACCGGTCTCGAAAACCGGAGTAGGGGCAACTCTACCGGGGGTTCAAATCCCCCTCTCTCCGCCACAATTCAAACACTTACAGCCCCATCATTCAAGGACACACATCACACTTGGAATTACTTGGAATATTCTCCGGTAAAGGGGCGTTCAGTGTCGGTGAAAGTTTGACCTTTCTGTCGTAGATGAGCACCAGTCCTTCAGTCTTGTGTCCAGAAAAAAGCTGTTTATCTCGACTATCTCCTCGTAATCTGAAATCCCTTTAGCCTTAAGAACATGAAAGATGAAATCGGTCAAAATACCTGACACTTGGCCTGCATGATTTTTGTCTATACCTACATTTCGTTAAAACCTTTGTACATGTACCGATTACCGTACTGGTTGCTGATCTCGTAGGCTGATTTTGGTCGCTGTCGGGCTTTTCTATCGCAGCCCGCTACTCTGAAAATATTTCCAGCCAGCTAAAAAATCAGTTGACTGCTACAATACAGGGGGGAGTCGAACGGCAAAGAATATTTTGCTTATTATCACTGTCCGTGCCTTAATGAACTCATCATTTCGATATACAGCAAACGTAAACATTTTATCGGCCAGTCCTCATTACCAGGTACTATCGCTGATACTTTTTTTAGTCTATACGTTTGTTGTTCCCTTCATCATGTGAAATTGGAGTAATTATGTCCTCAAGAATCAGAGGCTTGGTAAAATGGTTTAAGGAAGACAAAGGTTTTGGTTTCATCTCTCCGCTTGATGGAAGCAAAGATATCTCTGTTCATGTTTCGGAGCTTCAGGGCGATCATTTTAAAACCCTGTTTGAAGGACAGAAGGTGGAGTACACAATTTATAACGGTAACAAAGGTCCCGCTGCTTCTAAAGTAATACTTTGTGATAAATAGATATACGCGATCGGCAATATAGCTAAGGCGTTAGGTCTGAGAAGGTAGAATTGTAAGCTTTTCTGGAGGAAAAACCTTTTAAAATCAGGCCAGTAACTTTTACATCTTTACAGGTGTGCAGAAGCGCAGACCTCCCGTATGCACAGTATAAAAGTAACCGTTAATGGGCTGCATAAACAGTAAAGAGCGCTTATGCTCAGACGGTCTACAGCAGCATCATTGCTTTGAGTTTTTATTTGCCTAAAAACATTGTTATATGTGAGGGCGTTTAATTAATTTAACGCTCATCCTATCTGCAAGAAGGCATCTGCATCATTTTAATGACTTGAACAAAGTACTGCAAAACGGGCAGACAAGTTGAGAACCTTTTTGGACGCGACTAAAACTATGTTCTGAATCTTTTGAACAGCTTGGGCATGTGCATTTGACTAAGTAATTACGATTAGTTTGTGTTTTTTTACGAGTAGACATAGGGATTTCCTGCTGCAAGGGATTATAACGATACATGTTTAATAAGAAAACCACTTGTATTCCTTTACGATATATGACGATTTTGAAATTATTGGGAATACAATTTCTTTTGACAAATAAACTACAGGTATAGTCTGTAATGAGGCTGGTAATATATGAGTGAAATATATTCGCCGCATTATCTGGATTAAAGGTTTAAATTATTAAGCCATGCAATAATATAGGATGTCAGTGTTGTTATAATTACACTAACAATAAACCCGCACTGGGCGGGTTCATTTTATTATCAGTAGAGATTAACTACTCAGACTATTGCCTTCATCGCTATCGTAAGCACTACTGATAACTAGCGGGCATTACAGTGGAGTGACGTTTCCAGCTGCAGGGCCTTTAGCGCCATTTTCAATGGTGAAGGAAACTTTCTGACCTTCATCAAGTGTTTTAAAATTGTCGCTCTGGATAGCAGAGAAATGTACGAATACATCTTTGCTGCCATCATCAGGAGTGATAAAGCCAAAACCTTTATCTGCGTTAAACCATTTTACTAAACCAGTCATTTTATTAGACATAGATATTTCCTTAATTTATGAGCCACATAAGTGCGGCGACGATGGCCTGTATTTAGAGAGTTACTTATTTGGCACTTAGGAGAAGACTCATGAAGAAGGGGTATCTGTAGATAGCTCTTGAACTGAGGACTGCTTTACTAAAACTGCTTTCATAAGGTCTGTTTTCCAAACCGATGTCGCTATTAAGACATATTAAAATTAATTCAGCAAGGTATATGTTATTTATTTTAACCATTTAAACGGCTGGGTGGCTGAATGAATAGCCACGGATAATCTAGACACTTCCGAGTCGTTGATGGACTGACCCCACCCCGGTAGACGATCC
>NZ_SZXC01000023.1:0-169618 GCF_005281055.1 Citrobacter sp. wls711 | reverse complement strand
ATGTAAGAATCCAGGTAGCCAGCCAGTTCAACGATTTTAGCTTCCCACTCTGCTTCGCCTTCCAGCGCTTTCAGAGCAGAACCACGAACGATCGGAGTATCGTCGCCCGGGAAATCGTACTGAGACAGAAGCTCACGAACTTCCATTTCTACCAGTTCCAGCAGCTCTTCGTCATCAACCATGTCGCATTTGTTCAGGAACACGATGATGTACGGAACGCCAACCTGACGACCCAGCAGGATGTGCTCACGAGTCTGCGGCATCGGGCCGTCAGTCGCAGCAACAACCAGGATCGCGCCGTCCATCTGCGCAGCACCGGTGATCATGTTTTTAACATAGTCGGCGTGGCCCGGGCAGTCTACGTGTGCGTAGTGGCGAGACGGGGTGTCATATTCAACGTGAGAAGTGTTGATGGTGATACCACGTGCTTTTTCTTCCGGTGCGTTATCGATCTGATCGAATGCACGAGCAGAACCGCCGTAGGTTTTAGCCAGTACGGTGGTGATTGCAGCGGTCAGAGTAGTTTTACCGTGGTCAACGTGGCCGATGGTGCCGACGTTAACGTGCGGTTTTGTACGTTCAAATTTTTCTTTAGACACGGCTATATTCCTTACTATAGTGCTCTCCCCTTATAGAGAGAGCACGGGATTTTGGTTTTTAACCTGCGGCTTATTTACCGCGGGCTTCGATTACGGCCTGAGCAACGTTGTTCGGCGCATCATCATACTTCAGGAATTCCATAGAGTAAGATGCACGACCTTTGGTCAGAGAACGCAGCTGAGTTGCATATCCGAACATTTCAGACAGCGGAACTTCAGCATGAATCTGAACACCAGTAGCGTTAGATTCCTGACCTTTCAACTGACCACGACGACGGCTAAGGTCACCGATGACGTCACCAGTGTTCTCTTCCGGCGTTTCTACTTCAACCTTCATGATCGGCTCAAGCAGAACAGGTTTCGCTTTCTTAAAGCCATCTTTGAAGGCGATAGAAGCAGCCAGTTTAAACGCCAGCTCAGAGGAGTCAACGTCATGGTAAGAACCGAAGTGCAGACGCACGCCCAGATCAACAACCGGATAGCCAGCCAGCGGGCCAGATTTCAGCTGTTCCTGGATGCCTTTATCAACGGCCGGGATGTATTCGCCAGGAATTACACCACCTTTGATGTCGTTGATGAACTCGTAGCCTTTCGGGTTTGAACCCGGCTCCAGCGGGTACATGTCGATAACAACATGACCGTACTGACCGCGACCACCAGACTGCTTAGCGTGTTTACCTTCGATATCGGTAACTTTCGCGCGAATCGCTTCACGGTAAGCAACCTGAGGTTTACCGACGTTCGCTTCAACGTTGAATTCACGCTTCATGCGGTCAACGATGATGTCGAGGTGCAGCTCACCCATACCAGCGATAATGGTCTGGTTAGATTCTTCGTCAGTCCATACGCGGAAAGACGGGTCTTCTTTAGCCAGACGGCCCAGAGCCAGACCCATTTTTTCTTGGTCAGCTTTGGTTTTCGGTTCTACCGCGATGGAGATTACCGGCTCAGGGAATTCCATACGCTCCAGAATGATCACGTGGTCTGGATCACAAATGGTGTCACCAGTTGTCACATCTTTCAGACCGATCGCAGCCGCGATATCGCCCGCGCGAACTTCTTTGATCTCTTCACGCTTGTTGGCGTGCATCTGTACGATACGACCAAAACGTTCACGAGCCGATTTCACTGGGTTGTAAACAGTATCACCGGAGTTAACCACGCCAGAGTACACGCGGAAGAAGGTCAGGTTACCCACGAACGGGTCGGTAGCGATTTTGAATGCCAGAGCAGCAAACGGCTCTTCATCGCTAGCGTGACGCTCAGCCGGAGTATCTTTACCGTCGTCCAGAATACCGTTGATCGCAGGTACGTCGATTGGGGATGGCAGGTAATCAATTACCGCATCCAGCATCGCCTGAACACCTTTGTTCTTGAACGCAGAACCACAGGTTACCAGGATGATTTCGTTGTTCAGAACGCGCTGACGCAGAGCAGTCTTGATCTCTTCTTCAGTCAGTTCTTCACCACCGAGGTATTTCTCCATCAGCTCTTCTGAAGCTTCTGCAGCGGACTCGATCAGGTTCTGGTGCCATTCTTCAGCCAGTTCCTGCATGTCTGCCGGAATATCTTCATAAGTGAAGGTTACGCCTGCGTCTTCTTCGTTCCAGTTGATGGCTTTCATTTTCACCAGGTCAACAACACCGGTGAAATGTTCTTCAGCACCAATAGCCAACTGCAGCGGAACAGGGTTCGCGCCCAGACGGGTTTTGATCTGACCAACAACTTTCAGGAAGTTCGCACCCATACGGTCCATTTTGTTAACGAACGCAATGCGTGGAACTTTATATTTGTTAGCCTGACGCCATACGGTTTCAGACTGCGGCTGAACACCACCAACTGCGCAGTAAACCATTACTGCACCATCAAGCACACGCATGGAACGTTCTACTTCGATTGTGAAGTCAACGTGCCCCGGGGTGTCGATGATGTTTACGCGATGCGGTTCATACTGCTTGGCCATACCAGACCAGAATGCAGTAGTCGCTGCGGAGGTGATAGTAATACCACGCTCCTGCTCCTGTTCCATCCAGTCCATGGTGGCTGCGCCGTCATGAACTTCACCGATTTTATGGTTTACACCGGTGTAGAACAGAATACGTTCGGTAGTAGTGGTTTTACCGGCGTCGATGTGCGCACTGATACCGATGTTACGGTAGCGCGCGATGGGTGTTGTACGAGCCATTTGATTCCTCGTTTATCTTTTAGGCGTTCAATTTAAGTAGCCCAAAGCGGGCTGCTTACAGGAAGCGCCCGCCTGGTGACTATTACTCCGAAGGGATTACCAACGGTAGTGTGCGAACGCCTTGTTGGCTTCTGCCATACGGTGAACGTCTTCACGTTTCTTAACTGCAGTACCTTTGTTTTCTGCAGCATCAGAAAGTTCGTTCGCCAGGCGCAGAGCCATGGATTTATCACCGCGTTTACGAGCAGCTTCAACGATCCAACGCATTGCCAGAGCATTACGACGAACCGGACGGACTTCAACTGGTACCTGATAAGTAGAACCACCAACGCGGCGAGACTTAACTTCGACAGTCGGGCGCACGTTTTCGAGGGCTACTTCAAAGGCTTCCAGGCCATCTTTACCAGAGCGCTGAGCCAGGGTCTCCAGGGCGCTGTATACGATGGTTTCTGCAGTAGATTTTTTACCATCTACCATCAGGATGTTTACAAATTTAGCCAGCAGCTCTGATCCGAACTTAGGATCCGGCAGAATTTTACGCTGACCAATGACGCGACGACGTGGCATGGGAATACTCCGTTGTTAATTCAGGATTGTCCAAAACTCTAAGAGTTTAGTTTGACATTAATATAAAACGTTTGGCCTTACTTAACGGAGAACCATTAAGCCTTAGGACGTTTCACGCCATACTTGGAACGTGATTGCTTACGGTCTTTAACGCCGGAGCAGTCAAGCGCACCACGAACGGTGTGGTAACGAACACCCGGAAGGTCTTTTACACGACCGCCACGGATCAGGATCACGGAGTGTTCCTGCAGGTTGTGACCTTCACCACCGATGTAGGAAGTCACTTCAAAACCGTTAGTCAAACGCACACGGCATACTTTACGCAGTGCGGAGTTTGGTTTTTTAGGAGTGGTGGTATATACACGGGTACATACACCACGTTTCTGCGGGCAGGCTTCCAGCGCAGGCACGTTGCTCTTTGCAACTTTGCGTGCGCGTGGTTTGCGTACCAGCTGGTTAACTGTTGCCATTAAATAGCTCCTGGTTTTAGCTTTTGCTTCGTAAACACGTAATAAAACGACCTCATACAATATGAGGACGCAGAATTTTAGGTCGGTGTCGAAAAGGTGTCAAGAAATATACAACGATCCCGCAATTACCAGGCAATCTGGTTGGGATGCTTCACCGTAAGTCTGACGAAGTCAATATAGCTAACCCTGACGACACTGTCTGAAATTTGACCACCCAACCCGCGAGCCTTAATGTCTTCTTCCAGTACATAAACCTTAATGGAGGCATTTTGCAGCGTTTCAAGGAAACGGCTGCCTTCTATGGCGGCAGTCACGCCGTCCTGAAGCAATAAAAGCTCATCGTCTGCGCCAACAAGACGCAGCAGGGAGGAGAAGTCAGTCAGCCACGCTGAGCGATGTAGAGTATGCAGCATGCGCGTTTAGAACCTCATAATGACGTCATAGTTGCCCAGTTCACGGCGCAGTTCTTCAGGTTCAAGTACCGTCGCATCGACAACGAATTTCATGTCCGTATCAAGGCCACGTTCGCGCAATGAGGCAGCGCACAGCCAACATTGTTCTATATCGTACAGCCCCAACAATTTGAAGGTCGCAATATAGTCCCGTGCCAGAATGAGATCAGGTTTTTGCTCTGGCAGGATTTGGAAGACGCCGTCCCCGATAAAAAAGACGCCGAGATCTTCTGTTAGTGCTGATGTCGCCAGTAGTGCATCCAGACCTTCACGGCCCGATGCGCTCCCGTGAGGCACGGTGGAAAATACAAAAGCGATTCGATTCATTAGAACTGCACCACGCGATCGCACGTCAGGGATGCCTCAGCGAGCGAACCCAGCCCACTAAGGTTAAAACCCGCTTGTAAATTAGCCCCAGCCAACGCCAACCTCTCTGCTTCAGTTTCATCAACAACGCCGCGGCGTAGCGCCGCTGCCACGCAGATATTTAGCTCTACGCCATACTGTTGATTAAGCTGTTGCCAGGCGCGAACCAGATCAAATTCATCACTGGCGGGCGACGTCAGCAGATTGGCGTTATACACGCCTTCACGATAGAAAAAGACACGGCTTAACTCATGACCTTCTTCAATCAATGCGTGAGCAAATTGCAATGCGCTGCTCGCCTGCTGCGTACCATAAGCAGGTCCAGTCACGACGATAGCAAAGCGCATTACTTGTCTTGCCCCTGGAAATCACCGCTCTTGAACTGGCGAATATAAAGATAAACCGTGTGCTTGGAGATGTTCAGGCGGTCAGCAACCTGGTTAATAGCATCTTTGATATCGAAGATACCTTTCTCATACAAGTTCAGGACAATCTGACGATTCTTCGCATTGTTGGAGACGTTACGATCGGCATTCACTTCTTCAATCGTGAACTCCAGCGTCTGGGTAACCAGATCTTCCACTGATGAGGCGAAGTTCACGGCAGAACCCACTTCTGGGGTTTCCGGTGGAATAAAGGTATTCATTATCTGCGAGAAAGGAACATCAAGGTTCATATTGATACACAGCAGACCAATTACGCGATGCTCACGGTTGCGAATGGCAATCGTCACCGACTTCATCAAGACACCGCTTTTCGCACGTGTGAAGTAACACTTCGACACGCTGCTATCCGCACCCGTCATATCATGCAGCATGCGCAACGCCAGATCGGTAATCGGTGAGCCAATTTTACGACCCGTATGTTCACCGTTAGCAATGCGAATAGCTGAGCATTTCAAATCCTGCAAAGAGTGCAATACGATTTCACAATGGGAACCAATGAGCATCGCCAACCCGTCCACTACCGCTTCGTAGGATTTAAGGATATCGAAGTCGGTTTGATCGAAAGGACGTTGATCCAGCAAATCTAGCTCACTGGTTTCGTTGGTTAAAAGCGACCTGGACATGAAAAAAAGCACTCCTTTTCAGGAGCCTGTCGTTATGTTGTCAGGGCAGGCTCATCACTATTAGGGGCATCTAAAGTAATACAGCGCACGAGGCGCTTTCCAGTATTGTGGGCGGCGGTTTTAGGTAACTTATTTTTTGCTGCTGTCTGCAGCTTTTTCAGCCGGGGCAGCATCTGGTTTAGCGTCGGCTTTCGGGGCCGGTTTGATGTCCAGCAGTTCAACATCAAACACCAACGTGGAGTTTGCCGGGATACCCGGAACGCCGGTTTTGCCATATGCCAGATCCGGTGGAATAACCAGCTGGATTTTACCGCCTTTCTTGATGTTTTTCAGACCTTCGGTCCAGCCTGGGATAACACCGTCAAGACGGAAAGAGAGCGGCTCACCACGCGTATAAGAGTTATCAAACTCTTTACCATCGATCAGTGTGCCTTTGTAGTTCACTACAACGGTATCGCTGTCTTTCGGTGCTTCACCAGTACCTGCTTTCTCTACTTTGTAGACCAGGCCAGTAGAAGAGGTTTTAACGCCTTTCTCTTTAGCAAACTTCTCGCGGTACACTTTACCTTTGGCTTCGTTATCAGCCGCGTCTTTTTCCATTTTCGCCTGAGCGGAAGACTTCACGCGCGCTTCGAACGCCTGCAGGGTTTGCTCGATTTCCTGGTCGGACAGCTTGCTCTTATCAGCAAACGCGTCCTGAACACCAGCGATCAGCTGGTCTTTATCCAGTTTGATGCCCAGTTTTTCCTGTTCTTTCAGGGAATTTTCCATGTAACGACCCAGAGACGCGCCCAGCGCGTAAGCAGATTTTTGGTCGTCATTTTTGAATACGGCTTTGCTGTCAGCAGTAGCGGCTGGTTTCGCAGCATCGGCGGCGAAGGTGATCGGGGCATGTAGAGCTACGGCCATCGTGGTCGCCAGCAGCGTTACTTTAAACAGTGATTTCATCCATCTCTCCAGGGCCGGGGCATCTCACCCCAGGGTTAACTAACACAAAAATGTACTATAAAGCGTTGCAGAACAAATCAACATACGGGCACGCCCTATTATCACCACTTTTCAGACTCTTTTTGTTTAAATTAGTTTCGTTGCGAAGGAATGAGTGCTGTGCAAACAGACAAAGTTGAGTAAAATTCGCCGCAGTCCGCGATCTGCCGGAAATAACAGAAGAGGTGAATCATGCAGGATACAACGATGGAAACCCGCCTGGCTGAGCTGGAAAGTCGCCTGGCATTTCAGGAAATCACCATTGAAGAACTCAACGTGACGGTCACCGCTCACGAACTGGAAATGGCTAAACTGCGCGATCATCTGCGTCTATTGACGGAGAAGCTTAAAGCAACGCAGCCATCCCATATTGCGTCGCAGTCTGAAGAGACGCCACCACCGCATTATTAAGACGTAAAAAAAGCGGGGTTTCCCCGCTTTTTTTGTGCCGGATGACGACGTAAACGTCTTATCCGTCCTACGGTAGGCCTGATAAGCGTAGCGCCATCAGGCAATCATACCGATTAGTGGCAACCGCAGCCGCCGCCGTTACCTTTGCCTTTACCGCCGCCACCGCAGCAGCCTTCGCCGCCGTGTTCATGACCATGACCATGATCGTGGTCGTGGTCGTGGCCGTGACCGCCGCAGCAACCATCGTGACCATGTTCGTGATCGTGGTCATGGCCGTTTGCACCGTGAACGTGGCCGTGAGCCAGTTCTTCTTCGGTTGCTTCACGGATAGCGATAACTTCTACGTTGAATTTCAGATTCTGGCCAGCCAGCATGTGGTTACCGTCAACCACGACGTGGTCATCTTCCACTTCGGTAATTTCTACCGGTACTGGACCCTGGTCGGTTTCCGCCAGGAAACGCATGCCAACCTGCAGTTCGTCAACGCCCATGAAGACGTCTTTCGGCACGCGCTGCACCAGGTTTTCATCATACTGACCGTAAGCGTCGTTTGCGCCAACAGCAACATCGAATTTATCGCCAACTTCGTGACCGTCCAGCGCTGTTTCCAGGCCAGAAATCAGGGAACCGTGACCATGCAGGTAGTCCAGCGGTGCACTCACCGGAGACTCATCAACCAACACACCGTCTTCTGTACGTACCTGATAGGCCAGGCTGACCACCAGGTCCTTTGCTACTTTCATGATATCTCCTGAGCATGGAAAGAATAGTGGCGCAGATTGTAGCGGAATTCTGCACCTGTGTACCCTCTAGCTTAAAAAAAGCTGCGGCATATCGCTAGTCCGGATGAAAAATCCCTATCACTTGCTCTTCTTTGCGAACGTGCTCGCGGGCTTCTTTATCCGCTTCACGCATCTGGTGACCACACTTAACACACTCAACAATATCGATATTATTTTCGCGCCACATCGCCAGTGAATCCTGCGCCTGGCAGGATGGGCATTTTGCACCTGCAATAAAACGTTTACGAATTGCCATGGTTATCCTCTACTCAAATTCATCCCAGCCGTCCGGCTGACGTCGCTCTCGCTGCATTTCACGCTGGAAAATCTCTTCCAGTTCGCGCCTGGCTTCTCGGGCTCGAGAGATTTGTACCGTATCTGTGTGGATAGGGATCAGCTCCCGCAACATGCTCATGTCCAGCCGACGAAAATGTAGCTGGGCACGCTGCGCCTGATGCGGGTGCATCCCCAATGACACCAGCGTTTTTCGCCCCAATTCCAGCGCACTGGAGAAGGTTTCGCGGGAAAACTGTGTCACTCCAGCCTGTATTAACTCATGCGCCTCTACTCGTCCGCGCGCGCGCGCAAGAATATGCAAATGCGGAAAATGCTGTTGGCACAATTCCACTAACTTCATCGTATCTTCGGGTTCGTTACAGGTAATGACGATCGATTGTGCCGCTTCTGCACCGGCAGAACGTAACAGTTCCACCTGCGTGGCATCGCCGTAATACACCTTATAACCGTATTTACGCATCAGGTTCACCGCGCTGATATCCCGCTCCAGCACAGTAATACGCATTTTGTTCGCCATCAGCAAACGCCCAATTACCTGACCAAAGCGGCCAAATCCCACCACAATCACCTGCGGCTTGTCGTCTTCCACCCAGGGTTTTTCATCTTCTTCATCCGGGCCGTTAATCTGGCGGGAGAGCCATTTATCAATCAGCTTCATCAATAGCGGCGTGGTCATCATCGATAGCGTGACAGCCACCAGCAGCAGCGCCATTTGATCGCCCTGAAACAGTCGCTGCGAGGACGCGATTGAAAACAGTACGAACGCGAACTCGCCCCCCTGGCTTAATACTCCGGCAAACTGCATCCGTTCCGAACTTCTCATGCCATTCAGGCGCGCCAGCACATACAGTACCAGCGCTTTAACCACCACCAGCACAATAACGCTTACCGCCACCCACAGGATATGGGTATACAGCACGCCAAGATTGAGCGACATCCCCACAGAAATAAAGAACAGCCCCAACAGCAGCCCCTTGAAGGGATCGATAGCCGTTTCCAGCTCGTGTCGGTATTCGCTTTCCGCCAGCAACACGCCGGCGATAAACGTCCCCAGCGCCATCGACAGCCCCAGCGCGTCCATGAATAAAGCAGAACCGAGCACCAACAACAGCGTGGCGGCAGTAAACACTTCCCGCACGCCGGAATCCGCAATAAAGCGGAAAACGGGGCGCAGCAAATAGCGTCCACCAATCAACATGCCAGCAAAAGCCAGCACCTTCATGCCCACTTTGATCCAGTCAAAATGCTCATCGGCAGAGCCAGCCAATAACGGCACCAGCGCCAATGCCGGGATCACCGCCAGATCCTGAAACAGCAGTACCGAAAAGCCCAGCTGTCCGGATTCGCTGCGGTTCATCCCCTTTTCCCGCATCAACTGGAGCGCCATCGCAGTGGACGACATCGCCAGACCAATCCCCCCCACCACGGCTGCTTGCCAGGAGAAGTGGGTCAGCATCAGCAGCCCGGCCAAAATCACCGCGCTGAGCATCACCTGCGCGGCTCCGACGCCAAAGATAGAGCGCCGTAGTTGCCACAGTTTGGCCGGGTTAAGCTCCAGCCCAATAATGAACATCAGAAAGACCACACCCAGCTCGGAGAAATGGAGAATTTCATCCACATCGCTGATGAATCCTAATCCCCACGGCCCAATCACCATCCCTGCCAGCAAATACCCTAACACCGGGCCGATACCCAGTTTTGACGCCAGCGGCACCGCCGCTACCGCCGCGAAGAGGAACAGCACTCCCGCAGTCAATAAATCAGAACCTTCCATCAGCGGCCTCCCACAGGGATTGGATTTGCCAGCCATTCACCATACGCTTTGGCATGGCTGTCCAGTTCCTGCTTCGTTTGCCGTCTGGCCCAGTAAACGATGATGGGGCTCATCCAATGCATTCGACACATACCGGCCGTCAGCTCAAAGGGGCGTAGCACATCGCTCATTGGATAGCGGTTCAGCGCGTCATAACGGTACGCGCTTTCGGGTTCACCGGTGGTGATGACGCTCCGCCAGTACTTTCCCGCCAGCTGATTTCCTCCCAGCCCACTGGCAAACCCACGGCTCAGCACACGGTCAAACCACTCTTTGAGCAGCGCTGGACAGCTATAGGTATACAGCGGATGCTGAAAAACAATCACATCATGGTCACGCAGAAGCGCCTGCTCATGCGGGATGTCGATAAAAAAATCAGGATAGTGCGCATAAAGATCGTGCACGGTAACATTACTGAGCTGCATGGCCGGTTTAAGCAGCACCCGGTTCGCGACCGAGTCCTGAGATTCCGGATGGGCATACAGCAGCAAAACTTTCGCTGGCTGGAACATCATCCCCCTCCCGGTTATGTCTTTGTCTATTTTCGGCGTTTTGGGCTACCATTGCGCCTCGGTGCGGCAAACCGCCCACACATTACATTATCATAATGATAAATTAACATAGTCTGAACATACGGCGCCTTATGATTGTTTTCTCCTCGTTACAAATTCGTCGCGGCGTGCGCGTCCTGCTGGAAAATGCCACGGCCACCATTAATCCAGGTCAGAAAGTGGGCCTGGTGGGTAAGAATGGCTGCGGTAAATCTACCCTGCTGGCATTGCTGAAAAATGAAATCAGCGCCGACGCTGGCGGGTTTACATACCCAGGTAACTGGCAGCTCGCCTGGGTAAATCAGGAAACGCCCGCACTTGCTCAGCCGGCGCTGGAATACGTCATTGACGGCGACCGCGAGTATCGTCAACTGGAAGCACAGTTGAACGAGGCCAACGAACGTAACGACGGGCATGCGATTGCCACCGTGCACGGCAAACTGGACGCCATCGACGCCTGGACCGTGCGCTCGCGTGCCGCCAGCCTGCTGCACGGCCTCGGTTTTTCTAACGAACAGCTTGAACGCCCGGTCAGCGATTTCTCCGGTGGCTGGCGTATGCGTCTCAACCTGGCTCAGGCGCTGATTTGCCGTTCTGACTTGCTGCTGCTTGATGAACCGACCAACCACCTCGATCTCGACGCCGTAATCTGGCTGGAAAGATGGCTGAAAAGCTATCAGGGTACGCTGATCCTGATCTCCCACGACCGTGACTTCCTCGATCCGGTGGTGGATAAGATTATTCATATCGAACAGCAAACCCTGTTCGAGTACACCGGGAACTACAGCGCGTTTGAAGTACAGCGTTCCACTCGCCTCGCGCAGCAACAGGCGATGTACGAAAGCCAGCAGGAGCGCGTGGCGCATCTGCAAAGCTATATCGACCGCTTCCGGGCGCAGGCCACCAAAGCCAAGCAGGCGCAGAGCCGTATCAAGATGCTGGAACGTATGGAGCTGATTGCCCCGGCCCATGTTGATAACCCGTTCCACTTCAGCTTCCGCATACCCGAAAACCTGCCTAACCCACTGCTGAAAATGGAGAAAGTCAGCGCAGGTTATGGCGAGAACATTATTCTCGACTCCATCAAGCTGAACCTGGTGCCAGGGTCACGCATCGGCCTGTTAGGCCGTAACGGCGCGGGTAAATCCACACTGATTAAACTGCTGGCAGGAGAACTGGCGCCGATTAGCGGTGAAATCGGTCTGGCGAAAGGCATTAAGCTCGGTTACTTCGCCCAGCATCAGCTGGAGTTTTTACGCGCGGATGAATCACCCATTCAGCATCTGGCCCGCATGGCGCCACAGGAGTTAGAACAGAAGCTGCGTGATTACCTCGGCGGCTTCGGCTTCCAGGGCGATAAAGTCACCGAACAGACCGCTCGCTTCTCGGGTGGTGAAAAAGCGCGACTGGTACTGGCGCTGATCGTCTGGCAGCGTCCGAACCTGCTGCTGCTCGATGAACCGACTAACCACCTCGATCTCGACATGCGCCAGGCACTGACCGAAGCGTTGATCGATTTTGAAGGCGCACTGGTGGTGGTGTCGCACGACCGTCACCTGATTCGCTCCACCACCGACGATCTCTATCTGGTGCACGACAAGAAGGTTGAACCGTTCGACGGTGATCTGGAAGATTATCAACAGTGGCTGAGCGACGTACAAAAGCAGGAAAGTCAGAGCGATGAACCTGCAAAAGAGAGCGTCAACAGCGCCCAGGCGCGTAAAGACCAGAAGCGCCGTGAAGCCGAACTGCGCACCCTGACCCAGCCGCTGCGTAAAGAGATTACCCGTCTCGAAAAAGAGATGGAGAAGCTGCAGGCACAGCTGGCACAAGCGGAAGAAAAACTCGGTGACAGCGAGCTGTACGACCAAAGCCGCAAGGCCGAACTGACCGCATGTTTACAACAGCAAGCCAGCGCTAAATCGGGGCTGGAAGAGTGTGAAATGGCCTGGCTGGATGCGCAGGAACAGCTTGAGCAGATGCTGGCCGAGTAGTTGTGTAGGCCGGATGAGGCGAAGCCGCCATCCGGCTTTTTTTTGAATCAACGCTGCGCCGCCAGACGCTGGCGGATGTCTTCAAAGTGCTCGCGATTAAACAGCTTACCGTCGAGGAAGCGGGTTTTCAGCTCGCCTTCCTGCTCCTGTTGCCAACGTTGTTCATCATGCAGTCGTAACTCGCCCTGCTCATCACGTGCAACGCGCAGCAGCCCGCGGGCAGAGCGTTTCAGACCATTGTCGGTTTTCGGCTCCTTAAAGATGGTCCGGCCTTTACCGTTCACTTCTCCCCAGGTCGCTTTCATCGCAAAGCCAAAGGTATCTCGCGTGTTGTACTGATAGGTAAACGATCCCACCCCGAACACTACGTTTGAGCTGGCAAAGCCTTTAGCCTCGAGGCGACGCAAGATTTCATTCGCCCGCTCCAGCGTAATGGAGTCGCCATAAATCAGCCCTACATGCGGGTCGAGCACCTTATACCCTTTGGCGTTTACCGTACCGCCAAAAATCTCCCACAGCATCTCCACGGAACCTTTTTCCTCTGGCGTACGTTCGGCACGGTTATCGTCATCTAACCCAGTGCCACACAGAATATCGACCGGGTTACCGCTGTCCGGGCGGAACACCACCCGCCCCTCACGCGCCAGAATGATGTGCTTCAGTTCCCGGGTATACTCCGTCAGCACCTGCCAGTAGTCCCAGGTATCGGAGACTATCGACACAAATCCCTGCGGGTACAGATCGGCAATCAGACGACGGAAGGTTTCGATCTCGTGTTCACGCTCGCCCATGCACATCACGCTGTGCTCGGTGGCTGGAATGCTGGCGCCGATGAAATACGCCTCGCCGTTGGTGTAGTAATCACGGGCGTACAGCAGTGACGGAATACTGTCAGTGCCTTTAAAACTCAGCAGATGCCCGCCGCCCGCCTGCATGGTGTCCTGCAATCCTGACATACCGCGAAACGAAAAGTCATGGCACTGGAAGTCAAGGTGCGTCATATCGCTACAGGTTTTTTCTGCCCAATGCGCACAGATTTTGCGGTAGTGATGCGCGATGGTGGCATTGGTTGACGCTTTCCACAGCTCAGCCGACAGCACCGTCTCGAGGTAATTCACCAGCCAGAAAAACTCAGGTTGAGTATTGATGATGGTTAATACCGGCACCGCCATCGGGACTTTGCTGCCTTCATCCAGTGCTTTAATGTGCAACGGCAGATAGCCCAGCTGATGCAGCGCACGAATGTGATCAACCGGCACGGCATCTTTTCCCAGATACCCGTCCATCACCTGCTTGTATTCACTGACCACCTCTTCCTGCGGTCGGGCAAAGAACGCCTCGTTAAACAAATCAACCAAAAACCACTGCAAAAAACCCTGCAGACCGAAGAACACCAGCTTGCCATCCGGCAACGGCGACGAGAAAAAGCGATCGCTGCGCGGGGTAAAGTTGGAATAGACCCGGCTGGTGCCCTGCGGATACTGCACGCGGTGAGACACTTTGTAGCCATCAATAGCCAAGATTGGATTCATTTTCATAACAGGTGTCTCCCTCAGGCGCGGTAAATCGCGTCAATGTCGATAAGCTCAAGCTGCGGATGGGCCAGCGTAGAGGACGCTAACGATGTGGTGATGTAAACGGCGTCAATGCCGTTGGCAAACAGGTGCTCAACGCCCTTAGAAAAGATCCCGTGGGTGACGTACAGGCTGACGCTGCGCGCGCCGGCATCGCGTAAAACCTGGGCAGAGCCAATGAAGGTGCCGCCAGCGTCGCACAGGTCGTCGACAATCAGCACATCCCGGTCTTTAACATCCCCGGCAACCAACGCGAAACCCGTCAGGTTGCCGCTGGCGACATCGCGTTTTTTGCTCAAAATGGCGTATTCAGCAACCCCTGCGGCTCTGGCGACAGCATCAATTTTCTTTAATGCTCCGGCATCAGGAGCCACCAGCATCAGCGCATTTTGCTGGAACTGGCGCTGCAAGGTCGCGCTTTGCAGCAGACAGACTTCCTGGGGAAGAGTGATGAAATTATCGATAGCCGCTGCCGCCGCGTCGCTGTGTGGGTCAAGTACCTTCACCTTGTCGAACTGCAACGTATTGAGCTGACGGGCAAAAACCTTCAGCGCAAAGCTGTCGCCCGCAACCATATGTCGGTCCTGGCGCGCCCACGGCAGCCAGGGAAGTTCAAGATGGCTGACCCTTACATCGGTCTGATGGCGCACCGCGTCGACCAACTGCGCCAATAGCATAAAGTCGTTCATATCGCGCATCGCCGTGGCACGAATGCGCATCTGGTGAGCGAAGGATGGCAACGCGTCGGTGACTTTCAACCAGACGGCCCCATCAGGAAAAATACCGCTGACAATAGCGTAAGCCTGGTCATCCAGCGTTAAGGTTAATTTTACGCTCATCTCGCTTCCCCTTTAAATTGTGTCCCTTCGACACAATTAATAATGTCCCTAAGACAGTTATTAAGCAAGCATAAAATAAAGTATTTTTGAACATACGCTAATCAACTGATAATAAATGGAAAAAAAACGCACCTTGCCCACCGATACCGGGCTGGTACACTTGGCAGCGTTGCACATCACCGTGAGTACCTTATGACCACCGAAGCCGACTATCTGAATCAGTACGATGCCCGCCGCTTTCCCTCCCCGCTGGTAACGGTGGATAGCGTGTTGTTTACCGTGCATCAACAGGCGCTGTGCGTGCTGCTGGTCGAACGGGCAAACCAGCCGCAGAAAGGACGTTGGGGATTACCCGGCGGCTTTATTGATATGGCACACGATGATTCCACTCGCGCCACAGCGCTGCGTAAACTCACTGAAAAAACTGGCGTTTCGCCTTCGTGGCTGGAACAGCTGGACACATTTTCCGGGCCAGATCGTGACCCGCGTGGCTGGAGCCTGACGGTCACCTGGTTTGCGCTGATCGCCTGGGTGGACTGCGAACCGCATATTGCCAGCGTCAGCGATGCCCGCTGGGTCCCGGTTGATAAGCTTGCCGACTTTCCGCTGGCCTTCGACCACCAGGCGATCATTGATGCCGCCCTGAACCGGCTGCAGCAAAAAACAAAGTATTCTTTACTGCCCGTTTATTGTTTGCCGGATACCTTTACCCATGGTCAGCTACAGGAAGCCACAGAGGTTATCCTCGGCCAGCCGATTCAGCGCAAAAGCCTGATCCGCCGCTTTGAGGCCTCAGATATGTTTGAAGATACCGGTGAAAGCATGGCCACCGGCACGCGGAAAGCCCGCCTGTGGCGACGTAAACCGGGTGTGGATTTTCATCTTTTCTCACGTAACCTGCTGGCTGAATAAGTACAAAATCACATATTGGCTAACCCGCAGGCTCTGTGCGCGGTATAGTTGCTGTTTTCGATGATTAATTGCTCTGGTGTTATGGTTGAAATCACTCCAACAGAAATGAATCTCCCTGCCGATGATTCGCGAGAATTCCGCCCGATGCGCGGGATCAGTAATCGCCATCTGCAAACCATGTTGCCGCGTTTAATTCGCCGTAAGGTGAAGTTCGACGCCCACTGGCAGCGTCTGGAATTACCCGACGGCGACTTTGTCGATCTGGCATGGAGTGAAGATCCGCATCAGGCGAAGCACAAACCGCGTCTGGTGGTTTTTCACGGTCTGGAAGGTAGCCTGAACAGCCCGTACGCCCACGGTCTGATTGAGGCGGCGCAAAAGCGCGGCTGGTTAGGCGTGGTGATGCATTTTCGCGGCTGCAGCGGCGAGCCGAATCGCCTGAACCGCATTTATCACTCCGGCGAGACCGAGGACGGTACCTGGTTTTTACGCTGGCTGGAGCGCGAGTTCGACCGCGTGCCAACCGCAGCGGTCGGCTACTCGCTCGGTGGCAACATGCTGGCCTGCCTGTTGGCCAAAGAAGGGAACGCTATCCCGATTGATGCCGCGGTTATTGTCTCCGCCCCCTTCGTGCTGGAAGCCTGTAGCTATCATATGGAAAAAGGGTTCTCCCGCGTTTACCAGCGCTATCTGCTTAATCTGTTAAAAGCCAATGCCTCACGTAAGCTCGAAGCTTATCCTGGCTCGCTGCCGGTAAGCCTGGCACAGCTGAAGTCCCTGCGCCGCATTCGTGACTTTGACGATCTGATCACCGCCAAAATCCACGGTTTTGCCGATGCGATAGACTATTATCGTCAGTGTAGCGCCATGCCACTACTCAACCTGATCGCTAAACCGACGCTGATTATTCACGCTAAGGACGATCCTTTTATGGATCACCACGTGATCCCCAAACCGGAAAATCTGCCCTCACAGGTGGAATATCAGTTAACCGAGCACGGTGGACACGTCGGGTTTATTAGCGGCACGCTGCGCCATCCTGAGATGTGGCTGGAATCCCGTATCCCCGACTGGCTGACAACGTATCTGGAGGCATAATCATGCAGATCCCCTGGCAGGACTTATCCCCTGAAGCGCTGGACAATCTGATTGAAAGCTTTGTCTTGCGCGAAGGCACCGATTATGGTGAACATGAACGTTCGCTCGAACAAAAAGTCGCCGACGTCCGACGCCAGTTACAATCTGGCGAAGCTGTACTGGTATGGTCAGAACTGCATGAAACGGTCAACATTATGCCGCGAAAACAGTTTCGCGAATAACCCGCAGCCGGCGGCTGACTATAATAAAAACTAACCTATCCATGGAGTTATTATGTCTGCCAAACATCCGGTGATTGCGGTAACAGGATCCAGCGGCGCGGGGACCACCACCACCAGCCTCGCGTTTCGTAAAATTTTCGCCCAGTTAAATCTGCGCGCCGCCGAGGTGGAAGGCGACAGTTTTCACCGCTATACCCGTCCGGAGATGGACATGGCGATCCGCAAAGCGCGCGACGCCGGGCGACACATCAGTTACTTCGGCCCCGAAGCCAACGACTTCGGCCTGCTGGAACAAACCTTCAGCGAATACGGCCAGACCGGCAAAGGCCAGTCACGAAAATATCTGCACACCTACGATGAAGCCGTACCGTGGAATCAGGTTCCGGGAACGTTTACCCCGTGGCAGCCGCTGCCTGAACCCACAGACGTCTTATTCTATGAAGGCCTGCACGGTGGCGTGGTGACGCCGCAACAAAACGTGGCGCGGCATGTTGATCTGCTGGTCGGCGTGGTACCGATCGTCAATCTGGAGTGGATCCAGAAGCTGACCCGCGACACCAGCGAGCGCGGTCACTCCCGCGAGGCGGTAATGGATTCGGTGGTACGTTCAATGGACGACTACATTAATTACATCACCCCGCAGTTTTCCCGTACGCATATTAACTTCCAGCGTGTACCGACCGTCGACACCTCCAATCCTTTTGCCGCCAAAAGCATTCCGTCACTGGATGAAAGCTTTGTAGTGATTCATTTTCGTAATCTGGAAGGCATCGACTTCCCGTGGCTGCTGGCGATGCTACAGGGCTCATTCATTTCCCATATCAATACATTAGTGGTGCCGGGCGGCAAGATGGGTCTGGCGATGGAATTGATTATGCTGCCGCTGGTCCAGCGACTGATGGAAGGCAAAAAAATCGAGTGAAGCGTGGGAAGTACCCGATGGCGTTACGCTTATCGGGCCTACAAATCAACATCATCCATCCGGCATCAGGGATTACGCTGCAATCACTTCATAGGAATGGGTAATATTCACCGCTTTTTCCAGCATCAGCGCCACGGAGCAGTATTTTTCCGCGGAGAGATCGACGGCGCGAGACACCGAAGCGTCTTTCAGATCGTTGCCAGTAACGATGAAATGCAGATTAATATGGGTAAACAGACGCGGCGCTTCTTCACGACGCTCGGAAGTGAGCTTCACTTCGCAGTTGGTCACATCCTGACGACCCTTTTGCAGGATCGACACCACATCAATGGCGCTACAGCCACCCGCAGCCATGAGTACCATTTCCATCGGGCTCGGCGCTTTATCACCGGAGTTACCGTCCATCAAGATTTGGTGGCCTGAGGCGGACTCACCGAGGAAGGTTAACCCCTCAACCCACTTTACACGCGCTTGCATATTTCGTAACTCCAATGTTTCAATTTTCCTGACAGATTACGCGTACATAACAATTCTCGCAACGGAAGGCGACCTGAGTCATGCTGAAGCGAGACACCAGGAGACACACGGCGAAAGCTATGCTAAAACAGTCAGGATGCTACAGTAATACATTGGCGTACTGCATGTATGCAGAGGACATCACATTACAGGCTGCAGTTCACTTTTTAGCAGCCCCTTTCCCAGGTAGCGGGAAGCATATTTTTGCAACCCCAGAGGCAGCGTCGTGTTCTGACTCTGGAGACAGCTTATAACAGAGGATAACCGCGCATGGTGCTTGGCAAACCGCAAACAGACCCGACTCTCGAATGGTTCTTGTCTCATTGCCATATTCATAAGTACCCATCGAAGAGCACGCTGATTCACCAGGGTGAAAAAGCGGAAACGTTGTATTACATCGTTAAAGGCTCAGTGGCAGTGCTGATCAAAGATGAAGAAGGGAAAGAAATGATCCTCTCTTATCTGAATCAGGGCGATTTCATTGGTGAATTAGGCCTGTTTGAAGAAGGCCAGGAACGTAGCGCCTGGGTACGTGCCAAAACCGCATGTGAAGTTGCTGAAATTTCATACAAAAAATTTCGTCAATTAATCCAGGTTAACCCGGATATTCTGATGCGCCTGTCTTCTCAGATGGCTCGTCGCCTGCAGGTAACGTCCGAAAAAGTGGGCAACCTGGCCTTCCTGGATGTCACCGGTCGTATCGCCCAGACCCTGTTGAACCTGGCGAAACAACCTGATGCGATGACCCACCCGGACGGCATGCAGATCAAAATCACCCGTCAGGAAATTGGCCAGATCGTTGGCTGCTCCCGTGAAACCGTTGGTCGTATCCTGAAAATGCTGGAAGATCAGAACCTGATCTCCGCGCACGGTAAGACCATCGTCGTCTACGGCACGCGTTAACCTCGTCGAAATGGCGCGTTACCTGGTAATGCGCCATTTTTGTTTGCACCGATGTGGCGAAGACTGATTTATCACCCCGAGATCAACTACGCACTACGACAAACGCTGGTGCTGTGTTTACCCGTGGCTGTCGGTCTTATCATCGGTCAGCTTCATCTGGGACTGCTGTTCTCCCTCGTCCCCGCCTGCTGCAACATTGCCGGTCTTGATACCCCGCATAAGCGATTTTTTAAACGCTTAGTTATTGGCGCGTCACTGTTTGCCGGATGTAGCCTGATCATGCAGCTATTGCTGGCAGAAAGCATTGCACTCCCGCTTATCCTTACCGGCCTGACGCTGGTTCTCGGCGTGACCGCCGAGTTAAGCCCCCTGCATGCACGACTGCTGCCCGCCTCGCTGATTGCGGCAATTTTCACGCTAAGCCTGGCTGGCAACATGCCGGTCTGGGAACCGCTGCTGATCTATGCGCTGGGAACATTGTGGTACGGCGCGTTCAACTGGTTCTGGTTCTGGCTGTGGCGTGAGCAGCCGCTGCGCGAATCGCTCAGCCTGTTATATCGCGAACTGGCCGATTACTGTGAAGCGAAATACAGCCTGCTAACCCAGCACGTCGATCCCGAAAAAGCGTTGCCCCCGCTGCTGGTTCGCCAGCAAAAAGCGGTGGATCTGATCACCCAGTGCTATCAGCAAATGCATATGCTGTCGGCGCATCACAACAACGAGTACAAACGCCTGCTGCGGGCCTTTCAGGAGGCGCTGGATTTGCAGGAGCATATTTCCGTCAGCCTGCATCAACCAGAAGAGGTGCAGAAGCTGGTCGAACGCAGTCATGCAGAACAGGTGATTCGCTGGAATGCGCGCACCGTCGCCGACCGGTTACGCGTGCTGGCAGATGACATTCTGTATCACCGCTTGCCGACACGCTTTTCAATGGAAAAACAGATTGGCACGCTGGAGAAAATTGCCAACCAGCACCCGGAAAATCCGGTCGGGCAGTTTTGCTACTGGCACTTTAGCCGCATTGCCCGCGTGCTGCGCACCCAGCGTCCGCTGTATGCCCGAGATTTAATGGCCGACAAACAGCGCCGCCTGCCGTTACTCCCGGCCCTGAAAAACTATCTGTCGCTGAAATCTCCCGCGTTGCGTAATGCCGGGCGTATCAGCGTCATGCTGAGCATCGCCAGCCTGATGGGCAGCGCCTTACACCTGCCCAAACCTTATTGGATCCTGATGACGGTCCTGTTCGTCACGCAAAATGGCTACGGTGCCACGCGGGTACGCATTTTGCATCGTTCGCTGGGTACGCTTGTCGGGCTGGTGATTGCCGGCGTCACGCTGCACTTTCATATTCCGGAAGGGTTTACGCTGGCGGCCATGCTGGTCATCACCCTCGTCAGCTATCTGATCATGCGCAAAAACTACGGCTGGGCCACCGTCGGGTTTACGGTTACGGCGGTGTATACCCTGCAGTTACTGACGCTGAACGGAGAACAGTTTATTGTGCCGCGCTTTGTCGATACGGTGCTGGGCTGTTTGATTGCCTTTGGCGGCACGCTCTGGCTGTGGCCACAGTGGCAAAGCGGCCTGCTGCGCAAAAACGCCCACGATGCGCTGGAAGCTGACCAGGAAGCCATTCGCCTGATCCTCAGCAACGATCCACAGGCCACACCGCTGGCGTATCAGCGTATGCGGGTCAACCAGGCGCATAACACGCTGTTTAACTCACTGAACCAGGCGATGCAGGAGCCAGGATTTAACTCACATTACCTGGCCGATATGAAACTGTGGGTCACGCACAGCCAGTTCATCGTCGAACATATTAATGCGATGACCACGCTGGCCCGGGAACACACCATGTTGACGCCTGATTTGGCGCAGCGGTATCTGCAGTCCTGTGAAATTGCGATTCAGCGTTGTCAGCAGCGGCTGGAATATGACGGGCCGGGGAGCTCCGGTGATGTGAATATTCTCGAGTCGTCGGAGATGCTGTCCCACGGTCCATTAAGTACCCTGGAGCAGCATCTGCAACGTATACTGGGGCATCTGAATACCATGCACACCATTTCGTCGGTGGCATGGCGTCAACGCCCGCACCACGGTATCTGGCTGAGCCGCCGGTTGCGGGATATGAAAGGTTAAGAGATTTGCCGGATGGCGGCGTAAACGCCTTATCCGGCCTACGGAGTAAGGTGTGATTCGTAGGCCGGATAAGCGTAGCGCTATCCGGTAATCCATCAACCAATAACTTTCGCTACCGCCTGTGCAAAGCGCTGCATCCCTTCATCGATATCCGCCTCTTCCACCACCAGCGATGGCGCAAAACGCATCACGTCCGGCCCCGCGTTCAGCACCATAACGCCTTCATGAGCAGCGGCGTAGAGGAAATCACGCGCCCGACCTTTGAACTGCGGCTTCAGCTCCGCGCCAATCAGCAGCCCCATACCGCGAATATCGCTAAAAATGTCATACTGAGCATCTATTTTCTGTAAATGCGCAACAAATGCCTGACGTTTGACCTGAACACCGTCCAGCACGTCCGGCGTGTTGATAATATCGAACGCCGTCTCTGCAACCGCACAGGCCAGCGGGTTACCGCCGTAGGTTGAACCGTGCGAACCGACATGGAACGCAGAAGCGATTTCCTGAGTGGTCAACATCGCGCTCACCGGGAAACCGCCGCCGAGGGCTTTGGCGCTGGTCAGGATATCCGGCGTCACACCGTAGTGCATATAGGAAAACAGGTCGCCGGTACGCCCCATCCCGCACTGCACTTCATCAAACACCAGCAATGCCTGATGCTGATCGCACAGTTCGCGCAGGCCCTGCAGGAATTCCGGCGTAGCGGCCATAACGCCCCCTTCGCCCTGAATCGGCTCGACCACCACCGCGCAGGTGTGATCGTCCATCACCGCTTTTACCGCATGCAGGTCGTTAAACGGGACATGGATAATGTCCGCCGGTTTTGGCCCAAAGCCGTCAGAATATTTTGGCTGCCCACCGACGGAAACGGTAAACAGCGAGCGGCCATGAAACGCATTATGGAAGGCGATAATTTTGGTTTTGAACGGACTATGGCGGACGCAGGCATAATGGCGTGCCAGCTTAAAGGCGGTTTCGTTGGCTTCAGTGCCAGAGTTCATGAACAGCACGCGTTCAGCAAAGGTCGCATCAATGATTTTGCGGCCTAAGCGCAGTGCAGGCTCATTGGTGAAAACGTTACTGGTGTGCCACAGGGTTTCGCCCTGCGTTTTTAACGTTTCGACCAGGGCCGGATGGCAATGCCCTAACGCGGTAACTGCAATACCACCCGCGAAATCAACATACTCTTTACCCTGTTGATCCCAGACTCGACTTCCTTGCCCTTTGACCGGAATAAACTCTGCCGGTGCATAAATCGGCAGAATCACTTCATCGAATGTCGCGCGCGTAATTGCAGTTTGTTCAGTTGCCATGTCATTACCACCCAGTTAAGCAGAAATGCTAGTGAAATTATAATCACAAAATATGAATAAAAAATCACTGAATAGCAACTACAAATCACCGATTGAGGAAATTAGCCAGCAGCTGATGCCCCTGCTCACTGAGGATACTCTCCGGGTGGAACTGCACGCCTTCCAAATCCCACTCGCGGTGGCGAATGCCCATAATCTCCTGCGTTTCACTCCAGGCCGTTACCTCAAAGCAGGCCGGCAGCGTCTCAGGTGCAACCACCAGAGAGTGGTAGCGCGTCACCGTTAGCGGGTTCGCCAGCCCCTGAAAAACGCCCTGCCCGGTATGCGTAATCGGGGAGGTCTTACCGTGCATGACTTTCGCCGCCCGCACGACGCTGGCACCAAACGCCTGCGCCATCGCCTGGTGGCCCAGACAGACGCCCAGTATCGGGGTTTTTCCCGCATAGTGACGGATGACATCCAGCGAAATCCCGGCATCATCCGGCGTGCAGGGACCGGGGGAAATAACGATTTTTTGCGGACTTAACGCATCAATTTGCGCCAGCGTCAGCTCGTCGTTGCGCCTGACAAGGACCTCTGCGCCCAGTTCGCAGAAATATTGATACAGGTTCCAGGTAAAAGAATCGTAGTTATCGATAAGCAGGATCATGGCGGCTCCGGTACAGAAAAACCGCGCTATTCTACCCAGTTTCTCGGGCTTCGCTTACCACTTTACGAAATATCGCCCGCAGCGCCGACAGGCCGCCCATCGCACCACTCTGGTTGGCCTGATTCCACTCTTCGACCGGGATACCCTCCCAACTGAGCATATACCCGGCATGAACCGCTAACTGTTCGAAGAAAATACGTTGGGCCAGACCGCTGCCAATACGAAATGGGTGCAGCACATTAATTTCGCAATAATAATGCGCAAGTCGATCGATGAACTTATCCGCTGACAGCCCCACCAGCCAGGACTCGTCTTCCAGGTCCTGCATCAGCGCGTTGCCCTCTTTCTCGATGTAGGCAAAGTGGCAAAAGCGGGTATCGCCCTGGTAAATATCGACCTCGCGCAGATGGCCCGCCCAGTCAAAAATATCCTGATAGAGTTCACGATGAATAGCACACAGATGCGGCAGACCGCGTTTTAGCGGGCCCAGCCCAATCGTCGCCGCCCGTAGCGCCGTCAATTCATAGGCCGCCTGCGCCAGACGTTGGGCCTGATGAACCCCCAGACGATTACGCATCACATTCAGGCCAGGATACAAATAGGGATCGCGCCCATCACCGAATTTATCGCTCATAGTGCCTCCTCAATTCTTCAAGGCGCGCGAGGGCATCTTCAGCACTCAGCGTAACCCGTGGAATATCCACGCCTTCAAGTCGTCTGCTAGCCTGGAAATTGCCGTTTCGCAGTTGCTCCCAGAGACTGGACTTTTGTTTATCGGTGAGTTTTTTCACGTGACCTCCCTGAATGTGCCGGCACTTGCCACAAGTATAAGCAGCAATTTCGGGTTACGCAGAGAAGGGAGAGAACGCGGGCAGGAACCGCCCGCGCAAAAATACGATTACGGCAGGACTTTCGCAGACAGGATAACAATCGGTTTGGACGGAACGTTCTGGTAAGGGCCGACGTCGTGGGTCGGCACCTGAGCTATCTTATCCGCGACATCCATCCCCTTCACCACTTTACCAAAGACGGCATATCCGAAGTCACGCTGGCCGTGATCGAGGAAAGCGTTGTCCGCAATGTTGATAAAGAACTGGCTGGTTGCGCTGTCTTTGTCTGCGGTCCGCGCCATGGCAATGGTGCCACGGGTATTGCGCAGCCCGTTATCGGCTTCATTTTTGATAGGCGGGTTAGGTTTCTTCTGCTGCATCTGCTCGGTAAAACCGCCGCCCTGTACCATAAACCCAGGGATCACACGGTGAAACGTGGTGTTGTTATAGAAACCACTGTTTACATAATCGACAAAGTTTTGCACTGAAACCGGGGCCTTTTGGCTGTTCAGTTCCAGCTCAATGTTACCGGCAGAGGTCGTCAGCAGAACACGAGGGTCACCTTTCGCTGCCAGTGCTGCGGGAGAGAGGGCAGAAAGAGCGAGAACAGCTGCAACAGCCGCCAGAGTCGATTTGAGCATGAGAATTCCTTTACAAGAGCAGAAATGAAGCAAGTGAATTGATTCTAAAGAGCCTTCCATGACAAGGCCATCCCTTTACTTAATTTTACGCACCTGAAACAAATGTAAATGCTTTGCAACGCGCATCAATGTGATCATGATCACATTGAAATATGTAATAGAAACAGCAGTTGCTAAAAAATATTTAAATACATCAACAAAACGCCTAAAATCCGCCCGCTCACGGCGCCTTCAATGCGCCTTACACTTCTATACAGGCCAGTCATGACTAACAGCAATCGTATCAAGCTCACATGGATCAGCTTTCTCTCCTACGCCCTGACAGGCGCGTTGGTTATTGTCACCGGGATGGTGATGGGAAACATCGCAGACTATTTCCATTTGCCCGTTTCCAGTATGAGTAACACCTTCACCTTTCTGAATGCCGGTATTCTGATCTCTATTTTTCTGAATGCGTGGTTGATGGAAATTGTCCCGTTGAAAACGCAACTACGTTTTGGCTTTATTCTGATGCTGCTGGCTGTCGCCGGACTGATGCTCACGCATAGCCTGGCGCTGTTCTCCGCCGCCATGTTTGTGCTGGGGGTCGTCAGCGGGATCACCATGTCGATTGGTACTTTCCTGGTCACCCAGATGTATGAAGGTCGCCAGCGTGGATCTCGCCTGCTGTTTACAGATTCCTTCTTCAGCATGGCAGGCATGATTTTCCCGATGGTTGCCGCGTACCTGCTGGCGCGTAGCATCGAATGGTACTGGGTCTACGCCTGTATCGGCCTGGTGTACGTCGCCATTTTCCTGCTGACCTTTGGCTGTGAGTTCCCGGCGCTGGGTAAACACGCGCAACAACCGGAAACAACGGTGGCGAAAGAGAAGTGGGGCATTGGTGTGCTGTTTTTGTCCATCGCCGCGCTGTGCTACATCCTCGGTCAGTTGGGTTTTATCTCCTGGGTACCGGAATACGCCAAAAGCCTCGGCATGAGCCTGAACGATGCAGGTAAGCTGGTCAGCGATTTCTGGATGTCCTACATGGTGGGTATGTGGGCGTTTAGCTTTATCCTGCGCTTCTTTGATTTGCAGCGTATCCTGACCGTGCTGGCAGGACTGGCAACCGTATTGATGTATCTCTTCATCACCGGTACGCCAGAGCACATGCCGTGGTTCATCCTGACGCTGGGCTTCTTCTCCAGCGCCATCTATACCACCATTATCACCCTCGGCTCCCAGCAGACTAAAGTGGCCTCACCGAAGCTGGTTAACTTCGTCCTGACCTGCGGCACCATTGGGACCATGTTAACCTTCGTGGTGACGGGTCCGATCGTTGCCCACAGCGGTCCTCTGGCCGCACTACAAACCGCGAATGGCCTGTATGCCGTGGTATTCGTGATGTGCTTTATCCTTGGGTTTGTCACGCGTCATCGCCAGCATAACGCACCGGCTGTGCAGTAAACCTGAATGCCGGATAGCGGCTTTGATTATCCGGTATTTATCACTCTCCTTTCTAACCCTTAGGATCCTGACCTATTCACACTAAAACCCCTTAATTTGTACGCTAATCATACAAACATGAAAAGCCTGTCAATTCCGTGACTTATAAAAACGCTGACAAATCAGTTATATACCTCTTAAGGAGTATATAAGGGCGAAATTGATTTGTATCAATAAGCGGGGTTGCTGAATCGTTAAGGTAGGCAGTAATAGAAAAGAAATCGAGGCAAAAATGAGCAAAGTCAGACTCGCTATTATCGGTAATGGTATGGTCGGCCATCGCTTTATTGAGGATCTTCTTGATAAATCCGATGCGGACAAGTTTGATATTACCGTCTTCTGTGAAGAACCCCGCAAAGCATACGACCGCGTACACCTGTCTTCTTACTTCTCTCACCACACTGCTGAAGAGCTGTCTCTGGTGCGTGAAGGCTTCTACGAGAAGCACGGCGTTAAGGTATTAGTCGGCGAACGCGCGATTACCATCAACCGCCAGGAAAAGGTGATCCACTCCAGCGCCGGTCGTACGGTTTATTACGATAAACTGATCATGGCAACCGGCTCCTACCCGTGGATCCCGCCGATTAAAGGTTCGGAAACGCAGGACTGTTTCGTTTACCGTACCATTGAAGATCTCAACGCCATTGAGTCTTGCGCTCGTCGCAGTAAACGCGGCGCCGTTGTCGGTGGTGGCCTGCTGGGTCTGGAAGCCGCAGGTGCCCTGAAAAGCTTAGGTGTTGAAACCCACGTGATTGAATTCGCCCCGATGCTGATGGCTGAACAGCTGGATCAGATGGGTGGCGAGCAGTTACGTCGCAAAATTGAAAGCATGGGCGTGCGTGTGCACACCAGCAAAAATACCAAAGAGATCGTCCAGCAAGGCACTGAAGCGCGTAAAACCATGCGCTTTGCCGACGGCAGCGAACTGGAAGTCGACTTCATTGTCTTCTCCACCGGTATTCGCCCGCGCGACAAACTGGCAACCCAGTGCGGCCTTGATGTCGCACAGCGTGGCGGTATCGTGATCAACGACGCCTGCCAGACCTCTGACCCGGATATCTACGCTATCGGCGAATGCGCCAGCTGGAACGACCGCGTTTATGGCCTGGTCGCACCGGGGTACAAAATGGCGCAGGTCGCCGTTGACCATATTCTCGGTAGCAAAAACGCGTTCGAAGGCGCAGACCTGAGCGCCAAGCTGAAACTGCTGGGCGTAGATGTCGGCGGTATCGGCGACGCACATGCGCGTACACCGGGCGCCCGTAGCTACGTTTACCTCGACGAAAGCAAAGAAGTCTACAAACGCCTGATCGTCAGCGAAGATAACAAAACGCTGCTGGGCGCGGTTCTGGTGGGTGACACCAGCGATTACGGCAACCTGCTGCAGCTGGTGCTGAACGCCATCGAACTGCCGGAAAACCCGGACTCACTGATCCTGCCAGCACACTCAGGCAGCGGTAAGCCGTCCATCGGCGTGGATAAACTGCCGGACAGCGCGCAGATTTGTTCCTGCTTCGACGTCACCAAAGGCATGCTGGTTGCCGCCATTAACAAAGGCTGCCACACCGTTGCAGCGCTGAAAGCCGAAACCAAAGCCGGTACTGGCTGCGGTGGTTGTATTCCGCTGGTTACCCAGGTGCTGAATGCCGAACTGGCGAAACAGGGCATCGAAGTCAACAACAACCTGTGCGATCACTTCCCGTACTCACGTCAGGAACTGTTCCATCTCATCCGCGTGGAAGGCATTAAAACCTTCGAGGAATTGCTGGCGAAACACGGTAAAGGTTACGGCTGCGAAGTATGTAAACCAACCGTCGGTTCCCTGCTGGCCTCCTGCTGGAATGAATACATCCTCAAGCCGCAGCACACGCCGCTGCAGGATACCAACGACAACTTCCTGGCCAACATCCAGAAAGACGGTACCTACTCCGTTATCCCACGCTCTGCCGGTGGCGAAATTACCCCGGAAGGTCTGGTTGCCGTGGGCCGTATCGCTCGTGAGTTCAATCTGTACACCAAGATCACCGGTTCTCAGCGTATTGGTCTGTTCGGCGCGCAAAAAGATGACCTGCCGGAAATCTGGCGTCAGTTGATTGAAGCGGGCTTCGAAACCGGTCATGCGTATGCTAAAGCGCTGCGTATGGCGAAAACCTGCGTGGGTAGCACCTGGTGCCGTTATGGTGTCGGCGATAGCGTAGGCTTCGGCGTTGAGCTGGAAAACCGCTACAAGGGCATTCGTACCCCGCACAAAATGAAGTTTGGCGTCTCTGGCTGTACCCGTGAGTGCGCAGAAGCCCAGGGTAAAGACGTGGGTATCATCGCCACTGAAAAAGGCTGGAACCTGTACGTCTGTGGTAACGGCGGGATGAAACCACGCCATGCGGATCTACTGGCAGCGGATCTCGACCGTGAAACGCTGATGAAATACCTTGACCGCTTCATGATGTTCTACATCCGTACTGCGGACAAACTGACCCGTACCGCACCGTGGTTAGATAACCTGGAAGGCGGCATCGAGTATCTGAAGTCTGTCATCATCGACGACAAACTGGGCCTGAACGAGCATCTGGAAGAAGAGATGGCGCGTCTGCGTGAAGCCGTCGTATGCGAGTGGACAGAAACCGTCAACACGCCGTCCGCGCAGGTTCGCTTCAAGCACTTTATCAACAGCGATAAACGCGATCCGAATGTCCAGGTTGTGCCTGAACGTGAACAACATCGCCCGGCCACGCCGTATGAGCGTATCCCGGTCACTCTGGTGGAGGAAAACGCATGAGCCAGTGGAAAAACATCTGCAAAATCGATGACATTCTGCCTGCAACAGGCGTCTGCGCCCTGTTAGGTAAAGAGCAAATCGCGATTTTCCGTCCTTATCACAGCGACCAGGTGTTTGCGATCAGCAACATCGACCCGTTCTTCCAGTCCAGCGTACTTTCACGCGGGATTATTGCTGAGCACCAGGGCGAGCTATGGGTTGCCAGCCCGCTGAAAAAACAGCGCTTCCGCCTCAGCGACGGTCTGTGCATGGAGGACGAAAGTCATTCCGTGGCGCACTACGAAGCCCGGGTGAAAGACGGCATGGTGCAGTTGCGCGGTTAGTAAATTATTGGGAGGCGCAATGCCTCCCTTTTTAGACGTATTGGTAGGCCTTTTTAGTAGGCCTGATAAGCGCAGCGCCATCAGGCACATTGCCGGATGGCGGCATAACTGCCTTATCCGGCCTACAGTTACGATTTTATTTTACTTTTTGTTCTTCAAGGATAATCAAACACATGTTTACAGACACTATCAATAAGTGTGCGGCTAACGCTGCGCGCATTGCACGCCTGTCGGCCAACAACCCAATCGGGTTCTGGGTCAGTTCCGCCATGGCGGGCGCTTATGTCGGTCTCGGCATCATTCTTATTTTCACTCTCGGCAATCTGCTTGATCCATCCGTGCGTCCGCTGGTGATGGGTGCAACCTTTGGTATTGCCTTAACGCTGGTGATTATTGCCGGTTCAGAGCTGTTTACCGGGCACACCATGTTCCTGACGCTTGGCGTCAAAGCGGGCACTATCAGCCACGGTCAGATGTGGGCCATTCTGCCGCAAACCTGGCTGGGAAATCTGCTCGGTTCCGTGTTCGTCGCCCTGCTGTACAGCTGGGGTGGTGGTAGCCTGCTGCCGGTCGATACCAGCATCGTACATAGCGTTGCCCTGGCGAAAACTACAGCCCCTGCCAGCGTACTGTTCTTTAAAGGCGCGTTGTGTAACTGGTTGGTTTGCCTGGCAATCTGGATGGCGATCCGTACTGAAGGTGCGGCGAAGTTCCTCGCCATTTGGTGGTGCCTGCTGGCATTTATCGCTTCTGGCTATGAACACTCCGTTGCCAACATGACGCTATTTGCGCTCTCCTGGTTCGGTCATCACAGCGAGGCTTATACCTTATCCGGAATTGGCCATAACCTGCTGTGGGTAACACTCGGTAATACTTTGTCCGGTGTCGTATTCATGGGGTTAGGTTATTGGTATGCTACGCCAAAATCGGAGCGTCCCGTTCCGGCAAAAATCAACCAAACTGAGGCTGCTGCCAATAATTAAGGGGTAATGTCGTGGATCATTTGCCTATATTTTGTCAACTACGTGACCGCGACTGCTTGATCGTCGGCGGTGGTGATGTCGCAGAACGCAAAGCGCGGTTACTGCTGGAAGCAGGCGCCCGTTTAACGGTTAATGCGCTAGCGTTTATTCCACAGTTCACCGTATGGGCAAATGAAGGCATGCTGACGCTGGTTGAGGGGCCGTTTGACGAAGCCCTGCTCGACTCCTGCTGGCTGGCGATCGCCGCCACCGATGACGATGCCGTCAACCTTCGCGTCAGCAACGCCGCTGAATCACGCCGCATCTTCTGTAACGTGGTCGACGCCCCAAAAGCGGCCAGTTTCATCATGCCCTCCATTATTGACCGTTCACCACTGATGGTGGCGGTCTCCTCTGGCGGTACCTCTCCTGTTCTGGCGCGACTGCTGCGTGAAAGGCTCGAATCCGTGTTGCCACAGCATCTGGGCCAGGTCGCGCAATATGCAGGACAGCTGCGTTCCCGGGTGAAAAAGCAGTTCGCCAGTATGGGTGAACGTCGCCGCTTCTGGGAAAAGCTGTTTGTTAACGACAGGCTGGCGCAGTCTCTGGCAAACGACGATCGGCAGGCAATAGAAGAAACGACCGAGCAGATGCTCAGCGAACCGCTGGACCATCGTGGCGAAGTAGTGCTGGTTGGTGCCGGTCCAGGCGATGCCGGGCTGCTGACGCTGAAAGGGCTACAACAGATCCAGCAGGCCGATGTCGTGGTGTATGACCGCCTGGTTTCCGATGACATCATGAACCTTGTTCGTCGCGATGCCGATCGTATTTTCGTCGGCAAGCGTGCGGGTTATCACTGCGTACCGCAGGAAGAGATCAACCAGATCCTGCTGAACCAGGCGAAACAGGGCAAACGCGTAGTGCGCCTGAAAGGCGGCGACCCGTTCATCTTTGGTCGCGGTGGCGAAGAGCTGGAAACCCTGTGCCACGAAGGTATCCCGTTCTCTGTTGTTCCCGGTATTACCGCGGCCTCCGGCTGTTCTGCCTATTCCGGCATTCCGCTGACGCATCGTGATTACGCCCAGAGCGTACGCCTGGTCACCGGACACCTGAAGACCGGCGGCGAGCTGGACTGGGAAAACCTGGCAGCAGAAAAACAGACGCTGGTGTTCTATATGGGGCTGAATCAGGCGGCCACTATCCAGGAAAAATTGATCGCGTTTGGGATGCCAGCAGACATGCCGGTTGCGCTGGTCGAAAACGGGACCTCCGTGAAACAGCGCGTTGTCAATGGTGTACTGACGCAACTCGGTGAACTGGCGCAACAGGTGGAAAGCCCGGCGCTGATCATTGTTGGTCGCGTGGTTGGCCTGCGCGATAAGCTGAACTGGTTCTCAAATCATTAATATTCAGGCGCTATGTTTTCTGCATAGCGCCGTTTTTTGATTACCCTTCCAGTCATTATCCTTCATCTTTAATCATCATCAATTATTATTTTTTAAAAATTCTTAAATCTACTATTAAGTTAATATAACAAGTAATAACTTCCTGGTCACGTTATATATAGCAAGCTTAATTCACTACGTGTTTTTCGAAGCATATGGAATTGGCATACTAATATTTTATTGATTGATAGGGATTATTAAATGAAAAACATGCTTAAAGCTGCTGCAGTACTGCTGGCTCTCTCCACATTGACTGCCTGCACCGGTAGCGTTCAGAACAAAAACAAGACCTGTGATTACGATTATTTCCTGCACCCAGCCATTTCTATTTCTAAAATCATTGGCGGCTGCGGTGACACTGCGCTGTAATTATTTATATTCCGTATAGATATATAAAGCCGGGTTATCTCCCATGCCGTTATAATATTAAACAGTATGGGAGATAACCCGGCTTTTATTTTAGCCGCACGTTATATTACGGCTTGGCAACAAATCCAATTGCTTCATACACCGCTTTCAGTGTTTCTGCTGCGCGCGCACTGGCTTTTTCTGCACCATCTTTCATCACTTGCTGCAAGAAGGCTTCATCGTTACGGAAACGGTGGTAACGTTCCTGAAGCTCAGTCAACATACCGGAGACGGCATCGGCAACTTCACCCTTCAGGTGGCCATACATCTTGCCTTCAAAGTGCTGCTCCAGTTCCGGGATGCTCTTACCCGTTACGGCAGAGAGAATATCCAGCAAGTTGGCAACACCCGCTTTATTCTGCACATCGTAACGAACAACTGGCGGCTCATCGGAATCCGTCATGGCGCGTTTGATTTTCTTCACCACAGATTTCGGATCTTCCAACAGGCCGATCACGTTGTTGCGGTTGTCATCCGACTTAGACATTTTCTTCGTCGGCTCCAGCAGGGACATCACGCGCGCACCGGATTTCGGAATAAACGGCTCAGGCACTTTGAAGATGTCACCATACAGTGCGTTAAAACGCTGGGCGACGTCACGGCTCAGTTCCAGGTGCTGTTTCTGATCTTCCCCTACCGGTACCAGATTGGTCTGGTACAGCAGAATATCGGCTGCCATCAGTACCGGGTAGTCGAACAGACCGGCATTGATGTTTTCAGCGTAACGGGAAGATTTATCTTTGAACTGGGTCATGCGGCTCAGTTCACCAAAATAGGTGTAGCAGTTCAGCGCCCAGCCTAACTGTGCATGTTCCGGCACGTGGGACTGAACGAAAATGGTGCTTTTCTCAGGATCGATACCACACGCCAGATACAGCGCCAGCGTATTCAGCGTAGCATTACGCAGCTTCTGCGCGTCCTGGCGGACGGTGATAGCATGCTGGTCCACGATACAGTAGATGCAGTGGTAATCATCCTGCATATTTACCCATTGACGCAGCGCACCCATATAGTTGCCAATGGTCAATTCACCTGAGGGCTGTGCGCCACTAAAAACGATGGGCTTAGTCATTTTTCAATTCCTGATTTTCGCTATGCGGAAGCCCGAGTGCGGGCAGAAGGTCATTAATGCTGTCATATATAACATCCGGCTGGCTGAGGTCGATCCCTTCACCGTAGTTATACCCATACGTAAGACCAACCGAAGGACAGCCAGCGGCTTTTGCCGCCTGAATATCATTGCGCGAATCACCCACAAAGAGCAATTTTTCAGGCGCAATCCCCATACGTGAGGCCACTAGCAGCAGCGGATCGGGATGCGGTTTTTTATTTTTCACGTCGTCACCGCCGATGACCACACTAAAATACTTGGCGATATCCAGTGCGTTAAGCAGCGGTGCCACAAACGGTGTCGGCTTGTTGGTTACCAGACCTAACGGCAGGCCTTTCGCATGCAGCGCGCCCAGCGTATCGGCAACGTGGGGAAATAAGAACGTCCCTTCTTCGGCAACATCACCGTAATAGCGGTCAAACAGCTTACGTAAAATACGCACCTGCTCAACGGCAGGAATGTCGTCATCGATAGGCGGTTTGCCCGTCGTTTTACGCAGCGTAGCGCGCTCAAGGCGAGCCCAGGTGAGCGCACGCTCCATCAATACATCCGCGCCATTACCAATCCAGGTAATCACACGTTCTTCGCCTGCAGTGGGTAACTCCAGCGCGTACAGCGCCATATCCACCGCGGCGGCTAATCCCGGCGCGCTATCAACCAGTGTACCGTCGAGGTCAAAAGCTACGCCCCGAATATCCTGAAATTTATCCATGACTTACCTTCGCCAGTTCATGGCGCATTTCATCAATGACTTTTTTGTAGTCAGGTTGGTCGAAAATCGCGGAACCTGCGACAAACATATCCGCACCCGCTGCGGCGATTTCGCCGATATTGTTCACCTTAACGCCGCCATCAACTTCCAGGCGAATGTCATAGCCAGACTCATCAATACGACGGCGGACTTCACGCAGTTTTTCCAGCGTTTGCGGAATGAAAGATTGCCCGCCAAAACCGGGGTTAACGGACATCAGCAGGATCACATCCAGCTTATCCATAACGTAGTCCAGGTAGCTCAGCGGCGTGGCCGGGTTGAACACCAGGCCCGCTTTACAGCCATTCTCTTTGATCAGCTGTAAGGTGCGATCGACGTGTTCGGAGGCTTCCGGGTGAAAAGTAATGATGCTGGCGCCAGCGGCAGCAAAGTCCGGGATAATACGGTCAACCGGCTTCACCATCAGATGCACATCAATAGGGGCGGTAATCCCATATTTGCGTAGCGATTTCAGTACCATCGGCCCGATAGTCAGGTTAGGTACATAATGGTTGTCCATGACGTCGAAGTGCACGACATCGGCACCGGCGGCCAGAACGCTCGCGGTGTCCTCACCCAGGCGGGCAAAATCAGCCGACAGAATTGAGGGGGCAATCAAATACTGTTTCATCCGCTTCTCCTTGAGAATTATTTTTTCGCAGGCGTTACGACTCCTGGTTTGTACAGAGCCAGCAGTTCATTCACCTTTTTACGTGTGCCGCCGTTGCTGCTTATACTGCGCCGCACTTTTACCTGAAAATGCTTCGCCGCTCGGTACCACTCGCGCGTATCGGGCGTGTCATGGTTCGAAATTAACACCGGGATCTGCTTACTGACCAGCTTTTCTGCCATTTCGGCCAGATGCGCCTGCTCTTTCGGGCTAAAGCTATTGGTGTGATACGCGGTGAAATTCGCCGTCGCCGACAGCGGTGCATAAGGCGGGTCGCAATAAACCACAGAGTTGATATCAGCACGCTCCATGCACTCTTCATAGGAGAGGCAATGAAACTCTGCATTCTGCGCTTTTTCGGCAAAATGATACAACTCAGCTTCCGGGAAGTAGGGTTTTTTATAACGGCCAAACGGCACGTTAAATTCGCCACGCAGGTTGTACCGACACAGGCCGTTGTAACCAAAACGGTTGAGGTATAAGAACAGTACCGCACGTCGGAACGGATCCTGGCTGGCGTTAAATTCTGTCCGGAACTGATAGTACACCTCAGACTGATTGGTCTCAGAGACAAACAGCTCGCGCGAAGCCTGCACATACTCATCGGTACGCGACTTCACGATGTTATAGAGACTGATGAGGTCGCTGTTGATATCGGCAAGAATATAACGAGAAAAGTCGGTGTTGAGGAACACCGACCCTGCACCCACGAAGGGTTCGACAAGACATTCGCCCTGAGGCAAATGCCGTTTGATATCATCAAGCAGGGGGTATTTTCCCCCTGCCCACTTCAGAAAAGCGCGATTTTTTTTCATGCTGACTAACTAATTACACCTTCTCCGGCTGTGGAGAAAGCTCCGACAGCATCCTGCGCTTTAGTCTTTGTCCCGCAATTGGGCGAAACATCAAACCATTGCAGAACATATCCTATCTTACTTCAGATCGGCCTGAACCTGATGCAGCGGTTTCGCCCACGGGTTTTTCGCCTGAATGTCGGCTGGCAACGTAGACACCGCACGTTTTGCATCGTCTTTAGATGCATATACACCCGTCACCAGAACATACCACGGTTGACCGTTACGCGTCGTCTGATACACCACGTAGTTCTTTAGGTTCTCTTTCTTCGCCCAACCGTTCAGGTTGTCGTAGTTAGAAGAACTGCTGAGCTGCAGAGTGTAATGACTGGACGGCGCTGATTTTAACGCCCCAACATTACCTGCCGTTTTTGCTCCGCCCGCTACAGGCGTTGCCGTAGTTGGCGCAGGAGTAGCAGTCTGCGCAGGTGTGGTGGTACTGACGGTTGCTTTAGGCTCAGCTGTCGCTTTTGGCGCAGTCGTTGCCGCAGGGGCTTTGGTCGTAGTAACCGGTGCAGTCACTGGCGCAGTCGGTTCAGTGCGCTTCGCCTGGGCAACAGGTTTTGGCTCTGTCGGCGTTGCTTTCACGGTCGTCTGCGGTTTGCTCTTCGGCTCAATAACGGCCTGTTTGCGTTCCGGACGCGCAGTCGCGTGACGCTCAGCAGGCTCCGTTGTTGCAGGACGCGCCGTAGTGCCATTACGAACAGGTGCAACGGTAGCAGGTTCGGTTGGCAGCGTGGAGTTCACAGCCACGTTGTTCACCTGTTCCTGACCTTGCGGTTGCGTCAGGGCATTATTCAGATCGCCCTGAACTTCAACACGCTGTTGACCTTCAGCGGCAACAGGTGCTTGCCCCTGAGTTGGCGTAGAAGAAATTGGCGGCAGAGAAACATCCTGCTGCGCATTGCCAGCCGGTTGCTCAGCAGTCGTTGCAGGCTGAGTGGTGCTCGCCTGATCGGTCGCGCTATTGCCAGAAAGATCGATACTCTTCTCGCCAGACGCCGTCTGATCGCTGGAAGAGGGAGATGAGGGGGCTTTCAACGCTGAACCGATGCCGACTATCAACAGCAGCAGCACCAGAACCCCCACACCCATCATCATATATTGACGAGAGGCAGGTTTGCTGGCGGCCTTCTTACGCTTACGCGGACGGCGTTCTACACGCTCTTCATCCACGGTATCGTCATCAGATTCATAGTCTTCTTCAATGTCTTGCTCTTCGTCACGTTCTTTACGCGCGCGCGCTGGACGACGATCGTCAGTATCCAGATCAACATCATCAAAATTGATTTGCGGCTCATTATCGCGTTCAGACGATTGACGAGAACGACCAGTACGACGATCGCTGGGATCGGGTTTCAGCTCGTCTTCTGGTTTGAATTCATCCATTTAACACCCCACTCAAAGGTTAATGCTTACGACGTTGCACATAACCTGAAGCTAAAAGACTTACGCCTTACAACGCAAGCCGGACCTTTCTTGTTGTTACGCCTGCTGGCAATCAGCAATAGCGTTAAGAACCACCTCGTGCGACACTCCGCCGCGCACTTCACTCTTCCCTATTGCCAACGGAAGCACTAAACGCATCTCCCCCGCCAACACTTTTTTATCACGCAGCATGTGCGGTAAATAGGCCTGAGTGGACATCTCACGTGGTCCATTAACCGGTAAGCCTGCCCGCTTCAGCAGCGTAATGATGCGCTGCGTGTCCGCGGAGCAAAACTGACCCAGACGTTCTGACGTACGAGCAGCCATTACCATACCTGCGGCCACCGCTTCACCATGTAACCAATTGCCATAACCCATTTCAGCCTCGATTGCATGGCCAAACGTATGCCCCAGATTCAGTAAAGCACGTAAGCCCATTTCGCGCTCGTCTGCTGCGACAACTTCTGCCTTCAGCTCACAACAACGGCGGATACAGTACGCCATTGCCGGACCGTCCAGATGCAGTAATGCGTCCAGATTGTCTTCCAGCCAGCTGAAAAATTCACCGTCAAGGATGATGCCGTATTTGATCACTTCCGCCAGACCCGACGCCAGTTCACGCGCAGGAAGCGTTTTCAGACAGTCGAGGTCCACCACCACGGAAGCGGGTTGGTAAAAAGCACCAATCATGTTCTTGCCGAGGGGATGGTTTACGGCGGTTTTGCCGCCAACGGAGGAATCAACCTGCGACAACAGCGTTGTCGGAACTTGAATAAAACGTACGCCGCGCTGATAGCTGGCGGCTGCAAAACCGGTAAGATCGCCAATCACGCCGCCGCCAAGAGCAACCAGCGTGGTATCGCGACCGTGCGGTTTTTGCAGTAATGCTGTGAATACCGTATCCAGCACCGTCAGGCTTTTATACTGCTCGCCGTCGGGAAGGATGACGCTATCAACATTAACACCCGCCTGTTCAAGTACGCCGCGAATCTTATCGAGATAAAGGGGAGCCAGGGTTTCGTTGGTCACCAACATAACCTGATCGCCCGATTTCAGCGGTAAGAATGAAGCCGGCTCATTAAACAAACCAGCCGCGATGGTGATAGGGTAACTACGTTCCCCGAGAGTGACTGTAATCCTCTCCATGACGCGACATCCACCTTAGTTACTTGTACCCGCAGACGAGTGTATTAAGCCAGAATCAGTTGCTTTCCAACATATGAATAATCTGGTTTGCCACGACTTTAGCGCTCTGATCATCGGTGCGAATGGTCACGTCAGCAATCTCTTCATACAGAGGATTGCGTTCGTCAGCCAACGCTTCCAGAACTTCGCGAGGCGGTGATTCTACCTGCAGCAGTGGGCGTTTCTTGTCGCGTTGAGTTCGCGCAAGTTGTTTTTCAATTGTCGTTTCAAGATAGACCACGACGCCACGCGCGGAAAGACGGTTACGTGTTTCACGTGATTTAACAGAGCCACCGCCAGTTGCCAGCACAATACCCTGTTTTTCCGTCAACTCGTTGATGACTTTTTCTTCGCGATCGCGGAAGCCGTCTTCACCTTCTACATCGAAGACCCAGCCCACATCAGCTCCGGTTCGTTTCTCAATCTCTTGATCAGAATCGTAAAATTCCATATTGAGTTGTTGAGCTAACTGGCGCCCAATAGTGCTTTTTCCGGCACCCATAGGCCCAACCAGAAAGATATTGCGTTTCTCTGCCATTTTTTCGGTACTACTAAGACTATTCGTTAATGATAAACCCGCTTCGCAGACACTCAGCGCAGCAGGACATGAACTGAAACCTCATAAGATATTGCGAGAGTCAGACTGAAAATTATCTCAATACTCAAGCGGGTTTGGCAACTGAATAAATCACCAAACCTTTCGCATTTCTGGTCGTGGCAGGCGTATTGCCCTGCAAACATCAGGCCTGGCAACGAATCGCACGGCCAAATGACGCCAAATCAACCCATGACACACCACCAGAAAGGCAAAGCGTATTACCGGTGCACAAGTAAAGAAAACGACCGACGCTCAAATCGGTACTCCTTGTATGCTAAATACACCCGCACGTCAAATTTCTGAAACATGTCCAGTGCAAAAACAACGGCTTTTCATGCATAAATTATTCGCTCGAGACCAGTCTGGGCGTGATAAAAACCACTAACTCGCGCCGCTCATCCTCTTTACCGTCATGGCGAAATAAATATCCAAGCCAGGGGATATCGCCTAACAACGGCACGCTGTCCGCCGCAGATTTATTTTTATGCGAAAAAATCCCACCCAGCGCGATTGTCTCTCCGCTTTTTACCTCGACCTGCGTTTCAATTTCCTGCTTATCGATAGCCAGTACTTCGCCATCCGCCTGCTGTAACACCTGCCCGGGGACATTCTGGCTGATATGCAACTTTAGTCTAATTCGCCCTTTTTGCAGCACGGTTGGCGTCACCTCCATTCCCAGTACGGCTTCTTTGAACTCAACGGACGTGGCTCCGCTTTCCCCGCTGGATACCTGATAAGGGATCTCGCTGCCCTGCTTAATACTGGCAGGTTGCAGGTGAGAAGCCAGTAATCGTGGGCTGGCGATGATATCAAGCTGCTGTTTTTGCTCCAGTGCAGACAGCTCCAGTTCCAGTAGACGACCATTGATACGACCAATGTTAAACCCCACACGCGACGTCGCTGCGGACACAGAGAGATCGCTGGTCATTGTAGTGACGTTGCCCACCGTCCCCGCTTGCGTGGCGTCGGCCAGCGACCATTTCACGCCCAACTCGTGTAGGCTTTTTTCGTTAATCGTCACAATGTGTGCCGCCAGTTCGACCTGTTCAACCGGCAAGTCCATCTGCGACACCCACGTTTCCAGCGCCATCAGCGCAGGTTTGTTATCGCGAAGCAGCAGTCGATTCGTGCGTTTATCTACCGTCATACTGCCTTTGGCGCTCAGCAGTTTCTCACCCGCTTTTGCCAGATCGGCGGCGTCAGCGTACTGCAAAACAATGCTGCGATGTTCCAGCGGGAGACTGGCCTGCCGCCGCGCCTGCTCGCTCTCCAGGCGTGCCACATTTTCATTCTGCCAGCCTACCGAATGCACATGCAGGATGTTCCCCTCCTGGCGCAACACCAGTCCGGCGCTTTTCACCACCGTCTGGAATGCCTGCTTCCACGGGACATCCGTCAAATGCAACGACATCACGCCGCTGACATCGGGCGAAATCACCAGATTTTTGCCTTCCTGCTCAGCCATCGCCTGCAATACCTGAACCACGGGAACATCATCCACCACCAGCGTCACGTTTGGCGCTTTTCCCGCCAGCACGCTGGGGATGACGACCATCAGCACCACGGCTATCCATCGCTTCATGCCCTTCTCCTTGTCGTTGCCACTGCCAGCGTGACGGCTCACAGTCTTTACCCATCTCAATAGTTATGCTTTGTGCCGAGATATGAGAAACCGTCCATCCCCCCTTCAGCGCCTCATGCAGTTCGATCCGCCGCCATGTATTTTTACCATCCTGAACCAGGCCAATCAGGCGCGCTCCCCGGCTTACCGCGCCTTGATAACGCCACGTCGACAGCTCAGTGGTATGGCAACGATCCTCCGGCGGCTGGAAAGGATCGCGCATCCCGGTCAGTATCAGCAGGCTAATCCCCACCAACAGTCCACGCTTAACCGTCATTCAGGCGCTCCAACTGCAGTGTTAGCATCAGCTCGGCATCCTCCAGGCGAAGAGAAAAACTGTTGACCTGCATCCCCCGTTCCGCCAGCCGGACAAACAATGCTGGAACAGCATCCCAGGCGGGCTTCAGCGTCATCTCCCCGCCCTGTGCAGAAGGCTGCCAGTGAGTCAGGCGTGAAAGCGGAGTCTGAAAATCCAGAGCGGAAAAAGGCATCGTATTCTCGTCATTAGCCCAAAGTGTGGGGTCAGCCGGTGTAACCAGTTGGTACAGATTCCGCCATTGCGCCTGGTTCGCCGCATGTTGCTGCCGCAGTTCCTCCCGTTGTACGTTCCATTCTTGCCGTAGCGGATAAAGCAGGCACAACATGACCATCAGCGCCATGACGACATTCCAGCCGCCCCAGCAGACGATTCGACAACGCGGCGACAAGGCCAGCCAACGATCACAGAGTACGTTCATGCATCACACTCCGCGTCAGACGATAGTGAAATTGCCAACGTCCCAACGCATCCTTCTGAGTTTCGCCGGGGTCGCCTAAGCGAAAAAAGGACTGTTTGCGTAATTGCGTTTCCAGCGCATTGAGGGCGCTAAAGTTCTGCGCCATTCCGCTCAGTTCCAGCACTTCATGTTGCCAGGTCAGGGTTGTCAGCCACACCTGTTCGGGCAGTAAATTTGCCAGTCCTTCGAGCATCGGTTGCCAGCTTCGCGTCTGATCTCGCTGCGTTTTACGCAGCTGTCGCTGTTGCCATTGTTGCTGGCGCAGGAGTAAATGCGGTTTTTGGGCCACAAGCGCCTCGCCCCGCATTTTCTCAGCAGCTATCTTCACCGTTTTTGCCCGGTTGTCTTCGATGACGACAGCGTAATAGCTCAGTGCACAGCCAACGATCAACAGCAGCGATCCGCTAAATAAAACAGCCCAAAACCGCAGGCAGGCGCGCCGCTGTGACTGACGCCAGGGGAGAAGGTTGATGGTCGCTATCATCAGTCTGTTCCCCCCATTGCCAGCCCAAGCGCAATAGTAAAGATATGACTTTCAGGCGGAATGGGCGGCTGACGAACAGACACCACGCTTAAGGGGTCAAAACGGCCTGGCCCGCACAACGCAATCTCTTCCGGGGAAAGCGATAATGTTGCGGCAAGATCGTCGATAGCGTGACTGTCGCCCACCGGTTTACGCCCCCATGCATAACGAGTCGCCCACAACCACTGCGCGTCATCGCGCCAGGCCAGACACTGCTGAGGCGCCGATAAGTACGGTATAAAGCGCTGTAACGCGCTGGCATCCGGCGTAATGGCGGTTATCTGTACTTTCAGCGTTTGCATCAGCGTCAGGAGGGTCGACACCTCTTTGCTTTGCGCGGCGGTCACGTTAAAGGCCGGACTTAAGGTGTCTTCGCTATAATCGAATTGCAGCGCATCTGGGTCCATATCCAGCTCACGCGCCATCGACCCAGACAACCATGCCGTTTGTTCTGGCTCACGCAGCGTCATGACTGGGCGGGGGATCTTTTTTTGTAACGTCCTGTGGGCGGGAAAGGACAGATGAATGTGGTGTCTGCGAGGAAGTTCACGACTCCACGGCAATAACACCTTGCTGAGCTGTTCAGGTGCGCGAATGTGCCCGTCGGCAATCGTCTGGTTCGCCAGCGGCAACCGCCACCAGCGCTGTAGAAACCAACCGGAGGCGTCGCGAACGACGGCCACAGCCAGCACTTCATGTTGCTGAATATGCAGACCAATTTGCCAGATATTGAAAGCCATTGCTGATGATCTCCTTATCACCCGTTGCTCTAACGGGTATATCAATGCGTCTGGCTTGCCTTTATACTACCGCGCGTTTGTTTATAAACTGCCCAAATGCCACTAAATGGGAAATCTCCAGTGAAGTTCGTAAAGTATTTATTAATCCTTGCAGTATGTTGCATCCTGCTGGGAGCAGGCTCGATTTATGGCCTCTATCGCTATATTGAGCCGCAATTACCTGACGTCGCGACGTTAAAAGATGTGCGTTTGCAGATCCCGATGCAGGTTTACAGCGCTGACGGCGAACTGATCGCGCAATATGGCGAGAAACGTCGTATTCCGGTCACGCTGGATCAGATGCCACCGGAAATGGTCAAAGCCTTTATCGCCACCGAAGACAGCCGCTTTTATGAGCACCACGGCGTTGACCCGGTGGGGATCTTCCGTGCGGCCAGCGTTGCGCTGTTCTCCGGGCACGCGTCGCAAGGGGCGAGTACCATCACCCAACAGTTGGCGAGAAACTTCTTCCTCAGCCCGGAACGCACGCTGATGCGTAAGGTCAAAGAGGTCTTCCTCGCGATCCGCATCGAGCAACTGCTGAGTAAAGATGAGATCCTCGAGCTTTATCTGAATAAGATCTACCTGGGGTATCGCGCCTATGGCGTTGGTGCCGCAGCACAAGTCTATTTCGGTAAGACGGTCGACCAGCTCAGCTTAAGCGAGATGGCAGTCATCGCCGGTCTGCCAAAAGCACCGTCAACCTTCAACCCGCTCTATTCAATGGACCGGGCTACCGCGCGACGTAACGTTGTGCTGTCGCGTATGTTGAGCGAAAACTACATCACGCAGGCCCAGTATGATCAGGCACGCAGCGAAGCTATTGACGCCAACTATCACGCGCCGGAAATTGCCTTCTCTGCGCCGTATCTATCTGAAATGGTGCGCCAGGAAATGTATAGCCGTTATGGTGAAAAAGCCTATGAAGACGGGTATCGCATCACTACCACCATTACGCGTAAAGTCCAACAGGCGGCCCAGCAGGCGGTCCGTAATAACGTCATGGATTACGACATGCGCCACGGCTACCGTGGCCCGTCAAACGTGCTATGGAAAGTGGGCGAAAGCGCCTGGGACACCAAGAAAATCACCGACTCACTAAAAGCGCTGCCGACCTACGGACCGCTGCTGCCGGCGGTGGTCACCAACGCAAATCCACAGGAAGCGACCGCCACGCTGGCGGACGGCACATCGGTGGCGCTGCGTATGGAAGGCATGCGCTGGGCGCGTCCTTACCGCTCCGATACCCAACAGGGCCCGACGCCGCGAAAAGTGACCGATGTTGTCCAGACGGGTCAGCAAATCTGGGTCCGCCAGGTCGGTGACGCCTGGTGGCTGGCGCAGGTTCCTGACGTCAACTCCGCGCTGGTCTCCATCAATCCGCAAAACGGCGCGGTAATGGCGCTGGTTGGTGGCTTTGATTTCAACCAGAGCAAGTTTAACCGTGCTACCCAGGCGTTACGTCAGGTCGGTTCGAACATCAAACCGTTCCTCTACACCGCGGCAATGGATAAAGGCCTGACGCTGGCCAGTATGCTGAATGACGTCCCGATTTCCCGCTGGGATGCGGGCGCAGGTTCTGACTGGCAGCCGAAAAACTCACCGCCGCAATATGCCGGCCCTATCCGCTTACGTCAGGGGCTGGGTCAGTCGAAGAACGTGGTGATGGTCCGCGCCATGCGCGCGATGGGTGTAGATTACGCAGCAGAGTATCTGCAACGTTTTGGCTTCCCGGCGCAAAATATTGTTCATACCGAGTCGCTGGCGCTGGGTTCCGCCTCGTTCACCCCGCTGCAGGTTGCCCGCGGCTACGCGGTGATGGCCAACGGTGGTTTCCTGGTTGATCCGTACTTCATCAGTAAGATTGAAACCGATCAGGGCGGTGTTATCTTCGAAGCGAAGCCCAAAATTGCCTGTCCGGAGTGTGATATTCCGGTGATTTATGGCGACACCCAGAAATCTAACGTGCTGGAAAACAGTAACGTTGAAGACGTTGCCATTTCTCAGGAACAGCAGAATGCCGCGGTGCCAATGCCGCAACTTGAGCAGGCGAATCAGGCGCTGGTCGCGCAAAGCGGGACCCAGGAATACGCCCCGCATGTGATCAACACGCCGCTGGCGTTCCTGATTAAAAGCGCGCTGAACACCAATATCTTTGGTGAGCCCGGCTGGATGGGTACCGGCTGGCGTGCAGGTCGTGATTTACAGCGTCGAGATATCGGCGGTAAAACCGGGACCACCAACAGCTCGAAAGATGCCTGGTTCTCCGGCTACGGCCCAGGGGTCGTGACCTCGGTATGGATTGGTTTTGATGACCATCGCCGTAACCTTGGACACTCTACGGCCTCGGGTGCGATCAAAGATCAGATCTCCGGCTATGAAGGGGGGGCGAAGAGTGCCCAGCCAGCGTGGGATGCCTATATGAAGAGTGTGTTAGAGGGCGTACCAGAGCAGCCGCTGACGCCACCGCCAGGTATCGTAACGGTCAATATCGATCGCAGCACCGGTCAACTGGCGAGCGGCGGCAACAGTCGCGAAGAGTATTTTATTGAAGGGACTCAGCCCACACAGCAGGCGGTACATGAAGTGGGGACCACCATTATTGATAATGGTGAGGCTCACGAACTGTTCTGATCTATTGCCGGATGGCGCTTCGCTTATCCGGCCTACTTAACGCAACATTGTAGGCCGGATAAGACGCCTCTGGCGTCACCTTCCGGCGCTATACGCTACAGTCGTCCCTGCCCTTTCAGCCATTCACGCACCAGAAACAGCGCGCTCACATTACGCGCTTCGTGAAAGTCCGGGTCTTCTAACAAATCCATCAAATGTGCCAGCGGCCAGCGCACCTGCGGCAACGGCTCGGGTTCATCACCTTCCAGCGATTCAGGATACAGGTCCTCGGCCACGACGATGTTCATCTTGCTGGAGAAATAGGACGGTGCCATGCTGAGTTTTTTCAAAAACGTCAGGTCATTTGCCCCAAACCCGACCTCTTCTTTCAGCTCCCGATTCGCCGCTTCAAACACGCTTTCACCGGGATCGATTAACCCTTTGGAAAAACCAAGCTCATAAGATTCGGTCCCGACCGCGTATTCGCGGATGAGAATCAGATGGTCATCAACAATCGGCACAATCATTACCGCTTCGCGCGTGGACGGACGCATACGTTCGTAGACGCGGCGTACGCCGTTGCTGAACTCAAGGTCAACACTTTCGACTTTAAACAGCCGGGATTGTGCGACGGTTTCCACTTTCAGAATCGTGGGTTTTTGTAATGATTTGCTCATCGTGAGAGTCTTTGCCGTGAAATCTGGGGTCATTGTGCGATATACCGCACGGTTTCGGCAATGTGAATTGCCGTTTATTTACATTTATGTAACGTACTAAAAGTTAATTCCCATTTCAAATTAAAAGTCAATAGGTTGAAATAACTCCAGGAATTTGCTGATATGCCGTTTTTGGTGATTTTGCTATGATTCGCATTTACTGGGCTGTACTTTAAAGATGCTCAAGTTCAACTCCACGCTTGCCGATAGCCAACGACAGAATCACGATTATTTTCCAGGGTGCGACTGACCACGCCTGACAGACTAAGTAAGATGGGGAAAGCATGAGCACCATTCTGATTTTTTTAGCTGCTTTGCTGGCCTGCTCGTTACTTGCAGGGTGGCGACTCAGATCAAAATCCAGGCGGCAAAAACTGCCCTGGAGTAACGTTTTCTCAGACGCCAATAAGCGTAAACTGACGCCCGAAGAGCGCAGCGCAGTCGAAAACTACCTGGAAAACCTGAGTCAAAATCAGCAGATACCGGGCCCAACAGGCGCCAGCGCCGCCCCTGTATCGCTCACACTGAATGCCCAAAGTAATAGCGTCATCGTGCTTACCCATTCGATTACGCGCTACGGTATCACCACGGACGATCCCAATAAGTGGCGTTATTATCTGGATTCCGTCGAAGTGCATTTGCCTCCCTTCTGGGAACAATACATCAATGACGAAAATAGCGTTGAGCTGATCCACACCAATACGCTACCGCTGGTGATCTCGTTAAACGGTCATACGCTGCAAGAGTACATGCAGGAAGCGCGTGGCTATGCGCTACAGCATACTGCATCGACGCAGGCCTCTATTCGTGGTGAAGAAAGCGAGCAAATTGAGCTGCTAAATATTCGCCAGGAAACCCATGAAGAGTATGCGCTGAGCCGCCCGGCAGGACTCCGCGAGGCGTTGCTGATTGCCGCATCTTTCCTGTTGTTCTTCTTTTGCCTAATCGTGCCGGATGGCTTTGTACCGTGGCTGGCCGGTGGTGCCGTATTGCTGCTGGCTGCGGGCCTGTGGGGACTGTTCGCCCCGCCGTCTAAAACTGCCCTGCGGGAGATCCATTGCCTGCGCGGAACCCCGCGTCGTTGGGGGCTGTTTGGCGAAAACGACCAGGAACACATTAATAATATCTCACTGGGTATTATCGATCTGATTTATCCGCCTCACTGGCAGCCCTACATTGTGCAAGATCTCGGGCAACAAACGGATATCGATATTTATCTCGATCGCCATGTTGTCCGCCAGGGGCGTTTTTTATCCTTGCATGACGAAGTGAAAAACTTCCCCTTGCAGCACTGGCTACGCAGCGCTGTTATCGCAGGGGGATCGTTGCTGGTCCTGCTGATGCTGCTGTTCTGGATCCCGCTGGATATGCCGATAAAATTCACGCTGTCCTGGATGAAAGGTGCGCAAACTATCGAGGCCACCAGCGTTAAGCAGCTCGAAAACGCCGGGGTTCGCGTCGGCGATACCCTGCATCTGAGCGGTACGGGAATGTGCAACATTCACACATCCGGAAGCTGGAACGCACAGCCCACCACGCCTTTTCTACCTTTCGATTGCTCACAGATTATCTGGAATGATGCACGCGCGCTGCCGCTGCCCGAGTCCGATTTGGTGAATAAAGCGACGGCACTCACGCAGGCCGTCAGCCGCCAACTACACCCCAAACCCGATGATGATTCCCGTGTCAGCGCATCGTTACGATCGGCCATTCAGAAATCCGGCATGGTATTACTGGATGACTTTGGTGAGATTGTGCTGAAGACCGCCGACCTGTGCGCCGCCGAAGATGAATGTGTGCGCCTGAAAAATGCGCTGGTCAATCTGGGTAACAGTAAAGACTGGACCGCGCTGGTGAAGCGGGCCAACGCAGGTAAGCTGGATGGTGTAAACGTGTTGCTGCGCCCGGTCAGCGCCGAGTCGCTGGATAACCTGGTCAATACCTCCACTGCGCCGTTTATTGCTCGTGAGACCGCCCGCGCCGCTCAGGCACTGAACAGCCCTGCACCTGGCGGCTTCCTGATTATCAGTGACGAAGGCAGCGATCTGGTCGATCAGCCCTGGCCTGCCACATCGTTGTATGACTATCCGCCTCAGGAGCAGTGGAACGCCTTCCAGCGTCTGGCGCAGATGCTCATGCAGACACCCTTCCGCGCGGAAGGGATCGTCACCAATGTCACGACCGATGCCAATGGAACCCAGCACATCGGGCTGCACCGTATCCCGGATCGTTCAGGCCTGTGGCGTTATCTCGGCACCACCTTGCTGATGTTTTCCATGCTGGGTTGTGCGCTCTATAACGGCATTCAGGCGTTCAGACGCTACCAGCGCCACCGCTCACGCATCGCAGAAATTCAGGGATACTACGAAAGTTGCCTGAATCCCACGCTGATTGACGATCCGGAAAGCCTCATTCGATAACACGCCCGCGCGACAGGATATGCTACCCTGTCGCGCATCTGTTTTCCTTTGGGAGTTCCTATGCATATTGATATCGCCTGGCAGGACGTCGACACCGTGTTGCTGGATATGGACGGCACACTGCTCGATCTGGCGTTCGATAACTATTTCTGGCAAAAACTGGTGCCGGAAACGTATGGCGCGCAACAGGGGATCTCTCCCGAGGAAGCCCAGAACTATATTCGCCAGCAATATCACGCCGTGCAACATACGCTAAACTGGTACTGCCTGGATTACTGGAGCGAACGCCTGGGTCTGGATATTTGTGCCATGACGACAGCCCAAGGGCCACGCGCCGTGCTGCGCGAAGATACTGTCCCCTTTCTTGATGCCTTAAAGGCCTGCGGCAAGCGCCGTATTTTGCTGACCAACGCGCATCCACACAACCTGGCGGTGAAGCTGGAGCATACCGGTCTGGCCTCACACCTTGATTTATTACTTTCCACCCATACATTTGGTTATCCCAAAGAGGATCAGCGGTTATGGCACGCTGTAGCTGAAGAAACGGGAATGCGTGCTGAGAAAACGCTGTTTATTGACGACAGCGAAGCCATTCTCGACGCCGCTGCTCAATTCGGCATTCGTTACTGCCTCGGCGTGACCAATCCCGATTCAGGTATTGCGGAAAAACAGTATGCACGCCATCCGTCACTGAATGACTACCGCCGACTGATCCCCTCACTGATGTGAAGGAGATGCCATGAAAGAGAAGCCCCCTGTTGACGTCAGGCTGGATAAATGGCTGTGGGCTGCGCGTTTTTATAAAACGCGTGCGATAGCTCGCGAAATGGTTGAAGGCGGTAAGGTGCATTACAACGGGCAGCGCAGTAAGCCGAGCAAGATTGTCGAGCTGAATGCCACCCTCACCTTGCGCCAGGGAAATGACGAGCGGACGGTGATTATTAAGGCCATTACCGAACAGCGTCGCCCGGCAACGGAAGCCGTTACGCTGTACGAAGAAACCGCGCAAAGCGTGGAAAAGCGCGAAAAAATAGCGCTGGCGCGTAAACTTAACGCGTTGACCATGCCGCACCCGGACAGGCGACCGGACAAAAAAGAGCGCCGCGACCTGTTACGATTTAAACACGGCGACAGTGAATGACTGTCACCCGCAAGAGAGATGATTATGCCGCAACATGACCAATTACATCGTTATCTGTTTGAAAACTTTGCCGTGCGCGGCGAGCTGGTAACTGTTTCACAAACCCTGCAACAGATCCTCGAAAACCATACTTACCCGCAGCCGGTTAAAACCGTGCTGGCCGAGCTGCTGGTCGCCACCAGCCTGCTGACCGCTACGCTAAAGTTTGCCGGTGATATCACCGTACAGCTCCAGGGCGATGGCCCGCTGAGCCTGGCAGTGATTAACGGTAACAACAAGCAGCAGATGCGCGGTGTCGCGCGCATTCAGGGCGATATCCCTGAAGATGCAGATCTGAAAACGCTGGTCGGTAACGGCTATCTGGTGATCACCATTACACCGGAAGAAGGTGAACGCTATCAGGGCGTGGTGGGTCTGGAAGGTGACACGCTGGCCGCCTGTCTGGAAGATTACTTCCTGCGTTCAGAACAGCTGCCAACGCGTCTGTTTATCCGCACTGGCGACGTCGATGGCAAGCCTGCAGCAGGCGGTATGCTGTTGCAGGTGATGCCAGCACAAGACGCGCAGGCCGATGATTTTACCCACCTCGCCACGCTGACGGAAACCATTAAAGCCGAAGAGCTGCTGACGCTGCCAGCGAATGATGTGCTGTGGCGTTTGTATCACGAAGAAGAGGTGACCCTGTACGATCCGCAGGACGTGGTGTTCAAATGCACCTGTTCACGTGAACGTTGTGCAGATGCGTTAAGAACCCTGCCGGACGAAGAAGTGGACAGCATTCTGGCGGAAGAAGGCGAGATCGATATGAATTGCGATTACTGCGCGAGCCACTATCTGTTTAACGCGATGGATATTGCTGAGATCCGCAACAACGCATCCCCTGCTGACCCACAAGTACATTAAGTTCATAGCCCGGCAGACAATCCATTCTGCCGGGCTACTTATTCCAGCGTTTACTCAGCGTAGTAGTTAATCTCCAACCGTTTCCCATCGAGAGTGATATCACGCCAGATTCTGGGGGCTGTAGTTAGCCTGTGATTTTCCACCGCCTGCAAAAGCTGCGCTTTCGTGAATCCTTCAGGTAACTGGGCTGCGCCGAGCAAAGACCATTGCTTTTCCTTCATGCCAAAGATCAGACTTTCTCCCTCGCCAAAAGCATAGAGCACCTGCTCCGGCTGACCATCTGCGTTAAGATCCTGATTCACTAGCACGCATGCATCCTGCTCAACACAGGAGGTAATGCGGTAGCTTTGCTGTTTTACAAACCGCCAGAATGCGTCATCGGGTTTTTTGCTACCCGGCGCAATCATCACCATCGGTGCCAGCTGCGTTGTGGTCAGTTCCCGCATGGGATCGAGGTTCCCGCGTAGAATGGCGTTTAAATCACGTCTGCGCTTACTGTCCTTAGTGAAAGCGTCATCCTTTTGTAACGCCTCCAACGCAGCACGCCCCGGTTTTCCGCTATTACGCAACATGTACAGGCTGACCTGATCCGGTGAAATTTGGCCACTATGATAACGGGCCATATGGCTGTTGACGCTAATACGCCAGACGTCAATGACCGGCGACGTCAGCAGAATCAACAGTCCCAGAGACAGTAACGAAACACCGAGGATGACTTTGCTCTGAATTTCCAGTGGATTGTGTCCACGGCGCATAATGCTCGCCATGTAGCCGAGCGACCAAACCAGCAGCACTGCGATGATCAGCGCACCATGCAGACGCTCAGGCGTCCAGCCATACTGATTCACGCGGACCCAGAGCGCCCAACTGGCTATCAACATATAAACCGGGGCGACGAGAAGTGAGGTGTTAATCAGATAACGTAATGCCCCTGGATAGGGTAAGTCGCGTTTTTGCGGCTCGCGCACAACGACCATCAATAGCAGGAGCAGCAACGTCAGCGTCGACATCAGCCCCGCCGCAGACACCCGTTGCGAAATCGCCTCCAGACCGGTAAAGGGTAATGTCAGCATAAACATCAGCGCTAACAACGCGACCAGAGGCAGCAGACCCGTGGCGATCAACGTCAGAAGCTTTTGTACCGCCGTCACCAGGCGTGACTGCGTACGTGCCAGAATCACCGCCAGCGCGGTAATAAGGCCAAACGTTACATAACCAAACCAGTCGGTCTCAAAGAATAGCGTGTTAAAAAAGGGAATACCGACCAGCTTAAACATCTCGCTCCACAGCAGGAGGACCATCCAGAACAGGCCGTTGGCGACAAAGACGATCAGCAATGTCAGAACATTCAACCATATCTGGCTGTAAAACTGCGGATAGCGCGCCTGGTCGGTACGCGTATGGAGTTGGTACTGGATCCAGGGTAACGCCAGCATAGCCATGAGAAAGAGGCGCCAACCGTAAACAAAGAAAATCTCATCCTCATTCCACCGGTTCCCTCCTTCAACGTGCCCCTTCAACCAGATGCTCATCGCCAGTACGACGCAGAAGATCACCGCCATCCAGCACCACAGCGCGCGCTGTTTAAACGAGACCACAGAAAGCAGAATCGCCGACGTCAGCGCTATCGTTACAGGCATTCCATAGAACAGCCAGCTACTGTTATGGGGGATGAGGTAAGTCATCAGCAGGTAACACACTACGCCTTGCAGCAGGCCAATAAACATCATGCCCCAGCGGGTCGTACGTGAAAGCTCAACACTGTCCATGTCGTAATCCAGAATGAAGGGAAAAGATCATTATCGCATCAACATCACAATTATTGGCACTTACCGGTGTCTTTCAGCCCCTCACAACGCGACGTGAATCGATATTTCATATGTTTGAGTTACGTTATTTTCCTACATGAATGCGATTACACTCACAAGATTCCCGCCAAATATACTCTCCATTAACGTTTTAAGAACATTTTCCACAACAAAAAAGGGTTTCCTGCCATAATATCCGCCTCTTTGTGACAGGAGTCGCAGCGTATTCAGTTATCTGTGATTTTGCCGGATGCGTAAATCTATGAGCCTTGTCGCGGTTAGCAATCCCTAAAAAACCTTACTATTCCAGGTAATACATATTGGCTAAGGAGCAGTGAAATGCGTGTGAACAACAGTTTAACCCCGCAAGATCTCAAGGCTTATGGTATCAATGACGTTCAGGATATCGTTTACAATCCCAGCTATGACCTGCTGTACCAGGAAGAACTTGATCCAAATCTGGAAGGCTACGAGCGCGGAGTGCTAACTAATCTGGGTGCCGTTGCTGTTGATACTGGTATCTTTACCGGACGTTCGCCAAAGGATAAGTACATTGTCCGTGACGACACCACGCGAGATACGCTCTGGTGGTCCGACAAGGGTAAAGGTAAGAACGACAACAAACCGCTCTCCCAGGAAACCTGGCAACACCTGAAAGGATTAGTCACCCAGCAACTCTCAGGCAAACGCCTGTTTATCGTTGATGCATTCTGCGGCGCGAACGCCGATACCCGTCTTTCCGTGCGCTTTATTACCGAAGTCGCCTGGCAGGCGCATTTCGTTAAAAACATGTTCATCCGCCCAAGCGATGAGGAACTGGTTAATTTTAAACCAGATTTTATCGTGATGAACGGTGCGAAATGTACCAACCCGCAGTGGAAAGAACAGGGGCTCAACTCTGAGAACTTCGTGGCTTTCAACCTGACTGAACGTATTCAGTTAATTGGCGGGACCTGGTACGGCGGAGAGATGAAAAAAGGCATGTTCTCCGTGATGAATTACCTGCTGCCGCTGAAGGGTATTGCCTCCATGCACTGCTCGGCTAACGTCGGTGAAAAAGGTGATGTAGCGGTGTTCTTTGGCCTGTCCGGTACCGGTAAAACCACGCTGTCTACCGACCCGAAACGTCGCCTGATTGGCGATGATGAGCACGGCTGGGACGACGACGGCGTGTTCAACTTCGAAGGCGGCTGCTACGCGAAGACCATCAAGCTGTCTAAAGATGCAGAACCAGAAATCTACAATGCGATTCGCCGCGATGCGCTGCTGGAAAACGTCACCGTACATGAAGATGGTTCTATCGACTTCGATGACGGTTCTAAAACTGAGAATACCCGAGTTTCCTACCCGATTTATCACATCGATAATATCGTTAAGCCAGTGTCAAAAGCGGGCCATGCCACCAAGGTTATCTTCCTGACCGCCGATGCGTTTGGCGTTCTGCCACCGGTATCCCGTCTGACCGCAGATCAAACCCAGTACCACTTCCTGTCTGGCTTCACCGCCAAACTGGCCGGAACCGAGCGCGGCGTGACTGAACCGACCCCAACGTTCTCTGCCTGTTTCGGGGCGGCCTTCCTGTCACTGCACCCGACGCAGTACGCAGAAGTGCTGGTGAAACGCATGCAGGCTGCTGGCGCACAGGCCTATCTGGTTAACACCGGCTGGAACGGTACCGGCAAACGTATCTCGATTAAAGATACCCGCGCCATTATCGATGCCATCCTGAACGGTTCTCTGGATGACGCAGAAACGTTCCGTCTGCCGATGTTTGACCTGGCGATCCCAACCGAACTGCCGGGCGTAGACACTCGTATTCTCGATCCGCGTAATACCTACGCGTCACCAGAACAGTGGCAGGAAAAAGCCAATGCGCTGGCGAAACTGTTTATCGAAAACTTCGAGAAGTATACCGATACCCCAGCGGGCGCCGCGTTAGTCAGCGCCGGTCCGAAGCTGTAATTTTTGATTCGTTATATAGCCCCTTATCTGAGAGGATAAGGGGCTTTTTATTGTATTTACTCTTTTAAAATGTACTCCGTACACCTATAATTTGTACTATTAGCCCCATGCGCAGGAAGCGCCATGTTCACATTTATTGAGCTACAGGGATTTAGTAAACGCCGTCCGTTACTTTTACCTGACGATGAGTTTCGTGCCTTTCAAGAGGCGCTTATTGAAACCCCTGAGGCAGGGGATACTATCGCTGGTACGGGGGGATTCAGAAAAATTCGCTGGAGTCGCTCTGGTATGGGTAAGCGCAGCGGTATTCGGGTTATCTATTACAACGTGACGCGTAAAGGTCGAATCTATCTGGCTTTGCTCTATCCTAAGAATGAACAGGATGATTTAACCGAAGAGCAAAAAAGAGTTTTAATGCACTTATCCGATATGCTGATTTAATTATGAGAATTTTAATCATCAGGACACCGCGATCCGGTGTGGTGAGGCCAAAATGAAAGACGAATTATTTGCCGATTTGCTGGCCAGTGCAGAAGAAATGGTACGTATAGAGAAAGGTGAAGAAACACCTAAACCTGAACATGTACATACTTTTAGCGAAATTGATGTTAAAGCCATCCGCGAAGCAACAGGGTTACGCCAACAGGATTTTGCCATAGCGGTTGGTGTGAGTTATGACCTGGTTAAAAGCTGGGAAACGAAACGACGCCAACCCACTGGAGCACCAAGAAAACTGCTTTTATTAATTCAAAAAAACCCATTTATAATTAATCAATTAAAAGCAATTTAAGCCAGAGGTTTTACTGTTTACCCCATAAACAGAGGGAGGCTTTCGCCTCCCTTTTTTATGCGTCTTTGGTTGTTCCCGGCACACGGGAAACAGGAACCGGAAGCCAGGCGCGAATCGACAGCCCACCGCGTTCGCTGGTGCCGATTTCCAGCATGCCGTTATGGTTATCGATGATGCGCTGCACGATCGCCAGGCCCAGACCGGTACCGCTGGTACTACGGGCACTGTCGCCGCGTACAAACGGCTGGAACAGATGCTTACGCTGCTCCGGTTTGATGCCCGGACCATCATCCTCGACCTGGAACCAGGCGCGATGTGGCTCTGTGCCACTGCTAACCTTAATCCAGCCATTACCATAGCGGGCAGCATTGACCACCATATTGGCAACCGCGCGCTTGATCGACAGCGGATGCATCTTCACCTGAATGAGGCCAGGCTGCAGCGCGGTATCAATCTCACGTTCATAACCGCTTTCTGCCGCAACGACTTCTCCTAACACCGCGTTCAGATCCGCCATCTCCATCGGCATCTCCTGCCCGGTGCGCAGATAGTCGATAAACTGTTCGATAATGGCGTTACACTCTTCGATGTCCTTATTGATGGACTCCGCAAGGTAGCCGTCTTCTTCCCCCATCATCTCGGTCGCCAGGCGGATACGCGTCAGCGGCGTACGTAAATCGTGGCTCACCCCGGCCATCAGCAACGTTCGGTCATCAGCCAACTGCTTCACGCCCGCCGCCATATGGTTGAAGGCTCGGGTCACCGAGCGCACCTCAGAGGCACCATATTCGCGCAGTGGCGGCGGAATAATGCCTTTACCCACCTGCAACGCCGCATGTTCCAGATCCACCAACGGCCGGTTCTGGATACGAATAAACAGCCACGCACCACCGATTGCCAGCAGCATGATCGCCAGCGTATAGCGGAACAGCGGCGAGAAATCGCCCTGATGAATTTCAGTGAGAGGAACGCGAACCCAGATATTCGGAGACAGCCAGGTTTTCAGCCACACGACCGGCGAGCTTTTGTTGACCTCAACGCGAACTTCCGTCGGGCCACCCAGCTGCTGCGCCATCTGATGACTTAAGAATTCATAGTGCTGCGCCCAACGCAACCCCGCCTCTTCAGCGGCTTCGTTGGAATAGAGGGAAATCCCCAGCTCACGGTAAATTTCCCGGCGGAATGCGGGAGGCACGACCAGTTGCGTGCCGTCCTCCAGCTGCAGTTTATCGGTCATCAGCATACGGACTTCGTAAGCCAGGACCTTATTAAACTGCTGGAGGCTCGGCAGGATCGCGAAGTTCAGCACCACCAGATAAGTCGTCACCAGGCTGGCGAACAGCAAGGTGACGATGAGCAATAACGTGCGAGCAAACGAACTTCGTGGCGAGAAGCGCATTCGCCTCATGCTTTAGAACCGTCCGGGACAAAGACGTAGCCCAGACCCCATACGGTCTGAATATAACGTGGATGTGCCGGATCTTCTTCCACCATACGACGCAGACGGGAAATCTGCACGTCAATAGAACGTTCCATCGCGGAGTACTCGCGACCACGGGCCAGGTTCATCAGCTTATCGCGGGACAACGGCTCACGCGGGTGACTGACCAACGCTTTCAGCACGGCAAATTCACCGCTGGTCAGCGGCATAGGTTCATCTTCACGGAACATCTCACGGGTGCCGAGGTTCAGTTTGAACTTACCAAAAGCGATAACCGCTTCTTCCTGAGACGGCGCGCCCGGCAGTTCATTCGCCTGACGACGCAGTACGGCACGAATACGCGCCAACAGTTCACGCGGGTTAAACGGTTTCGGGATATAGTCGTCAGCGCCGATTTCCAGCCCAACGATACGGTCAACCTCTTCCCCCTTCGCCGTCACCATAATGATCGGCATTGGGTTGCTCTGGCTACGCAGGCGGCGGCAAATCGACAGACCATCTTCACCTGGCAGCATCAAATCCAGTACCATAAGGTGGAAGGATTCACGGGTCAGCAGACGATCCATCTGCTCAGCGTTTGCGACGCTTCGAACCTGGAAGCCCTGCTCGGTCAGATAACGTTCCAGTAGCGCGCGCAGGCGCATGTCGTCATCGACCACCAGAATCTTATAGTTCTCTTGCATTGTTATTACTCCCAAAGGTTCGCAACAATTGTAAGTGTGTATTCTTAAGAAAGCTCACCTGAGTAACCAGCAAATTCTGGTATGAATTCCAGGCTAAATTGTTACAAAGCATATTAAACAGCAGCTTAAGTATACAATGTTTCTCGTAATACATTATTTATTCTGTTGATATGCTCACGTAATACCAATTGTGCGCATCATCACAGAATCAAGGTAAAACAATAAGATGAAAACGCCCCTGATAACCCGTGAAGGGTATGAAAAACTCAAACAAGAGCTGAATTACCTCTGGCGTGAAGAGCGCCCGGAAGTCACCAAGAAAGTGACCTGGGCCGCCAGTCTGGGTGACCGCAGCGAAAACGCTGACTACCAGTATAATAAAAAGCGCCTGCGCGAGATCGACAGACGCGTCCGTTATTTGACCAAGTGCATGGAGAATCTAAAAATTGTCGATTACTCCCCTCAGCAGGAAGGAAAAGTGTTCTTTGGCGCATGGGTTGAGATTGAAAATGATGACGGCGACATCCGCAAATTTCGCATTGTCGGCTACGATGAAATCTTTGGCCGTAAGGATTACATCTCTATCGACTCACCGATGGCGCGCGCTCTTCTCAAAAAAGAGGTCGGCGATCTCGCGGTAGTGAACACCCCTGGCGGAGAAGCAAGCTGGTACGTGAATGAGATTGAGTACGTTAAATAAGACGGAACAATCCGAAGCCCCTGCTGATGGCTGGCATTTTTGCCAGCCAATCCGTATAACTATCCCCTGATTTTTTTATCCTAAAGACGAAGCTATCCATGATGAATGATTCTTTCTGCCGCATTATCGCAGGTGAAATTCAGGCTCGTGCTGAACAGGTAGAAGCTGCCGTTCGCCTGCTTGATGAAGGGAACACCGTGCCGTTTATCGCACGTTATCGTAAGGAAATCACCGGCGGTCTGGATGACACGCAGCTGCGTAATCTGGAGACCCGTCTGGGATATCTGCGGGAACTGGAAGACCGCCGTCAGGCGATCCTCAAATCTATCGGCGAGCAAGGCAAACTGACCGACGATCTGGCGAAAGCGATCAACGGCACGTTAAGTAAGACCGAACTCGAAGACCTCTACCTGCCGTACAAACCTAAACGCCGCACCCGTGGGCAAATCGCCATTGAAGCGGGTCTTGAGCCGCTGGCCGACCTGCTGTGGAACGATCCCTCTCACGACCCAGAAACCGAAGCAGCCAAATACCTCAATGCCGAAAACGGCGTGGCGGATACCAAAGCCGCGCTCGACGGCGCGCGCTACATTCTGATGGAGCGTTTTGCCGAAGACGCCGCGCTGCTGGCAAAAGTCCGTGATTACCTGTGGAAGAACGCCCATCTGGTTTCCATCGTAGTGAGCGGGAAAGAAGAGGAAGGTGCCAAATTCCGCGACTACTTCGATCACCACGAACCTATTTCCACCGTTCCTTCTCACCGAGCACTGGCGATGTTCCGCGGGCGTAACGAAGGCGTGCTGCAGCTTTCTCTGAATGCTGACCCGCAGTTCGATGAGCCGCCAAAAGAGAGCCACGGCGAGCAGATTATCCGCGATCATCTGGGTCTGCGCCTGAACAACGCGCCGGCGGACAGCTGGCGTAAAGGCGTTGTCAGCTGGACATGGCGCATCAAAGTGCTGATGCACCTCGAAACCGAACTGATGGGTACCGTGCGCGAACGTGCGGAAGATGAGGCCATTAACGTCTTTGCCCGCAACCTGCACGACCTGCTGATGGCCGCTCCGGCCGGGTTGCGTGCCACTATGGGTCTCGATCCTGGTCTGCGTACCGGCGTGAAGGTCGCGGTTGTTGACGGGACCGGCAAGCTGGTGGCGACCGACACCATTTATCCCCATACCGGACAGGCAGCCAAAGCCGCCGTTGCGGTGGCCGCGCTGTGCGAAAAATACAACGTTGAGCTGGTGGCGATTGGCAACGGTACCGCATCGCGTGAGACCGAACGCTTCTTCCTCGACGTGCAGAAACAGTTCCCGAAAGTGACCGCGCAAAAAGTGATCGTCAGCGAAGCCGGGGCCTCGGTGTACTCTGCTTCTGAACTGGCGGCGCTGGAGTTCCCGGATCTCGACGTGTCCCTGCGCGGTGCGGTGTCTATTGCCCGCCGTCTGCAGGATCCGCTGGCCGAGCTGGTGAAAATCGACCCGAAATCGATCGGTGTCGGCCAGTACCAGCACGACGTTAGCCAGACCCAGCTTGCCCGTAAACTGGATGCGGTAGTCGAGGACTGCGTAAACGCCGTCGGCGTTGATCTGAATACCGCCTCCGTGCCGCTGTTGACTCGCGTAGCCGGTTTAACCCGCATGATGGCGCAGAATATTGTTGCCTGGCGTGATGAGAACGGTCAGTTCCAGAACCGTCAACAGTTGCTAAAAGTCAGCCGTCTGGGGCCTAAAGCCTTTGAGCAGTGCGCGGGCTTCCTGCGCATTAACCACGGCGATAACCCGCTGGATGCCTCAACCGTTCACCCGGAAGCCTATCCGATAGTGGAACGCATTCTGGCCGCCACCGAGCAGTCGCTGCGCGACCTGATGGGCAACAGCACCGAATTGCGTAACCTGAAAGCAGCCGACTTTACCGACGAGCGCTTCGGGGTGCCAACCGTAACCGACATCATCAAAGAGCTGGAAAAACCGGGTCGTGACCCGCGTCCTAAGTTCAAAACCGCGCAGTTTGCTGACGGCGTAGAAACCATGAACGATCTACTGCCGGGCATGATTCTGGAAGGCGCAGTCACCAACGTCACCAACTTTGGTGCGTTTGTCGATATCGGCGTTCATCAGGACGGTCTGGTGCATATCTCCTCGTTATCGAACAAATTCGTTGAAGACCCGCACACCGTGGTGAAAGCCGGCGACATTGTGAAGGTGAAAGTGCTGGAGGTTGATCTACCGCGTAAGCGTATCGCCCTGACCATGCGTCTGGACGAACAGCCGGGTGAAACCAATGCCCGTCGCGGCGGCGGTAACAACGAACGCGCACAGGGTAACCGCCCGGCGCCTAAAGCCGCAAAACCCCGTGGTCGTGAGGCGCAGTCAGCCGGTAACAGTGCGATGATGGATGCGCTGGCGGCGGCAATGGGTAAAAAGCGCTAGTGTGACGCGTGTGCCGGATGGCGGTGTAAACACCTTAGCCGGCCAACTTGTCGCAATTAATTTGTAGGCCGGATAAGACGCGCGAGCATTGCCATCCGGCCTATTTAATATATTTATCGCTTCCCTTCACAATATATTTATCACTTTATTAACAGCTGAAACCTTAATTAAACATTAATAAATTCCAATAGTTTCTCCCTCGAATCATTCGTGTCAGACCTGAATAAATGTTGAGCCATATCAAAATTGACTCAAATTATTCGCCAATCCAACATTCCGTCACATTTATTCTATTGATGATAGAAACCATTCTCATTATCATTGTTTTGTTGATTATTTACTCTTTCCTTCGTTGGCTAATCATCTGGTCTCATGCCGCCTTTCGCCCCATGAGGTAATCATCCAGTTAGCGAGATATAAGTAGGTCCCTATGCAATTCACTCCAGACACTGCTTGGAAAATTACCGGTTTTTCTCGTGATATCAGCCCGGCGTACCGGCAGAAGCTCTTGTCGCTCGGCATGCTGCCAGGCTCATCGTTCAATGTGGTTCGCATCGCCCCGTTAGGCGATCCTATCCATATTGAAACACGCCGAGTCAGCCTGGTGTTGCGGAAAAAAGATCTGGCGTTATTAGAAGTGGAAGCGGTTTCCTGTTAATACAGTGAGTCTATAAAAATGAAAAAACTAACCATTGGTTTAATTGGTAATCCTAATTCCGGCAAGACAACATTATTCAATCAGCTTACCGGCGCGCGTCAGCGTGTGGGTAACTGGGCTGGCGTTACCGTTGAGCGCAAAGAAGGCCATTTCTCGACAACTGACCATCAGGTTACGCTGGTGGATTTACCCGGCACCTATTCTTTGACGACCATCTCATCGCAGACCTCCCTCGATGAGCAAATTGCCTGTCACTATATCTTAAGCGGCGACGCTGACCTGCTGATCAACGTGGTCGATGCCTCCAACCTCGAGCGTAACCTCTACCTGACGCTGCAACTGCTTGAACTGGGTATCCCCTGCATCGTCGCGCTGAACATGCTGGACATTGCTGAGAAGCAGCAAATCCGGATTGATATCGATGCCCTTTCCGCCCGTCTGGGCTGCCCGGTGGTGCCGCTGGTTTCAACCCGTGGTCGCGGGATTGAAGCACTGAAGCTGGCTATCGATCGCTACAAAGCAAACGACGCCGTCGAGCTGGTACATTATGCCCAACCGCTGCTGCGTGAAGCCGAGTCTCTGGCTGACGCGATGGCCAAAGAGATGCCGCAGCAACAACGTCGCTGGCTCGGTCTGCAGATGCTGGAAGGCGATATCTACAGCCGCGCCTACGCGGGTGATGCGGCACAAAATCTGGATGCCGCGCTGACTCGCCTGAGTGAAACAATGGACGATCCGGCGCTGCATATTGCTGATGCACGTTACCAGTGCATTGCCGCCATCTGCGATACCGTCAGCAACACCCTGACCGCAGAGCCAAGCCGCTTCACCACCGCGGTCGATAAGGTCGTACTTAACCGCTTCCTCGGCCTGCCAGTATTTCTGTTCGTCATGTACCTGATGTTCCTGCTCGCCATTAACATCGGTGGCGCGCTGCAGCCGCTGTTTGACGTCGGTTCCGTGGCACTCTTTATCCATGGTATTCAGTGGATTGGCTACACCCTGCATTTCCCGGACTGGTTAACCATCTTCCTGGCGCAGGGTCTTGGCGGCGGGATTAACACCGTGCTGCCGCTGGTGCCGCAAATCGGCATGATGTACCTGTTCCTCTCGTTCCTCGAAGACTCCGGCTATATGGCGCGTGCTGCGTTTGTGATGGACCGTTTGATGCAGGCACTGGGATTACCGGGTAAATCGTTTGTCCCGCTAATTGTCGGCTTCGGCTGTAACGTCCCTTCCGTGATGGGCGCACGCACGCTGGATGCACCGCGTGAACGTCTGATGACCATCATGATGGCGCCGTTTATGTCCTGCGGTGCGCGTCTGGCGATTTTCGCCGTGTTTGCTGCGGCGTTCTTTGGCCAGAACGGCGCGCTGGCCGTCTTCTCACTGTACGTACTGGGTATCGTCATGGCGGTACTGACCGGCCTGATGCTCAAGCACACCATTATGCGTGGCGAAGCCACACCGTTCGTGATGGAGCTGCCGGTTTACCATGTACCGCACGTGAAAAGCCTGGTCATTCAGACCTGGCAGCGCCTGAAAGGCTTTGTCCTGCGCGCCGGTAAAGTCATCATCATCGTCAGTATTTTCCTCAGTGCGTTTAACAGTTTCTCCCTGAGCGGAAAAATCGTCGATAACATCAACGACTCGGCGCTGGCATCCGTCAGTCGCGTAATCACCCCTATCTTTAAACCGATTGGCGTACACGAAGATAACTGGCAGGCCACCGTGGGTCTGTTCACCGGGGCCATGGCAAAAGAAGTGGTTGTCGGTACGCTGAATACGCTCTATACCGCAGAAAATATTCAGGAAGAAGAGTTCAACCCAGCCGAGTTCAACCTCGGTGACGAGTTGGCAGGTGCGCTGGGTGAAACCTGGCAAAGTCTGAAAGACACCTTCAGCCTGAGCGTGCTGGCTAATCCTATCGAAGCCAGCAAAGGCGACGGTGAGATGGCAACCGGCGCAATGGGCGTGATGGGTGCGAAGTTCGGCAGCGCCGCCGCCGCGTACAGTTACCTGATTTTCGTGCTGCTGTATGTCCCGTGCATTTCGGTAATGGGCGCTATTGCTCGTGAATCCAGCCGTGGCTGGATGGGCTTCTCCATTCTGTGGGGACTGAACATCGCCTACTCTCTGTCGACGCTGTTTTACCAGACAGTCAGCTACAAAGAGCATCCGACCTACAGTCTGGTGTGCATTTTAACCGTCATTCTGTTTAACATCGTGCTGCTGGGAATGCTGCGCCGCGCACGCAGTCGGGTAGATATCGAACTGCTGGCGACCAATAAGACGCCAGGTTCCTGCTGTGCCAGCACCACCGGCGATTGCCACTAGGCGGTGAATGATGGCATCGCTTATTCAGGTACGTGATTTACTGGCTCTACGGGGGCGTATGGAGGCAACACAAATCAGCCATACGCTGCACACCCCGCAGCCGATGATTGACGCCATGCTGAATCAGTTAGAACAGATGGGTAAAGCCGTGCGTATTCAGGAAGATGCCGACGGGTGTCTTTCTGGAAGCTGCAAGAGTTGCCCTGAAGGGAAAGCCTGTCTGCGCGAGTGGTGGGCATTGCGCTAACCTGTTGCAATAGGCCGGATGGCGCTACGCTTATCCGGCCTACGAATAGCCCCCAATCCCCGAGCGGGATACGGCGCTAGATCTGCTGCTTCAACGCCACCAGCGCGGCACAGAACTCAGCAGGATGCGAAATAAACGGCGCATGTGCCGCTTTGGCAAATATCAACGACTCACTCTGCGGCCACAGTGCATCCAGCATCGGCACGACTTTACGCGGCACCAGACCATCGAGATAGCCGTACAAACGCAGGAACGGCATGTCCAGGGCGCAGAGCGGCTCACGCAGGTCGACCGTTTTCAGGATCTCCAGCCCACCATTCAGCACCGCCACATCCGGCATCGGTAACGCCAGCACCGTTTTCTTCAGCACTCGCGCATCCTGACGCGCCGTCTCCGTCCCCATCGTTTGCAGTGCCAGGAAACGCTCCACCGTCCGCTGGAAGTCTTCGCTAAGCTGCTGCTGGAAGCCCGCCAGCACTTCGGGCTTAATGCCAGGCCACTCATCGCGTGCGCTAAAGCATGGCGAAGAGGCGACGGTAACCAGCGCCTGCACGCGCTCAGGATGGGTCAACGCCACCTGACTCGCCACCAATCCGCCCAGACTCCAGCCCAGCCAGATGGCTTTCTCCGGAGCCTGTTGCAAAACGCACTCCGCCATTTCTTCCAGCGGCATCGCACCAAAACCCTGACTGCGCCCAAATCCCGGTAAATCAACCAGGTGCAGCGTAAAATGCGAGCTTAATTCCTCACTTATGCAATGCCAGACTTCCGCATTCAGTCCCCATCCGTGCAGCAGCACAAGATGGCAATTTCCCGAACCCCGGGTCTGCCACCAGATGTCATTCATCAGTTACTGTTCTCTTTTGACCAACAAGGATGAACCTATGCTAACAGTACCAGGATTGTGCTGGCTATGCCGAATGCCGTTAATGCTCGGGCACTGGGGAATGTGTTCCGTTTGCACGCGTGCGACGTGTCAACATGTCTGCCTGTGCCCACAGTGCGGGCTGCCCGCCTCCCACCCCGATATTCCCTGCGGACGCTGCCTGCAAAAGCCGCCGCCGTGGCAGCGACTGATCGCGGTCAGTGACTACGTGCCACCGCTGAGCGGGCTTATCCACCAGCTGAAGTTTTCCCGGCGTAGTGACATCGCCCCCGCACTGTCGCGCTTGATGTTGCTGGAGGTATTGCAGGCTCGCCGTACCCGTGGCCTTCCCCTGCCGGATCGGCTGATTAGCGTTCCACTCTGGCAACGCCGCCATTGGCGCAGGGGATTTAATCAAAGTGACTTACTGTGTCGCTCACTGGCACGCTGGCTGGGCTGCGACTGGGACGGTCAGGCCATCACACGAACTCGCCCCACCGCCACACAGCACCATCTCAGCGCCCGATTACGCAAACGCAACCTGAAAAATGCGTTTCGCCTTGAATTGCCGGTGCAGGGACTCCATATGGTTGTTGTGGATGATGTCGTCACTACCGGAAGTACCGTCGCGGAGATCGCGCAGCTGCTTTTACGCAACGGCGCGGCGACTGTCCAGGTATGGTGCCTGTGTCGAACCTTGTAGAGCCTCGATGATGGGCGTATTATAACCAAGTAAAATAGTCAACTATTAGGCCATTACTATGATCCATATTTCCGATGCTGCACAAGCGCACTTTGCCAAACTGTTGGCAAATCAGGAAGAAGGGACACAAATTCGCGTATTTGTGATTAATCCCGGCACGCCTAACGCTGAATGCGGCGTTTCTTATTGCCCGCCGGACGCCGTGGAAGCAACCGACACCGCCATTAAATTTGACCTGCTGACCGCTTACGTTGATGAACTGAGCGCACCGTACCTGGAAGAGGCAGAAATTGATTTTGTTACCGACCAGTTAGGCTCCCAGCTGACCCTGAAAGCACCTAATGCGAAAATGCGTAAAGTGTCTGATGACGCACCGCTGATGGAACGCGTGGAGTACATGCTGCAGTCGCAGATTAACCCACAGCTGGCTGGCCACGGTGGCCGTGTCTCCTTGATGGAAATCACCGACGAAGGCTACGCAATTCTGCAATTCGGTGGTGGCTGTAACGGCTGTTCAATGGTCGATGTCACACTGAAAGAAGGCATCGAGAAGCAGCTGCTGGCTGAATTCCCGGAGCTGAAAGGCGTTCGCGATTTGACCGAACACCAGCGCGGCGAGCACTCTTACTACTAGCTCCCGAACCTGTAGAGTATCCGTAGGCCCGATAAGACGCATCATCGTCGTCATCGGGCATTGATGCCGGATGGCAGCGTAAACGCTTTATCCGGCCTACACCCCTGCATTTCTCCGCATATGTCCTGCAACAATCCCCCTATAATTTGACCTGCCTCTCATAATTTAAATTTTGCCTGCCCAGGTGATTTTCAATCACCACATGTTACCCGTATCATTATCGCACGCACCTGGAACACTCATAACAGCCAGCTAAACTACGTAGTTTTGAAGGCAATCAGCATTGGTGCCGTAATAACTCTGTTCCCGGTCGGGACAATCAGAATTTGTCATCTAAACACTGACGTTACCCATAACAAAGTAAAGGCCAGGTAAATCATGCCATTAGTCATCGTTGCTATCGGTGTAATCTTGTTACTCCTCCTGATGATCCGTTTCAAAATGAACGGCTTCATCGCTCTCGTCCTGGTGGCGCTTGCTGTCGGATTGATGCAAGGGATGCCACTGGATAAAGTCATCGGTTCAATTAAAGCCGGCGTCGGCGGAACCCTTGGTAGCCTCGCCCTGATTATGGGTTTTGGCGCCATGTTGGGCAAAATGCTGGCAGACTGCGGCGGTGCGCAACGTATTGCCACCACGCTGATTGCTAAATTCGGCAAAAAGCACATCCAGTGGGCCGTGGTATTAACCGGCTTCACCGTGGGCTTTGCGCTGTTCTACGAAGTGGGCTTCGTGCTGATGCTGCCGCTGGTGTTCACCATCGCTGCCGCCGCGAACATCCCGCTGCTGTATGTCGGTGTGCCAATGGCCGCTGCGCTGTCTGTGACCCACGGCTTCTTGCCACCGCACCCGGGTCCGACCGCGATTGCCACCATTTTCCACGCCGATATGGGTAAAACCCTGCTGTTTGGTACGATTCTGGCGATCCCGACCGTTATTCTGGCGGGTCCGGTGTATGCGCGTTTCCTGAAGGGCATTGATAAGCCAATCCCGGAAGGTCTGTACAGCGCAAAAACCTTCACTGAAGAAGAAATGCCAGGCTTTGGCGTCAGCGTCTGGACCTCTCTGGTTCCGGTCGTGCTGATGGCGATGCGTGCTATCGCGGAGATGATCCTGCCGAAAGGCCATGCCTTCCTGCCGGTTGCAGAGTTCCTCGGTGACCCGGTCATGGCAACGCTGATTGCCGTTCTGATTGCGATGTTCACCTTTGGTCTGAACCGTGGACGTTCGATGGATCAGATTAACGACACGCTGGTGTCTTCCATCAAGATAATCGCGATGATGCTGCTGATTATCGGTGGTGGCGGTGCGTTCAAACAGGTACTGGTGGATAGTGGCGTCGACAAATACATCGCCTCTATGATGCATGAAACCAACGTTTCTCCGCTGCTGATGGCATGGTCAATTGCCGCTGTACTGCGTATCGCACTGGGTTCTGCTACCGTGGCAGCCATCACCGCAGGTGGGATTGTGGCACCGCTGATTGCAACGACCGGCGTGAGCCCTGAGCTGATGGTTATTGCAGTAGGCTCCGGTTCCGTCATCTTCTCCCACGTGAACGATCCGGGCTTCTGGCTGTTCAAGGAATACTTCAACCTGACCATCGGTGAGACCATCAAGTCTTGGTCAATGCTGGAAACCATTATTTCAGTATGCGGTCTGGTAGGATGCCTGCTGCTGGGAATGGTCGTTTAATCGAGACGGCTGGTAGGCCGGATAAGGCAAAGCCGCCATCCGGCAATATGCGCCAGAATTGCCTGATGGCGCTGCGCTTATCAGGCTTACGTGCTACGAGCTACCACCATAAAAAATCCGGGGAAATCCCCGGATTTTTTACTTCTTCTTCGCGGCAGCTTTTCGCCGTTTGTCCAAATCCTTAATCAGCTTGTTCACCCCGCCATCGGCAAACATCGCCTCAAGCGTCGTCGTCAGCTTACGCCGCCAGTTTTTGTACTGGTCGCTGGTCCCCGGAATATTGACCGGCTCCGCCATATCCAGCCAGTCCTCCGGCTGCAGGCCCAGCAGCGCGCTGTTGCTGTCGGCGATATAGCGCTGCATACCCCGGTTGAGGATCGGCGTCATCGACATCAACGACGCCTTGTGTCCGGCGCGTTTTGGCAGACAGCCGTATTTGTGCAGCGCATCCAACAGGCCCTGCTTCGCCAGTTCACGGTCCTGATACAACCCGCGTAGCACAACTTCATCCGGGTACAGCCCCAGCGTTTTACCGAGCGTCAGATCACCGCTGTCCCAATAGCCTTTAAGCGTAGGAAGGTCATGCGTCGCCGCGACTGCCATTGATTGTTCCGGGTACGCCTGCGGCGCGCGGAAGTTCTTCTCATGGTCATTCTCAAAATAGAGCACTTTGTAGGAATACACGCCGCTGTCACGCAGCTTGCTGACAATTTCTACCGGTACGGTACCCAGGTCTTCACCAATCACCATACAGTGATGACGTTGACTTTCCAGCGCCAGGATAGAAAGCAGGTCGTCGACCGGATAATGCACGTAGGCGCCATGATCGGCGGTTTCGCCGTAGGGGATCCACCACAAACGCAGCATCGACATTACATGGTCAATACGCAGCGCCCCGCAGTTCTGCATATTGGCACGCAGCAGCTCGATAAACGGCTCGTAGGCGCGCGCGGTGATGATATGCGGATCCATCGGCGGCAGGCCCCAGTTCTGACCGAGCGGACCAAGAATATCCGGAGGTGCACCAACGGACGCTTTCAGGCAGTACAGCTCACGGTCACACCAGGTTTCCGCCCCACCTTCTGCTACGCCGACCGCCAAGTCGCGGTACAACCCGATAGGCATTGCAAAGCCCTGACTGGTTTCCCAGCAGGCAGCAAACTGGGTATACGCCAGCCACTGTAGCCAGAGGTAGAAATCCACTTCATCGCGATGCTCTGCGCAGAACTGTTTCACCGCCGGTGAGTCCACCGTCCGGAAGTCTTCCGGCCACGCAGGCCAACCCCAGCGCGATTCATCTTCTTTCGCCTGATATGCATGCAGCGCGTCGAACGCCGCCTGCCAGTAAAGACTTTCACCTTCCTGAGCCACAAAACGACGGAATGCCGCCATCTGCTCATCATCACGCACAGAGAACCCTTTCCATGCCAGACGTAGCGCGGTCATCTTCAGCGTGGTCACGGTGGTGTAATCCACCCACTCGGCATCGCGGGCCTGTTGCAGAGCTTGCTGCGTGGCAGGCTTCTGCCACCAGCTCTGCGCCGCTTTGCTCAGACGGAAGTCCTCTACCGCATTCACATCAATGTAGATCACGTTCAACCAACGGCGCGAAGACGGGCTATACGGGCTGGCGCTCTCCGGGTTCGCCGGATACAGCGCGTGGATCGGGTTGAGGCCAATAAACGCCCCGCCGCGTTTAGCCACTTCCGGCAGCATCGCCTTCAGATCGCCAAAATCACCAATCCCCCAATTGTTCTCTGAACGCAGGGTATAAAGCTGGACGCAGGCACCCCACAGCTTTTGCCCGGCCAGTAGCGCCTGCGGCTCATAGCAACGTTTTGGCGCGACGATGATGCGGCAATGGCTGCGCGCTTCGTCCTGAGTCAGGGTGAGCGTGTGATACCCCTCCGGCAACTTCGCCGGAAGGTGAAAAGATTTACCGCCAGTGACATGCCCTTTGTGCTGCACACCGTCTTCGGTGGTCAGCAGCCAGCTAAATTCACCACTCCCTTCAACCGCCAGCGGCATTTTTTTGCCGACGGTATACACCATCACGTTTGGCACCGGAGTCACCGCCACTTTCGTGGCGGCGGTAGTACGATGCATGGCGTCAAGCAAACGCCGTTTGGTATCGGCGCCAATAGACTGCGGTTTACCGTGGGCATTAATGTAATTGGGGCTGATCCCCGCCGCCAGCGCGGCATTATCCAGACGTTTGCCTTCCATCGCGGTTCCTTATTAGCGTTTTGCCTGCCAGATACGAGCCTGATAATCGCGGATGGAGCGATCCGAGCTGAACATGCCACAGCGTGCGGTATTCAGGATCGCCGCCCGGGTCCAGGCCTCCTGGTCACGGTACAACACATCAACCTGCTTCTGGGCTTCAACGTAGGCGGCGAAGTCGGCCATCACCAGATACGGGTCACCGCCCTGCTTACCGATGCTGTGCAACATCTGATCAAAGGCGTGTTTATCACCGTTGCTGTATTTGCCGCTTTCCAGCTCTTTCAGTACCGCATCCAGCACTTTGTCTTTCTTGCGCCATTTCACCGGGTCATAGCCTTTCGCCTTCAGCGCCTTCACCTCTTCCACGGTGTGGCCAAAGATAAAGATGTTTTCATCACCCACTTTCTCGGCGATTTCGACGTTAGCCCCGTCCAGCGTGCCCACCGTTAATGCTCCGTTCAGCGCCAGCTTCATGTTGCCGGTGCCGGACGCTTCTTTGCCCGCCGTCGAGATCTGCTCAGAGATATCCGCCGCCGGGATCAGCATTTCCGCCGCTGAGACACAGTAATCCTGCAGGAATACCACCTTCAACTTGTCGCCGACGTGCGGATCGTTATTAATGGTTTCCGCCACTTTGTTGATAGCAAAGATGATGTTCTTCGCCAGGTAGTAACCCGGTGCCGCTTTCGCGCCAAACAGGAATACGCGCGGGACGCGATCTGCCTGCGGGTTCTCTCGAATTTCTTTGTACAACGCCAGAATATGCAGCAGATTCAGGTGCTGGCGTTTGTACTCATGCAGACGTTTGATCTGAATATCAAAGATGGCGTCGGTGGTTATCTCAATACCGGTACGCGCTTTAATAAACGCCACCAGACGCTGTTTGTTCGCCAGCTTGATGTCGCGATACTGCTGACGGAACTTAGCGTCGTCGGCGTATTTTTCCAGGTTGATCAACTGGTCAAGATCGTTGGCCCACTCTTTCTTCAGCGATTTATCCAACAACGCAGCAAGTGCCGGGTTGCACTGTTTAATCCAGCGGCGCGGCGTAATACCGTTAGTCACGTTATGGAATTTGTTCGGCCACAGCTGGTGATATTCCGGGAACAAGTCTTTCACGACCAGATCAGAGTGCAGCGCCGCTACGCCGTTAACAGCAAAGCCGCTAACCACGCACAGGTTCGCCATGCGTACCTGCTTGTTGTGCACGACTGCCAGCTTCGCCCAAACCGCATCGTCGCCAGGCCAGGTTTTATCCACCAACGTCTTAAAGCGGTCGTTAATCTCTTTGATGATTTGCATATGGCGCGGCAGCAGCGCTTTTATCAGTTTCTCATCCCAGCACTCCAGCGCTTCCGGCATCAGCGTATGGTTGGTATACGCGAACGTTTTGCTGGTAATCGCCCACGCGTCTTCCCAGCTCATCTGATGCTCGTCAATCAGAACGCGCAGCAGCTCAGGAATGGCGATGGTCGGGTGGGTGTCGTTCAGCTGAATGACTTCGAAATCAGCCAGTTGATGCAGCTTACGCCCTGCCAGGTGATGACGGCGCAGAATATCGGCTACCGAACAAGCACACTGGAAGTACTGCTGCATCAGGCGCAGCTTCTTGCCCGCCGTGTGGTTATCGTTCGGGTACAGCACTTTAGTCAGTTTTTCAGCGTCGATACCTTGCTGCTCTGCACGCAGGAAATCGCCGTCGTTGAATTTGGTCAGGTTAAACGGATGCGCGTGGCTGGCCTGCCACAGACGCAGCGGTTGCGCCACGCCGTTACGATAACCGAGCACCGGCAGATCCCAGGCCTGGCCGGTGATGATAAACCCGGGCGTCCAGTGACCTTCTTTGCTGACTTTGCCGCCAATACCGACCTGCACATCCAGCGCCTCGTTATGACGGAACCACGGATAGCTTCCGCGATGCCAGTCGTCCGGCGCTTCCATCTGTTGGCCATCAGCAAACGACTGACGGAACAGGCCGTACTGGTAATTCAGGCCGTAGCCCGTCGCGGATTGCCCCACCGTTGCCATTGAGTCGAGGAAGCAGGCCGCCAGGCGTCCCAGCCCACCGTTACCCAGCGCCGGGTCGGTTTCTTCTTCCAGCAGGTCGGTCAGATTGATGTCGTGCGCTTTCAGCTCATCGCTCACTCCCTGATACCAGCCCAGGTTTAGCAGGTTGTTGCCCGTCAGGCGACCGATCAAAAATTCCATCGAAATGTAGTTAACATGGCGCTGGTTTTTAGCGGGTTTCACCGCAGGCTGGGCGCTGAGCAATTCAGCCAACGCCCCACTCACGGCCTGCCACCACTGACGTGACGTCATTTCGTGAGCCGACAGTAAACCAAAGCGCTGCCACTGACGAGTCAGGGCCGCCTGAAAGAGATCTTTGTTGAAGGTTGGCTGTGACATAGAGGTTCCAGATCCTTTAGGTAATAAACAACGTTATCGCTAGTTTGCCAGGCTCAATGTTGACCTTCCTCATCCTGGTGAGGATTAGGGAGGGAGGAGGTGCGGGGATGAGCATAAAAATGTGATCGCCGCCACTTAAAGGAGAGGGTATTGCCCGTCGTTACGCAGAATACCCACATAAAATACCTGCCAATGCGACAGGTTTTTCGCATTAACCAAACGGATTCAGCAGACAATATCAAATAGCGGGATACGGTTGAGAAAAAATATGTAAACAGAGAACAGTTTCTAACCTGAAATACATATAGTGATTAAGATATTTCACACGAAAGTTTTAAGTCGATCGCAAATACCCATGACAACATTCTGGACAATACACGAGTCATAAAAAACGAGTGGGTATTTTCGCGACCATCAGAATAACGCCAAACCCAGTCGCCACGGCCTTTGTGGCCCCTAAGAGCAATTATTGCAATAGATGTATAGAATTGTGACATAGTGCAAATTCAGACACACAAAAAACCCGCTTAGCTTGCATAAAATGACTTTCTGGCCGACTTTATAGCTATTAATTACGAAGCGCAAAAAAAATCATTTTCCCCATTTTCACACAGTGAAGTGACTAACATATGTTGATTCCGTCTAAATTAAGTCGTCCGGTTCGTCTCGACCATACGGTGGTTCGTGAGCGCCTGTTGGCTAAACTTTCCGGCGCGAACAATTTCAGGCTCGCCCTGGTAACAAGTCCTGCTGGTTATGGAAAAACGACGCTGGTTTCACAGTGGGCGGCGGGGAAAAATGAACTGGGCTGGTTCTCACTGGATGAAGGTGATAACCAGCAGGAACGCTTTGCCAGCTATTTGATTGCCGCTATCCAACAGGCGACCGGTGGACACTGTACGACCAGTGAAGCCATGGTACAAAAACGCCAGTACGCCAGCCTGACCTCACTGTTTGCTCAGCTCTTCATTGAACTGGCGGAATGGCATCGTCCGCTGTACCTGGTGGTGGATGATTATCACTTAATCTCTAATCCGGCCATCCACGAAGCCATGCGTTTTTTCCTGCGCCACCAACCTGAGAATCTCACGCTGGTGGTGCTGTCACGTAACTTACCACAGCTGGGTATTGCCAATCTGCGGGTGCGCGATCAGCTATTGGAAATCGGCAGCCAACAGCTGGCCTTCAACCATCAGGAAGCGAAACAGTTCTTCGATCGACGTTTATCCTCCCCCATTGAAGCGGCGGAAAGCAGCCGCATGTGCGATGACGTCGCCGGGTGGGCTACCGCATTACAGCTGATCGCCCTTTCCGCACGCCAGAACAATCATTCCGCGCACCAGTCGGCACGACGCCTGGCCGGGATCAACGCCAGCCATTTATCAGATTATCTGGTCGATGAAGTGCTGGACAGCGTGGATCTCAGTACCCGCCACTTCCTGTTGAAAAGCGCCATATTGCGCTCCATGAACGATGCGCTGATTGTCCGGGTGACCGGGGAAGAAAACGGCCAAATGCGGCTGGAAGAGATTGAGCGTCAGGGACTATTCCTGCAGCGGATGGACGACATCGGCGAATGGTTTAGCTATCACCCGCTGTTTGGTAACTTCTTACGCCAGCGCTGTCAGTGGGAACTGGCGGCCGAACTCCCCGAGCTCCATCGCGCCGCTGCAGAAAGCTGGATGGAGCAAGGTTTCCCCAGCGAAGCCATTCACCATGCGCTGGCGGCAGGCGACGCCCATATGCTGCGCGATATCCTGCTCAATCATGCGTGGGGGTTGTTTAACCACAGCGAGCTGGCGCTACTGGAAGAGTCATTAAAAGCGCTGCCGTGGGAAAGCCTGCTGGAAAATCCACGCCTGGTGCTGCTACAGGCCTGGCTGATGCAGAGCCAGCACCGCTACAGTGAAGTGAACACCCTGCTGGCGCGCGCTGAGCAGGAAATGAAAGGTGATATGGAACCAACGCTGCATGCCGAATTTAATGCACTGCGTGCTCAGGTAGCGATTAACGACGGCAATCCTGACGAAGCTGAGCGTCTGGCAAAACTGGCGCTGGATGAGTTACCGATCGCCTGGTTCTACAGCCGTATCGTCGCCACCTCGGTGCACGGCGAAGTCCTGCACTGTAAGGGCGACCTGACGCGCTCGCTGTCATTAATGCAGCAAACGGAGCAAATGGCGCGTCATCATGACGTCTGGCATTACGCGTTGTGGAGTTTGATCCAACAAAGCGAAATTTTATTCGCCCAGGGCTTTTTGCAAGCCGCCTGGGAAACCCAGGAAAAAGCCTTCCAGCTGGTGAAAGAGCAACATCTGGAACAGCTGCCTATGCATGAATTCCTGGTACGCATCCGCGCGCAGCTCCTGTGGGCCTGGGCGCGGCTGGACGAATCCGAAGCCTCTGCCCGCAGCGGCATTGAACTGCTTTCCACCTTTCAGCCGCAGCAGCAGCTACAGTGTCTGGCACTGCTGGTACAGTGTTCGCTGGCGCGAGGCGATCTGGACAATGCCCGCAGCTTGCTCAACCGTCTGGAAAACCTGCTGGGCAACGGACATTATCACCGCGACTGGATCTCCAATGCCGATAAGGTCCGCGTGATTTACTGGCAAATGGTCGGTGACAAAAATTCGGCCGCCAACTGGCTGCGTCATACGCCGAAACCGGAGTTTGCCAACAACCACTTCCTGCAAAGTCAGTGGCGTAACATTGCCCGCGCGCAGATCCTGCTCGGTGAATTTGAACCGGCAGAAATTGTGCTGGAAGAACTCAATGAAAATGCGCGCAACCTGCGCCTGATGAGCGATCTCAACCGCAACCTGTTGTTGCTGAATCAGCTGTACTGGCAGGCTGGACGCAAAAATGATGCACAGCGGGTGTTACTTGATGCACTGCAGCTGGCGAATCGTACCGGGTTTATCAGCCATTTTGTGATTGAAGGCGAAGCGATGGCGCAGCAGTTACGCCAGCTAATCCAGCTTAATACGCTGCCGGAACTCGATCAGCATCGCGCCCAGCGCATTCTGCGTGAAATTAACCAGCATCACCGCCACAAATTCGCCCACTTTGATGAAGGGTTCGTGGAGCGTCTGCTGACCCATCCCGAAGTCCCGGAGCTTATCCGCACCAGTCCGCTGACCCAGCGCGAATGGCAGGTGTTAGGACTGATTTATTCCGGCTACAGCAACGAGCAAATCGCCGGTGAGCTGGCCGTTGCCGCGACGACCATCAAAACGCACATCCGCAATTTGTACCAAAAACTCGGCGTGGCTCACCGCCAGGACGCGGTACAGCATGCGCAAAAACTGTTGAAGATGATGGGGTACGGGGTGTAATTAGCCCGGAGGCGTTAACGCTTACCGGGCCTGTTGCTGGATTAGCACAACTCCAGTTGAATATGGTGGTCGGCAATCACCTGCATCACGCCCGCGGGCGGCAGGGTGTCGGTATACACGGCGTCCACCATGCTGATGCTGCCCATATTCACCATTGCATTTCGACCAAACTTCGAATGATCCACCACCAGCATTACATGCCGTGAATTCTCAATAATGGCGCGTTTGGTGCGGACTTCGTGGTAATCAAATTCCAGCAATGAACCATCGCTGTCGATACCGCTGATCCCCAAAATACCGAAATCCAGACGAAACTGTGAAATAAAGTCGAGGGTGGCTTCGCCCATAATGCCGCCATCCCGGCTACGCAGTTCGCCCCCGGCCAGAATAATGCGGAAATCCTCTTTCACCATCAGCGTATTGGCCACGTTGAGGTTGTTGGTCACAATACGCAAGTTGCTATGGTTCAGCAGCGCGTGAGCGACGGCTTCCGGCGTGGTACCAATGTCAATAAATAGCGTGGAGCCGTTCGGGATCTGCGTGGCGACCTTACGGGCAATGCGCTCTTTTTCTGCCGTCTGCGTGGCCTTACGATCATGCCAGGGGGTATTCACCGAGCTGGAGGGCAACGCCGCGCCGCCGTGGTGGCGCAAAATCATGTTCTGATCGGCCAGGTCGTTAAGGTCCCGGCGAATCGTTTGTGGGCTGACGGAGAAATGCTCCACCAACTCCTCAGTGCTGACGTATCCCTGTTTTTTTACCAGTTCAATGATCGCGTCATGTCGTTGTGTTTGTTTCATTATTGTTCCCTGGAATTTCGCCGGATGGCGCTAACGCTTATCCGGCCTACAGTTTGCTATCACAACACTCTCATTCAATTTCGTTTTCGCACATTGAGCGTGTCTGCCAATGCCATAGCCAGACCAACAGCCAGGCCAGCCATATGTGCGCCGTTCGCCATCGACATGCCAAACAGATCGAACCAACCGGCAACAATCCAAATCAAGGCGAAGAGAATCAAACCACGCTGCAGGAAAATACCGCTTTGCGGATCGCGTTCGCCGCGTAGCCACACATAGCCCATCAACGCATACACCACGCCAGACAACCCACCAAACCACGGGCCGCTGAATTTCTGCTGCACATAGCCGCTCAGCAGGGCGCTGATAACGGTAATAACGATCAGTTTTCCGCTGCCCAACCGCTTTTCTACCGCCCCGCCGAGATACCACCACCACAGCAGGTTGAAGAGGATATGCATCAGCGAGAAGTGCATAAAAGCGTGGGTGAAATAACGCCAGAATTCAAATTTCAGCGAGGGATCGAACGGCCACGCTAACCACAGCATCACCGTTTGATCGCCCACCACATTCATGGCGATAAACACCAGCACACACGCGGCCATCACCACCCAGGTGACCGGGCCGGCGCGTTCGCGCAGCGTGGCAAGAAACGGAAAACGTTGATAGTGCAGGCCACTGTCGGTTTGGCCAGACTGCCAGCTGGCCGCCAGGTAACGCGGGTCGCCTGGGTTTTCCAGAAAACGCGCCAGCTCAGCGCGCACGCGTTCAGCCTGGGACTCATCCGCCAGCCAGACATCCGTTTGACTATGTTGTTGAATCGTCAGGATAACGCCCTGTGTCGCCATATAATCAACAAAGGCCTGCGCCACGCGGGGGTTAGCAAAAGAGGTAATCATCAACATCGTTGCTGTCGCTTATTCCACACAAAAGAGGACAGTATATCGACACTACCCGTTTCAGGCTGCATCTTTGTTATATCCGTCATACTTCACTGTAGCGTCGGGCTTACGCACCAAACGTCACTTCCGCAGGAAAATGTCGATGCCAGGCATCGAATCCACCGTCGATGCTGTACACCGCATCGTACCCCTGCTGAAGCAGATATTGTGCCGCACCTTTACTGCTGTTGCCGTGGTAACACATCACCAGCACAACGGTATCAAAATCATGGTCACGCATAAAGGAACCCAGCGTGTCGTTAGTCAGGTGAAACGCCTGTGGCGCATGGCCCATGGCATAGCTTTGCGGATCGCGGATATCCACCAGCACCGCCGTTCCGTGCAGCAGCTTCTGATGGGCTTCTTCGACATTGATACATTCAAACTGATCCATGATGTTCTCTTATTATTTCTGTGCAGGTAACCAATATTACCTGGCAGTGTACGTCGCCTGCACAGGTAAACGCCATAATGTTATATGTATCACTGTAAATTGTTTATCCGATGTTACCAATGGCGCGATTCTTTGCTATTATGCTCGATAACGAACATTAATGAGCTATAACGAAAGTGCGAGAGGCCAGCATGGAAACCAAAGATCTGATTGTGATAGGTGGAGGCATCAACGGTGCCGGTATCGCGGCAGATGCCGCTGGACGCGGTTTATCCGTGCTGATGCTGGAAGCGCAGGATTTAGCCTGTGCAACCTCCTCCGCCAGCTCCAAACTCATCCACGGTGGCCTGCGCTACCTGGAACACTACGAATTCCGTCTGGTCAGCGAAGCGCTGGCTGAACGTGAAGTCCTGTTGAAGATGGCACCGCATATCGCCTTCCCGATGCGCTTTCGTCTGCCCCATCGCCCGCACCTGCGTCCGGCCTGGATGATCCGTATTGGTCTGTTTATGTACGATCATCTGGGCAAACGCACCAGTTTACCAAGTTCCACCGGTTTGCGTTTTGGCGCAGATTCTGTGATGAAACCCGAGATTGTGCGCGGTTTCGAATATTCTGACTGTTGGGTAGACGATGCACGACTGGTTTTGGCAAATGCCCAAATGGTTGTGCGTAAAGGCGGGGAAGTATTAACCCGTACTCGCGCCACCTCCGCTCGTCGTGAAAACGGTCTGTGGATTGTCGAAGCGGAAGATATCGATACCGGCAAGAAACACACCTGGCAGGCTCGCGGCCTGGTTAACGCCACCGGTCCGTGGGTGAAAGAGTTCTTCGACGACGGTATGCACCTGCCTTCACCTTACGGTATCCGCCTGATTAAAGGCAGCCACATTGTGGTGCCGCGCGTACACACCCAGAAACAGGCTTACATCCTGCAAAACGAAGATAAACGTATTGTGTTTGTCATTCCGTGGATGGATGAGTTCTCAATTATCGGCACCACCGACGTCGAATACAAAGGCGATCCTAAAGCAGTGAAAATTGACGACAGCGAAATCAATTATCTGCTGCAGGTCTACAACGCACACTTTAAGAAACAGCTGGGCCGCGAGGATATCGTCTGGACCTACTCGGGCGTACGCCCGCTGTGCGATGACGAGTCCGACTCGCCGCAGGCTATTACCCGCGATTATACGCTGGATATCCACGACGAAAACGGCAAAGCGCCGCTGCTGTCAGTCTTCGGCGGCAAGTTAACCACCTACCGTAAGCTGGCCGAGCACGCGATGGAAAAACTGTCGTCGTACTATCAGGGCATCGGTCCGGCATGGACCAAAGAGTGCATCCTGCCTGGCGGTGACATCGGCGGCGATCGCGAAGATTACGCGGCAAAACTGCGCCGTCGCTATCCGTTCCTGACCGAATCACTGGCGCGCCACTATTCGCGCACCTACGGCAGCAACACCGAGTGGATCATCGGCGAAGCGACCTCGCTTGCTGAGTTAGGCGAAGACTTCGGGCACGAGTTCTATGAGGCAGAGCTGAAGTATCTGGTCGATCACGAATGGGTACGCCGCGCCGACGATGCGCTGTGGCGCCGCACGAAAGAAGGCATGTGGCTGAACGCTGAGCAGCAGGCACGCATGACCCAGTGGCTGGCGGAGTATGTTGAAAAACACCAGCTGTCGCTGGCGTCCTGATAAAAATGCCGGATGGCGGCTGACGCCTTATCCGGCCTACAAGAGTGCATTAACGTAGGCCGGGCAAGCGGAGCGCCCCCGGCAACGAGCGCCCTGTAGGCCCGGTAAGCGTCAACGCCACCGGGCATTTTGCCGGATGGCGGCTAACGCCTTATCCGGCCTACAGGTAGCCCTATCCCTTGTTACAACCGTACTGAATCAATATGCCAGATGTTCTCGGCGTACTCTTTGATGGTTCTGTCCGATGAGAAGTAGCCCATGTTGGCGATGTTAATCATTGCCTTGGTGGTCCACTGCTCCGGCTCGCGGTACAGTTCATCAACCTTGTCCTGACAATCGACATAGCTACGATAATCCGCCAGCACCTGATAGTGGTCACCGAAGTTGATCAGCGAATCCACCAGGTCGCGATAGCGTCCCGGCTCTTCAGGACTGAAGACCCCGCTGCCAATTTGCGTCAGCACCTGATGCAGCTCCTCATCTTTCTCGTAATACTCGCGCGGCTTGTAACCTTTGCTACGCAAGGCCTCCACCTCTTCTGCGGTATTCCCGAAGATAAAGATATTCTCCGCACCCACATGCTCCAGCATCTCGACGTTGGCTCCGTCCAGCGTACCGATGGTCAACGCACCGTTCAGCGCAAATTTCATGTTACTGGTCCCGGAGGCTTCGGTCCCGGCCAGTGAAATCTGCTCAGACAGGTCGGCGGCAGGAATGATCACCTGCGCCAGACTGACGCTGTAGTTTGGGATGAACACCACCTTCAGCTTGTCGCCAATCTGCGGATCGTTGTTGATCACTTTTGCCACATCGTTGATCAGATGGATGATGTGCTTCGCCATGTAATAGGCCGACGCGGCCTTACCGGCGAAGATATTCACGCGCGGCACCCACTCGGCGTCAGGATCGGCCTTGATGCGGTTGTAGCGGGTGATCACATGCAGCACGTTCATCAGCTGGCGTTTGTACTCATGAATACGCTTGATCTGCACATCAAACAGCGATTTCGGGTTCACCACCACGTTCAGCTGCTGGGCGATAAGCGTCGCCAGACGCTTTTTATTCTCCAGCTTCGCACGGCGTATGGCCTGGTTCACCAGAGGGTAATCACAATGCTGTTCCAGCTCGCTGAGTTGGCTGAGATCGGTTCGCCAGGTACGGCCAATGTTCTCGTCCAGCACCTCAGAAAGCGGCGGGTTGGCCAGCGCCAGCCAGCGGCGCGGCGTCACGCCGTTGGTGACGTTGCAAAAACGCGTTGGGAAGATTTTCGCAAAATCAGCAAACAGCGACTGCACCATCAGGTTGGAGTGCAGCTCAGACACGCCGTTTACTTTATGGCTGACCACCACCGCCAGCCACGCCATACGCACGCGGCGGCCGTTGGACTCATCAATGATCGAGGTACGTCCCAGCAGGCCGGTATCGTTCGGATACTGCTCCTGCAACGTCCTCAGGAAGTAGTCGTTAATCTCAAAGATAATTTGCAGATGGCGCGGCAGGATCTTGCCCAGCATATCCACCGGCCAGGTTTCCAGTGCTTCGCTCATCAGCGTGTGGTTGGTGTACGAGAACACCTGGCAGCAGACCTCAAACGCATCGTCCCAGCTAAACTTGTGCTCATCAATCAGCAGGCGCATCAGCTCAGGGATCGACAACACCGGGTGGGTATCGTTGAGGTGAATGGCGATTTTATCCGCCAGGTTGTCGTAGGTTTTGTGCAGCTGATAATGGCGGCTCAAAATATCCTGGATCGTCGAGGAGACCAGGAAGTACTCCTGGCGCAGACGCAGCTCGCGCCCGGAATAGGTGGAGTCATCCGGATACAGTACACGGGAGACGTTCTCAGAGTGGTTTTTATCTTCCACCGCCGCAAAGTAGTCGCCCTGGTTAAATTTACCGAGGTTGATTGCGCTACTGGCCTGAGCATTCCACAGGCGCAGCGTATTGGTCGCGTCAGTGTCGTAACCCGGGATAATCTGGTCGTATGCCACCGCGAGGATCTCTTCGGTCTCGACCCAGCGCATCTTCTTGCCTTCCATCTGAACACGGCCACCAAAGCGCACTTTGTAGCGCGTATTGTGGCGTTTGAACTCCCACGGGTTACCGTATTCCAGCCAGTAGTCCGGCGACTCTTTCTGTCGGCCATCAACAATATTCTGCTTGAACATGCCGTAGTCGTAGCGAATACCGTAGCCGCGGCCCGGCAGACCTAACGTCGCCAGCGAGTCGAGGAAGCAGGCTGCCAGACGCCCGAGGCCGCCGTTACCGAGGCCGGGGTCATTTTCTTCGTCGATTAGATCTTCGAGATCCAACCCCATGCCTTCCAGCGCATTTTTGACATCGTCATAAATTCCCAACGATAACAGTGCATTGGAAAGCGTGCGGCCAATCAGAAACTCCATTGACAGGTAATAGACCTGGCGGGTTTCCTGAGATAATTGCGCACGATTAGAACGCAGCCAGCGCTCCACGAGGCGATCGCGCACCGCGAACAACGTGGCGTTCAGCCACTCATGTTTGTTGGCAATAACCGGATCTTTGCCAATCGTGAACATCAGCTTGTAGGCGATAGAATGCTTAAGAGCCTCTACGCTGAGTGTGGGCGATGCATAACTAAATGGAGCATTCATATAGGTGATTCCTGGATATCTATTTCAAGCGATAGTAAAGCTCACGGTAGGATTTCGCCGCGACTTGCCAGCTAAAATCCATGGCCATTGCCTGACGTTGTACAAACCGCCAGAGCGAAGGGCGCGACCACAACACGAAAGCACGCCGGATTGCCCGCAACAGCGACCAGGCATTACTATCTTCAAATACAAACCCACTGGCGATACCGTCCGCCAGGTTTTCCAGCGAACTGTCGGACACCGTATCAGCCAGCCCACCGGTACGCCGCACCAGCGGTAGCGTACCGTACTTCAGTCCATACAATTGTGTTAAGCCACACGGCTCAAAGCGACTGGGCACCAGAATAACGTCAGCCCCGCCCATAATGCGGTGCGAGAAGGCCTCATGATAGCCAATCTGTACACCCACCTGGCCCGGATGCTCTGCCGCTGCCGCAAGGAAACCTTCCTGCAACACCGGATCGCCCGCACCCAGTAACGCTAACTGTCCGCCCTGCTCCAGTAAACCGGGCAGTGCTTCCAGCACCAGATCCAGCCCTTTCTGGCTGGTCAGGCGGCTCACGACTGCAAAAAGCGGCACTTTGTCGTTAACCTTAAGCCCCATCGCAATCTGTAGCTGACGCTTGTTCTCGGCTTTGTCTTCCAGCGAGTCACGCGTGTAGCGCGATGCCAGCAGCAGGTCCGTTTCCGGACTCCAGATATTTTCATCAACGCCGTTCAGCACGCCGGAAAGACGTCCTTCACGATGACGCTGCTGCAACAATCCCTCCATCCCATAGGCAAATTGCGCCTCGGTGATTTCCCGCGCGTAGGTCGGGCTAACCGCCGTAATATGGTCGGCGTAGTACAACCCCGCCTTCAGGAAAGAAATCTGCCCGTTGAACTCCAGTCCATGCACATTAAAGAATGACCATGGCAATTGGATGTCATCCATATGCTTTGCATAAAACATGCCTTGATAGGCCAGGTTGTGCACGGTGAACACCGATTTCGCCGGGTGGCCGCGTGCCGCCAGATACGCCGGGGCCAGACCTGCATGCCAGTCGTGCGCATGCACCACATCCGGGCGCCAGAATGGATCAAGCCCGCAGGCCATTTCGCATCCCACCCAGCCGAGCAGCGCAAAGCGCAGGACGTTATCAGAGTAAGCAAACAGGTTAGTATCGTGATACGGGCTGCCGGGACGGTCGTATAGGTGCGGCGCGTCAATCAGGTAAATACCGACGCCGTTGTAATGGCCGAACAGCAGCGTGATACGTCCGGCAAAGGTATCGCGCCGCGTCACGACCTGCGCATCAGGAATGCCGCGACGGATATCCGGAAACGCCGGGAGCACGACGCGGGCATCCACGCCATCGGCAATTTGCGCGGCCGGCAACGCGCCAAGAACATCTGCCAGTCCCCCGGTTTTTAACAGGGGGAACATCTCTGAACATACGTGTAAAACCTGCATTATCGCTCCTGTTTGATCTGCAGTTTGCGCAGCATTTCACGCGTGACCAGCACAATACCTTCCTCTGAACGGTAGAAACGACGTGCATCTTCTTCCGCGTTTTCACCAATCACCATACCTTCAGGAATGACGCAGGCGCGATCGATGATGCAGCGACGTAAGCGGCACGAACGTCCGACCCACACTTCAGGTAACAACACTGCCGAATCAATGTTACAGAAAGAATTCACCCGCACCCGCGGGAACAGAACGGACTGCACCACCACCGAACCGGAAATAATACAGCCGCCAGAGACCAGCGAGTTCAGCGTCATGCCGTGGCTACCGGAGCGGTCCTGCACAAACTTCGCCGGTGGCAGTGATTCCATGTGTGTGCGAATCGGCCAGTCCTGATCGTACATATCCAGTTCCGGGGTAACCGACGCCAGATCGAGGTTAGCCTTCCAGTAGGCTTCCAGTGTCCCAACGTCGCGCCAGTACGGCTCGGATTCCGGGTCAGACTGTACGCAGGATTTAGGGAATGGATGTGCATAAGCCATGCCAGCTGCGGTAATTTTCGGGATGATATCTTTGCCAAAGTCGTGGCTGGAGTTGTCATCGAGATCATCTTCTTCAAGTAATTCATACAGATAATCGGCGTTGAAAACATAGATCCCCATACTGGCAAGAGATCGGGTCGGATCGTTTGGCATGGCCGGTGGATTCGCCGGTTTTTCCACGAATTCGATGATTTTGTCGCTGTCGTCGACGTCCATGACGCCAAAGGCGCTGGCTTCCTCAATCGGCACCGGCATACAGGCCACGGTGCAGCGTGCGCCTTTTTCGACATGGTCGATCAGCATGCGCGAATAGTCCTGTTTGTAGATATGATCGCCCGCGAGGATCACCACATATTCCGCTTTATAGCGTCGAATGATGTCCAGGTTTTGGGTGACCGCATCTGCCGTACCGCGATACCAATTTTCACCCTGCATTCTTTGCTGGGCAGGCAGCAGATCGACAAACTCGTTCATCTCTTCACTGAAGAACGACCAGCCGCGCTGAATATGCTGCACCAGCGTGTGGGACTGGTACTGGGTGATCACGCCAATACGGCGGATCCCGGAGTTAATACAGTTGGATAAAGCAAAATCGATAATGCGGAACTTACCGCCAAAATGCACGGCAGGCTTAGCACGTTTGTTGGTTAAATCTTTCAGGCGGGTACCACGACCACCGGCCAGGATTAGGGCAACAGATTTTAATGGCAGCTGGCGCGCCAACATTACACGATCGTTCTTCTCTAAACTCACCATGACTAACTCCTTTTTTATCATCTTTGGAACACACACAGTCCGTGCGCAGGTCCCTGCCAGACAGCCGTAATAACCGGATTATCCTCTCCGGCAAATGGAGGAACGGCATGCCATTCCCCTTCAGGTAAAACGATATCTGTCACCTCAAGCGTGGCGTTTATCACGATCAGAAAACGGTCTGAAAGCAGGATCTGCATCTGCCTCGGGCCGTTTTGCCACTCATCCGCACTTAAGGGTTGTGCGTATCGGTTCAGCCAACGCACATTGCCGTCGCCCTCTTCCCACCAGCGATCGTCTGTTAAGGCAGGGATCTGCTGGCGAAGATGAATCAACGCGGCGGTGAATGTGGTTAGCCCGCTGTTTGCCTGCTGCCAGTCCAGCCAGGTTAAGGCGTTATCCTGGCAGTAAGCGTTATTGTTACCGTGCTGGCTATGACCATGTTCATCTCCCGCCAGCAACATCGGTGTACCCTGAGAAAGCAGCAACGTCGTCAACAGGGCATGCATGCTGTCGCGTCGCCGTTCAATCAGGTCCAGCGTGCCGCCTAATCCTTCTTTACCATGATTGTCGCTGTAGTTATTGCTAGTGCCGTCGCGATTTTCCTCACCATTCGCTTCATTGTGCTTATTTGTGAAGCACACACAGTCACGCAGCGTAAAACCATCGTGCGCCGTCACCAGATTGACCGATGCGCTGGGTTTGCGACCAGGGTGTTTAAACATGTCGCTGGAAGCCGCAAAACGTCCGGCAAACTCCCCAAGGGGCAGATTACGCTGGAGCCAGAAGCGTCGACTTGCATCGCGGAAATGGTCATTCCACTCAGCAAACGGCGGGGGAAAATTCCCAACCTGATACCCGCCTTCACCGATATCCCACGGCTCCGCAATCAGCTTAACGCCTGAAAGCAGCGGGCAGTTTTGGATTGCGGTAAACAGCGGCGCATCCTGACGAAACGCAGGCGTACGCCCCATGACGGATGCTAAATCAAAACGAAAACCGTCCACATGGCAGGTTTCCACCCAATAGCGCAGGCATTCGCACGCATACTCCACAACACCGGGATGGCTCAGGTTGAGGGTGTTCCCACAGCCGGTCCAGTTGTAGTAATCACCATCGTCCCTGATCCAATAATAGCTACGGTTATCAATTCCGCGCAGGGAGAAGACCGGCCCTTCAAGATCCAGCTCAGCGCTGTGGTTCAAAACGATATCGAGAATGACCTCAATCCCCGCTTTGTGTAGCGCTTTGACGGCATCGCGAAACTCATCCAGCGCGTGTTCAGGTGAGCAGGCATAGGCCGGATGCAGTGCAAACATGGCTACCGGGTTGTAGCCCCAGTAGTTCGACAGCCCCAGCCGCTGCAGTCGCGGCTCGCTGGCGAAATGCACCACGGGCAGCAGTTCCAGCGCAGTAATGCCGAGACGCTTGAAATAGTCGATCATCACCGGATGACCGAGCGCTTTGTAAGTGCCGCGAATCTGTTGCGGAATGTCCGGGTGCAGATACGTCAGCCCTTTAACATGCGCTTCGTAGATAACGGTATTGCCCCACGGCGTACGCGGCAGGGCATCGTCTTCCCAGTCATAATGGTCTGACACCACCACGCTTTTCAGGGCAATCGCCGCGTTATCGTGATGATCCGGTTCGTTCATTCCACCGTGCAGCAGCGGGTTATCTTTTAACTCGCCATCGACCCGGCGCGCGCAGGGGTCAATCAGCAGTTTCGCTGGGTTAAAACGGTGTCCTTGCTGCGGCTGCCACGGGCCATGTACGCGATAACCGTAGCGCAAACCGGGCCGGGCATCGGCCAGATAGCCGTGCCAGACATCGCCGCTACGCCCCGGCAAATCATAGCGATGCTCGCAGCCTTGCTCATCGAATATGCACAGTTCGACGCGCTCGGCATGCGCCGAAAAAAGGGTGAAATTAACGCCATGGCCGTCATACGTTGCACCATGGGGGGTGGCATTGCCGGTTGCCAGTTGTGTCATCACCCCTCCCGCATCAGCCAAATCGTGGCCAGCGGCGGCAACGTCAGGCTCAGTGAATGCTGGCGACCGTGGCTGACAATTTCATCGCTTTGTACTGCGCCGCCGTTGCCGGTATTGCTACCGTGGTAATGCATCGAGTCTGTGTTGAGGATTTCTCGCCATTTGCCCGGTTGATTGATGCCAAAGCGGTAGCCGTGGCGAGGTACCGGCGTAAAGTTGCTGGCAACGATAATTTCATTACCGGCTTTATCACGGCGCACAAAAATCAGCACCGACCGTTCGTTGTCATCGACCACCAGCCATTCAAAACCATAGCCGTCAAAGTCGAGTTCATGTAGCGCTTTGTGATGACGATAAGTGTGGTTCAGGTCGCGCACCAGACGCTGTACGCCGTGATGCCAGTTATCGCCCCCCTCCAGCAGATGCCAGTCGAGGCTGGCGTCGTGGTTCCATTCACGGCCCTGGGCAAACTCGTTACCCATAAACAGCAGCTTCTTACCCGGGAAGGCCCACATCCAGCCATAGTAGGCGCGCAGGTTGGCAAACTTCTGCCACGCATCGCCCGGCATGCGGTCGAGGATCGATTTCTTACCGTGTACCACTTCATCGTGTGACAGCGGCAGCACAAAGTTCTCGGTGTAGTTGTACAGCATGCCGAAAGTCAGCTTATCGTGATGGTGCTGGCGATAAACCGGGTCCAGCTTCATGTAGTCCAGCGTGTCGTGCATCCAGCCGAGGTTCCACTTGTACCAGAAACCTAAGCCACCCATGTCCTGCGGTCTTGATACACCGGCAAAATCGGTCGACTCTTCCGCCATACTCACCGCGCCGGGTACCTGTTCGCCAAGAATACGGTTGGTATTACGCAAAAACTCGATGGCTTCGAGGTTCTCACGCCCGCCGAATTCGTTCGGGATCCACTCGCCGTCTTTGCGGCTGTAATCGCGGTAAATCATCGACGCCACGGCATCCACGCGCAGCGCGTCAATGCCAAAGCGCTCAATCCAGTACAGGGCGTTACCTACCAGATAATTACTGACTTCACGGCGACCGTAGTTGTAGATCAGCGTGTTCCAGTCCTGGTGATAGCCTTCGCGCGGATCGCTGTGCTCATACAAGCTGGTACCGTCAAACTGAGCCAGGCCGAAGTCATCCGACGGGAAGTGACCGGGTACCCAGTCGAGGATCACGTTCAGCCCCGCCTGATGCGCGGCATTCACAAAATAGCGGAAGTCATCGCGCGTGCCGAAGCGTCGGGTCGGCGCATACATGCCGGTCGGTTGGTAGCCCCAACTGCCGTCAAATGGGTGCTCGCTAATCGGCAACAGCTCAATATGGGTAAAGCCCATCCACTTCACATAGGGGATCAGTTGATCCGCCAGTTCGCGATAGCTCAGCCAGAAGTTGTTGTCCGTATGGCGACGCCACGAGCCCAGATGCACTTCGTAGATAGAGATCGGCGCATCAAACTGGTTGGCTTTTATGCGTTCTTCCGTTTGCACCACTTTTTCGGGCAAACCGCAGATAAGCGACGCCGTTTCCGGACGCATTTGCGCTTCAAAGGCATACGGGTCGGCTTTGACACGCAAATGACCGTTGGCATCGATCATCTCGTATTTGTACAGCTGCCCCTGCTGTGCACCGGGGATAAACAGCTCCCAGATGCCGCTCTCTTTGCGCAGGCGCATCGGGTGGCGGCGACCGTCCCAGTAGTTGAACTGCCCTACTACCGAAACGCGTCGTGCGTTCGGTGCCCAGACGGAAAAACGCGTGCCGGTCACGCCGTCCATGGTATCCGCATGTGCGCCCAGCGTTTCGTACGGGCGCAGATGCGTCCCTTCGGACAACAGCCATGCGTCCATATCCTGAATAAGCGGGCCAAAACGGTAAGGGTCATCGATCAGATTCTGCTGTCCATGCCAGACAACAGCCAGCTGATAGCGAAAGAAATTTTTACGGCGGGGAATTACAGCACAGAAAAAACCGCGAGGGTCGAGGCAATCCAGCTTGCCGACTTTGCGTCCGGTTTTTGGTTCGATCACCCACACTTCGGTGGCGTCAGGTAATAGAGCACGGACTTCAAGTCCGGCGTCAGTTTGGTGCATACCGAGTACGGAAAAAGGATCCGCAAAATGGCCTGCAATTAGCGCATTAATCACGTCTCTATCGATACGAACGGACATGGTTGTCATCCTGTTTTATGGTGTCACCCCTTCCAACTGATTTTCGACATCAGGTAGTGACACTTTTTTTGACCTGAACGGCGCAGCACAATTGTGCATCCTCTCTGCGTCGTCCCACCTTCAGGCAACAACTTAATACCTCCGGTATTAAGTCACTCTTAAAGAATAGCCAATGCTTTATCTTACTCCCGGTAAAAAATGAAACATCTGCGCTTACTCCTGTATTACGCAAAAAAAAGGGCAACTCAGCACCCAATGTTTAAACACGGTCTGTGTCTGCCGGATGGCGATATGCTTATCCGGCAGTCCCGCATTACGCCAGCTGACGCAGCATTCGGCGCAATGGTTCCGCAGCACCCCAGAGCAGCTGATCGCCCACGGTAAAGGCTGACAGGAACTCCGGTCCCATATTCAGCTTACGCAGACGACCGACTGGCGTGGTCAACGTACCGGTAACGGCCGCTGGGGTTAACTCACGCATGGTGATATCCCGATCGTTTGGCACCACTTTCGCCCACGGATTGTGCGCGGCCAGCAGTTCTTCCACGGTCGGAATCGACACATCTTTTTTCAGTTTAATCGTGAACGCCTGGCTGTGGCAGCGCAATGCGCCGACGCGCACGCACAGACCATCCACCGGGATCACGGAAGACGTGTTAAGAATTTTGTTGGTTTCCGCCTGCCCTTTCCACTCTTCGCGGCTCTGGCCGTTATCGAGCTGTTTGTCGATCCACGGAATCAGGCTCCCGGCCAGCGGGACGCCAAAGTTATCAACCGGCAGGGAGCCGCTACGGGACAGGGTTGTCACTTTACGTTCGATATCGAGGATAGCAGAAGAAGGGGTCGCCAGTTCATCGGCCACATGGCTATACAGATGGCCCATCTGCGACAGCAGTTCACGCATATGACGCGCGCCGCCGCCGGAAGCCGCCTGGTAGGTCGCCACGGACACCCAGTCCACCAGATCGTTGGCGAACAGACCGCCGAGTGACATCAGCATCAGGCTAACGGTGCAGTTACCGCCGACAAACGTCTTGATGCCGTTGTTCAGACCATCGGTGATCACATTCTGGTTAACCGGATCGAGAATAATGATGGCATCGTCTTTCATGCGCAGTGAAGAGGCCGCGTCAATCCAGTAACCCTGCCAACCGCTTTCACGAAGCTTTGGATAGATTTCGTTGGTATAATCGCCGCCCTGACAGGTCACAATAATGTCGAGCGCCTTCAGCGCATCGAGATCAAATGCATCCTGAAGCATGCCGGTGGAGGTCGCACCAAACGTCGGTGCTGCCTGCCCAAGCTGGGAAGTAGAAAAGAAAACAGGGCGAATGGCGTCGAAGTCGCGTTCTTCTACCATGCGTTGCATGAGTACAGAGCCGACCATACCGCGCCAGCCGATAAAACCAACATTTTTCATAGCGTTTTTTTCCTGCAGAGATGTGTGCTGTGTATGTACGCCATTATCCTGTGACGTATCCTTCACCATACAAAAAGCAGCCAAAGTCGCAAGTGAAATTAATCAATGATAGCGAAGCCATCAGTAATGCGACTTATCCCGCTGCGCTCGCAAGCAGAAAGTCCGCGGCAATTATCAGGGAATTTGAGTTATGAATGAAATCATTTCAGCGGCAGTTTTATTGATCCTGATTATGGATCCGCTCGGAAACCTGCCCATTTTCATGTCCGTATTGAAACATACTGAACCGAAACGCCGTCGCGCAATTATGATTCGCGAGCTGTTTATTGCGCTGCTGGTGATGCTGATATTCCTGTTTGCGGGCGAGAAAATTCTGGCATTTCTTAACCTGCGCGCGGAGACCGTCTCCATCTCCGGGGGCATCATTTTGTTCCTGATCGCCATCAAGATGATTTTCCCCAGCGCCACCGGCAACAGCACCGGGCTGCCCGCAGGCGAAGAGCCGTTTATCGTTCCACTGGCCATTCCGCTGGTGGCGGGCCCCACCATCCTGGCGTCGTTGATGCTGTTGTCGCATCAGTACCCGAATCAGATGGGACATCTGGTGATTGCCCTGCTGATCGCCTGGGGTGGAACGTTTGTGATTTTATTGCAGTCGTCGCTGTTTCTGCGCTTGCTGGGTGAGAAAGGGGTTAACGCGCTCGAGCGCCTGATGGGGCTGATTCTGGTGATGATGGCAACCCAGATGTTCCTCGATGGCGTACGGATGTGGATGAAGGGGTGACGCACTCATATTACGCCGGGTGGCGGCTTCGCCTGACCCGGCCTACGGTGTGGAAATGTGCTCGTTTGTAGGCCCGGTAAGCGCAAGCGCCACCGGGCAATGCCCTCAGCTCAATAGCTGGAAAGCAATCATACCGACAATTGCACCGACCGTGCCGAGGATGGTTTCCATCATCGTCCAGGTCTTCAGCGTTTGCGCTTCAGTTGCACCGGTAAACTTACCGAACAGCCAGAAACCGGCGTCATTCACGTGACTGACCACGATAGAGCCACCCGCGATACAGATAGACAGGGCCGCCATCTGCACGCCGGAGAAGTTCAGTTGTTCAATCACCGGCATCACCAGACCGACCGCCGTTAAGCAGGCCACGGTTGCAGAACCCTGAATGATACGCACCGCCGCTGCCAGCACGAAGCAGGTGATGGCAATCGGCAGGCCCATTCCGGTTAATGCTTCACCCAGTGCCGGACCGACACCAGAATCCACCAGCACCTGCTTGAATACGCCACCAGCACCGATCACCAGCAGAATAATCCCCGCCGGTTGCAGCGCATGACCGCAGATCTCCATCACTTTGTCTTTTGGCATCCCCTGGCGAATGGCCAGGCCGTAAATCGCCACCAGGCACGCCACCAGAATCGCGGTGAACGGGTGACCGATAAACTCGAACCATTCGTAGGTTGAAGAACCGACCGGCACAAAGCGTGCGGCGATGGTTTTCAGACCCACCAGTACCAGCGGCAGCAGGATCAGCGACAGGCTGAAGCCGAAGGACGGCATTTTCCCCTCGCCCAGATGCGGCTCGGTAATGTCTTCCGGCACGTGCAGCTCAACGTAACGGCTGATAAAGTTGCCCCACAGCGGCCCGGCGATAATCATGCCAGGGATCGCCGCACACAGGCCAATCAGGATCATCCAGCCAAAGTCGGCGTGCATCTGAGAAGCCAGCAGCATCGGCGCGGGCCCCGGCAGCAGAAACGCCGCCGCTGCCGCCACGCCCGCAAACAGCGGAATGACCAGCTTAACCAGGTTGGTACCGGTGTGGCGCGCCATCGAGAACGCCACGCTTATCAGCAGCACAATCGCCACTTCAAAGAACAACGGTAATGCGCAAATCAGACCGGCCAGGCCAATCGCATAGTGCGCGCGGCTGTGACCAAAGGATTTCAGCATTTTGACGGCAATCTGATCGACTGCGCCCGTTTCATGCAAAATCTTACCGAACATGGCACCGAGAGCGACCACAATCGCCAGGAAGCCCAGCGTGCCCCCCATCCCTTTTTCCATAGTGGCCGCGATTTTATCGAGCGGCATACCGGAAAAGAGACCTGCACCAATAGACACCACCATCAAAGCAACGAAGGCGTGCATACGCGCCTTCATTACTAAAAACAGCAGTAATAAAACGGACCCTACTGCTGTTAAAACAAGCGTTAATGTAGTCACTACTTACTGCCTTGGTTTATAACCTCAATGGTGCTCGCTACCACACCGTCCAGTGGTTGATCGATATCCACCACCAGTACATCGCTTTCGTCCGCACCCGGTTCTTCCAGCGCATCAAACTGGGTAACCAGCATCTGCGTTTTGAAGAAGTGACCTTTGCGCGCTTTCAGGCGGCTTTCAATCACGTCGAAATCCCCTTTCAGGTAGATGAAAGAGAGATTCGGATTGCCTTCGCGAAGCAGGTCGCGATAGTGTTTTTTCAGCGCAGAACACACGATCAGCGAGACCTTGTTGGTACGCTGCATCGCAAAGGCGGCGTCATTGAGCGCCTGTAACCACGGCTTACGGTCGTCGTCGTTCAACGGCTCACCGGCGGCCATTTTCGTGATGTTGCTGCGCGGATGGAGAAAATCGCCATCAAGAAACGCGGCCTGCAGTTGATGCGCCACTTCGCTGGCGACAGCAGATTTACCGCTGCCCGATACGCCCATCAGAACGTAAACGTGGTGATCATGATTAGTCGTGCTCAAAGCGTTGCCCCCACTGGTACAAGAATCAGGAATTGTTACGGGTAACTGTTATCGGTAACATTGTCCAGCCGGACAAATGGAGAAGCAATATCCATTCGTGCTCGAAGTGTATAAGTGTGAGCTACGTCAAACTTGTCGGCTTAAATAGATCCGCCCGGTGACAAGGTGAAACCTAAATCTAACATTTTAGGTGTGACTGCTTCACCGCGGATACGCGCCAGCAGACGCTCAGCGCCAATGCTGCCCATCCGTTCACGCGGCGTGAGCACGCTCGCCAGACGCGGTTCCATCACCTGCCCGATGTCATGACCGTGGAAACCAGCAATCGCCATATCATCCGGAATTTTCAGCCCTAAGCGCTGGCATTCAAATGCCGCCCCGACCGCCAGGTCATCGTTAGTACAGAACACACCGTCCAGCTGCGGGTATTCACGCCGCGCCTGACGGATAAGCTCAATACCCGACGAATAGGAAGAAGATTGTTCCACCATCACGCTATACGGCACCAGGCCGGCGTCGCGCATGGCCTGCTCGTAGCCCCTCTGTTTGATAATAGTACGCTCATCCAGACGCGCTCCCAGATAGGCAATGTGGCGATGCCCACGCGCGATAATGGCGGCGGTCATCTGGCGGGCGGCTTCGAAGTTGTCAAAACCGACGGCGATATCAAGACACGGAGACTGGCTGTCCATCAGCTCAACCACCGGGATCCCCGCCACTTCGATCATTTTCAACGTACGCGGGGTGTGGCTGCGTTCGGTGAGGATCAGGCCATCGATATTCCACGATAGCATTGATTCCAGACGTTCCTGTTCCATCTCTGGCTTATAGCCGTAGTGCGCCAGCATGGTCTGATAACCGTGGCGGTCAGTCACGGCCTCAATGCCGCGTAGCACTTCAGCAAAAACCTGGTTGGTGAGAGAGGGTAACAACACGCCGATAGCACGACTGGTAGCATTTGAAAGGATATCAGGAGCACGATTGGGAATATAACCCAGCTCATCAAGTGCAGCGGCAATTTTGCCCCGCAGCGCCACGGAGACCTGCTCCGGGTTGCGCAAAAAGCGACTGACCGTCATTTTGGTCACGCCCACGCGGTCGGCTACATCCTGAAGTACGGGTCTTTTCTTTTTCATCGTCCTGAAGCGTTAAAAAGGGATAGATTCCCCGAGTTTACCACGGACATGCGTGAACCTTCGCAGAGAAAAAAAGGAGTTTTTTATTGTGAGAAATACACAAAATCATTCGAGTTGCATCAAGGCGGCGACGCAGTAAATCCCCGGGAGCGTACATTAAGTACGCTCCCGGGGTGAGCGACAAATCTGCCGGGAGCAGATTTGAACGCTGCTTACAGCGGCCCCGAAGGGGCGAGACCTATGGATGGGCCGAGTAATAAAGCCAACACAGATGCAGCTTGAAGGATGCCGTGTATTTTTATACAGGCGGCAGGTCAAACAGTAATACTTCGCTGTCGCTGTCGCTGTCGGCATGAATCGAAATGGCCTGTTCATCCCAGATTGCCAGACCATCACTGGTGGACGCTTTGGTTCCGTTGATGGTGACATTGCCTTTCACGACCTGGATCCACACGCGGCGTTCCGCGGCTATCTGATGTACCGATTGCTCATCTTTGAGCAGCGCCCAGCGGTACAGCTCCATATCCTGGTAAACCTTCAGCGAACCGTCACGCGCATCCGGCGACAGCACTAGCTGTTTGCCCTGCGCGGCATCAAAACGGCGCTGCTCGTAGCGTGGCGTAATGCCGTTTTCCTGCGGGATGATCCAAATCTGATACAGGTGCAGCTTCTCGGTGTCGCTTGGGTTGTACTCCGAGTGACGGATCCCCGTCCCGGCGCTCATAATCTGGAATTCACCTGCAGGTACCTGCTCTTTGTTACCCATGCTGTCCTGATGCTCCACCGCACCTTCCAGTACGTAGGTCAGGATTTCCATGTCTTTATGGGGGTGCGTACCAAAACCCTGGCCTGCGTCGATCACGTCATCGTTAATCACGCGCAGTGCCGAGAACCCCATAAAATTCGGGTCATAGTAGTTGGCAAACGAAAAGGTATGCCAGGAATCGAGCCAGCCATGATTTGCATGACCACGGTCGTTTGCTTTGCGTAAGAAGATCATTGTGTTCACCCCCAGATGTTTTCGATGGAGTCAGTGTGGACTCTATCACTCAGGGATCATAGAGGGTGTAAATTGACGCCTCTGTTCAAAAAAAATGAACAAGCCCAGAGGCGTCACTTAGCGCTATTTGGCGAGGGTTATCGTGGCAGGCGTTGCCTGTTCAAAGGCGCGCTCGAGGATCTCGAGATTAGTAAGAACGTCAGATTCCTTGACGTAATTAGGCGTACCGGTGGTCAGCGACTGATACAGCGCATCATAGACGCGGCCGTAGTCGCCCACTTCCGGTTTCATCTCTTCTTTCACCGTGATGCCATCATCGTTGACATATTCCAGCACACCCACTGAATCATCGGCGGCAAAACCGGGTTCCCCCGGCATAATATTGGCCTTCAGGCTGGTCTCCTGCTGGTCGATACCGTACTTCACAAACGAGCCTTTAGTGCCGTGAACGATAAACTTCGGATAGTCGATTTTCACCAGGTGGCTGGTTTTGACGATAGCCTTCAGGTCACCGTAGAACAGCTGCGCTTCAAAGGTATCATCAGGATTCGCTTTGTTGCGCAGGCTACGGATGTCATAGGCAACGTGGTCGGGACGACCAAACAACGAGATAATTTGGTCCATGGTGTGTACGCCCAGCCCATAGAATGCGCCGCCCTGTGGCAGACCCGGCTGAGTTTCCACCACCGGGCGGTAGTAGTCAAAATGACTCTCCACTTCAACAATCTCGCCCAACTTGCCGCTCTCAATCGCCTTTTTGGCGGTGAGGAAGCAGGAATCGAAGCGGCGATTCTGGTACGGCGTAACGATCAGCCCCTTGCTTTGCGCCAGTTCGAACAGCGCTTTTGCCTCTGCCAGCGTTGGTGTGAACGGTTTCTCCACCAGCACGTTTTTACCCGCTTCCAGCGCACGCTTTGCGTATTCAAAGTGGCTGTCTGCATGTGTGCAGACGATCACCAGCTTCACCTGCGGATCGTTTAATACCTCGTCGAGGTCGCTGGTAAAGTGGATGTGTGAATATTGCGGTGCCTGCTCTTCCGGCTTGGCGTGACGACGGAAGATATGCGCCACGTGCCAGCTGTCTTTACGGTTGAGAACGTACGGTAAATGGTAGCGGGTGGTGCTTTTACCAAACCCAATGAATGCGCAGTGTAAGGTCATAAGGCAATCCTTTTGAAGGTGATTGCCTACACCATAGCGCAAAGTGGGGGGAGACTGAATCCATCCTATCATCGTGCCGGATGCGGCGGAGCCTTATCCGGCCTACAAAAGCAGTAGCCTCAAGATCGGCCGGCGGCGTCGCGGTCAGTTTGTTCACGGCAAGCGCGCAGGGCCCGGAGCGTACTAAATGTACGTGAGGAGCACGAGCACTTCCCGGGGACAAAATGGCAAGTAAGCCAGGCTGAAACAAAACCCCAAAAAAAAAGCCAGCAAAAGCTGGCTAAAGTAATACTGGAAGCAATGTGAGCAATGTCGTGCTTTCAGGTTCTCCGTAGGGTTCCCCTGAACGCAGAGCAATAATAATCATTCTCATTCGCACTTGTCTACTTCTTTTTGCAAAAAAAATGCAGTTGACGGATTTTTCTTTCTCAGCGAGTGTAAATACACAATTAACCCTGCAGGAGATAAGGAATGAGTGAGATAGTGATACGCCACGCTGAAAAGAAAGATTACGACGCCATTCGTCAAATCCATGCCCAGCCGGAGGTGTATCACAATACGCTACAGGTTCCTCATCCTTCCATGGAGATGTGGCAAGAACGGCTCGCCGAGCGCACCGGTGTCAAACAACTGGTTGCCTGCATTGATGATATTGTCGTGGGGCACCTATGCATTGAAGTCACCCAGCGCCCGCGCCGCAGTCACGTCGCTGATTTTGGGATCTGCGTAGATGCCCGCTGGCAAAATCGCGGCGTCGCCAGCGCGCTCATCCGCACCATGATCGACATGTGCGACAACTGGCTGCGCGTCGAGCGCATTGAGCTGACGGTGTTTGTCGATAATGAACCTGCTGTGGCGGTGTACAAAAAGTATGGCTTTGAAATCGAAGGGACCGGTAAGAAATATGGCCTGCGCAACGGTGAGTACGTTGATGCGTACTTTATGGCGCGCGTGAAGTAATGGTTGGGCGAGTCATCTCGCCCTTTTTATTGAAAGGACGCATCGTGAAAAAGGTTATATCGCTGGTTCTGCTGGCAACGATTTCCCCCGGCTACGCCATGACCGTACAAAATGTGGATTCCATCCCCAACGCCATTCACCATCCGGAAGGCAAGCAGATTTTCGCCGAGCAAATGATGGGGGCAACGCCCGCCAAAGGGTTTGGTGAACTGCCGCAAGGGTTAGAGGTAGCGCAATGGATTAGCTGGGTTGCGCCGAATGAAGACCCCAAAAACCTGATTATGACCGGTGCCAAAGCCTGGGGCAAAAACGGGAAATACATTGGCGTCGCCTGTTTTGCCGATAATCAGGCAGAGGCAGAACAAACCAGGAAACGCGCAGATAACGGCTGTCCGGAAAATTACAGCACCAGCCGCGTCAATAAATTATATCTCGGCGTTTTTTCCTGGCAGAATCAACAGTTGCAGCCGATCGCACGTTCAGAAAAACCGCTGGACCAGCTCTCAACGTGGAATGAAAACGCCGAAGCGCAGAGTGATGATGAGTCCGTCAAACCGCTGGCTTATTACACCAAACTGGATCTGGCCCCTTATCGGATCGCACCCGATACCCTGGCATTCGGGGTACGCGGCGGGTACGCAAATGCGTATTCCGGCGGCGGTGCATTTTATGAAGTGCTGGAGCTCTACGCGATCAAAGACAACAAGATAATCAATGTGTTTTCCAACCTTGTTTACCAATATCAGGATATCGCCGGGGACTGGAATCAGGACGGAACGCGACAGCACGACATCAGCGAAAGTAAGTACATCCTGAAAATACGCGCGGCAAAGACCGCCGGTTTTTATGACGTAGAGCGTGTTAACCTTGAGGATAAAAGCAGTCGCATATATCGCTGGTCTGAATCACAGCAACGGTACGTTCCCTAGCTGACAGATAAGGCCTACAGCGTATAGCACGATGTAGGCCACTGATGTGAATAAAAAAAACATCAACAATTATTCTTTCAATATCCCCCCATTATTAAATATATAAAAACTTCTCTCCTTGGTTATTTATATTCAGAATCCCCTCAAGAATATTCACTTAAAATGAAACGTTTTGTTTCTGCTATATACTAACACCATCAGAAAGCGTAAATAAAAACAAAGAGAAAAATTACCATTTTTACGATAACACGTAATAAAAGGATAAGGATTTCATGAGTGATATCGTCTATCTGATGGTTTCAGGACAACAGCAAGGGGCTATTTCTGATGGATGTGGAACCATTGCATCCGTGGGTAACCGCTGGCAAATAGGGCACGAAGACGAAATTTTTACCTTTTCGTTCACTAATAGTATAACCAGTACTGGCGCAGGTTCTCATTTGCACGGACTGCGATTTTGTAAACTGATAGATAAAAGCACCCCATTATTTGTTAATGCTATTAACAACAACGAGCAGTTATATATGGAGTTTTATTTCTACCGCATCAATAGATTCGGTAGATGGGAGAAGTATTATTATATTCAACTGCGGGGAGCATTTCTATCAGCCATTCAAAACCAATTCAGCGAGAATAATTTAGATACAGAAACAATAACCATCAACTATGAATATATCCTCTGCAAACATCTTATTGCCAACACTGAGTGCAGCTACCTGGCGTTGCCCGAAAACTATAACCGCCTGTTTATCCCCCGTCCCAAAACCCCCGCAGACAACGGCCTCAAAACGTTAAACAGCAAAGGGGTTGGCAGACTGCTTGCGGCCGGAGGGATCTACAACGGGAATATCGACGGTTTCAGGGAAACGGCGGAAAAGTTGGGGGGCGATGCTCCTGCGGGTTACGAGCAGGTTATGGATAACAAAGGATTGCTTATCCTTGGTGCTTCAGTAGCTGCTGGATTAACAATGGGCAGAATGAGGTTCCCTGAACTACAAGAACTGGAGCATTTTGGGGCAAAAGGAACCTATACATCAAGACCATTTGATCCAAATAAAGCAGGAGGTCCAGTTGAACATCTTACAACTGAAGGCGTAAATATTACCCATGAAGGAATTGCAATTGTGGAAAAACATATATCTCGCTTCGATCCAGACCCAGGTAATGAGTTCATGGTTAGCCGTTTGAAAAAAATAGCTAACGGTAACTTACTACCAGAACAAGTGGATTTAAACTACTACACTCATGAATGCCGAGAGTATCAACGCTACTGTAATTTAGGTTGGGAAACCGGCAGACCAAGCGATAACCAAGAGGCTTATGATCTTTGGAATAATACGCATACATCCACTCTCGAAGATTATAGAATAACTGGTAATGACCTTTATCACCCGGACGCACCATCATGGTAAACAATACTGAACTGAACATTTTGAAATTACTGGCATCCAGAGATGATGTAAATTGGACCTGGTATAATCTTGATCGTGCAATGACCCTCAGGAATATGGATGGGGTGGGTAACGTTGCCAAGCTCGTGGATAACCTATCCAAAGCCGGTTTAGTCGACATAGTAACAAGGACACCGTCAGGTATGGATTATTATCGCGTATCCATCCAAGGCCAAAAGTTGCTAAACGAAATGAGTTAACAGCCAGAACGACCCGATAAGCCCTCTTCCACCGAAGAGGGCCGTCATTCTTAGTACCCCGCCGTTAAATCATCCACGGAGCGTGGGTCAGACGCGCCATACAGTGCGCCATCCGGCCCGACCATAATGCTCTGGGTGCTGCCCATCGCCTCTTTGAGCGCGACTTTTTGCCCTTTCTGTTCCAACAGTTTGATGGTGTCCGGGCTGAAGCCTTTCTCGATGCGCAGCTCATCCGGCAACCACTGATGATGGAAACGCGGTGCATTGGTGGCTTCGGCGACGTTCATTCCAAAATCAATGCTGTTGACCACCATTTGCAGCACAGTGGTGATAATACGACTGCCGCCAGGGCTGCCGGTAACCAGCCAGGTTTTGCCGTCTTTCACTACGATGGTCGGCGACATGGACGACAGCGGGCGCTTATTCGGCCCGACCGCGTTGGCATCACCGCCCACCAGCCCGTAAACGTTCGGGACACCCGGTTTGGCAGAGAAGTCATCCATTTCATTATTGAGCAGAATACCGGTGTTACCCGCCACAATACCGGTGCCGAAGGTGGTGTTCAGGGTATAGGTCACCGCCACGGCGTTGCCGTCTTTATCCACCACCGAGAAGTGGGTGGTTTGGTTACTTTCGTACGGGGCAAGCTTGCCCGGTTTGATCTGACTGGAGGGTTTGGCTTTATTGATATCGATCTGCTCGGCAAGCGATTTGGCATACGCTTTGTTGGTCAGCGCCTGCCACGGTACCTTCACAAAATCCGGATCGCCAAGGTATTCAGAGCGGTCGGCGTAAGCATACTTCTCCGCCTCCGCCATCACCTGCATGGCATCGGCGCTGCCAAATCCGTATTTCTTCATATCGAAGTTTTCGAGAATATTAAGGATCTGCACAATATGAATACCGCCAGAGGACGGGGGCGGCATCGAGAAGACCTGGTATCCGCGATAGTCGCCGCTAATCGGTTTACGCTCCACGGCTTTATAAGCGGCTAAATCGTCTTTGCTCATCAGCCCGCCGTTCTTCTTCATCTCCTCGGCTATCTGATCGGCAATCGCCCCTTTATAAAACGCATCCGGGCCATTCTCGGCAATCATCTCGAGGCTTTTCGCCAGGTTTTTCTGTACCAGCTTGTCGCCCTTTTTCAGCGGTTCGCCGTCTTTCCAGAAAATAGCTTTGCTGTTCTCGTGGTTGGGGATCACTTCGCTGCCGTAGGTTTTGAGATCGTCAGCCAGCGCATCGTTTACCACAAACCCCTCTGCCGCCAACTTCATCGCCGGGCGTACCACTTTGTTGAGTGGCAGGGTGCCATATTTTTCCAGTGCCAGCGAGAATCCGGCCACGGTCCCCGGCGTGCCGGAAGCCAGATGCGAGGTTAGCGATTTTTTACTGTCCGGATTGCCCTGATCGTCGAGGAACATATCACGCGTGGCGTTAGCCGGCGCCATTTCACGGAAATCGATAGCGGTCGTATTCCCGTCTTTGGTGCGCAGCAGCATAAATCCACCGCCGCCCAGGTTCCCCGCCTGGGGATGCGTCACCGCCAGTGCATACCCCACGGCCACGGCAGCATCTACCGCGTTACCCCCCTGCTTTAAGATATCTACCCCAACCTGCGTGGCCATCGCATCCACGGAGGCAACCATCCCCTGCTGCGCGCGCACGGGATGGAACACATCTTCTTCCACGCCATATGATACTGGCGGCGCAGCCGGTGCGGCAGCCGCGCTGAAACAGCTTCCTGAGAGCAGAGCAGCAATGGCTACCCGGCGTATAAACGTCGGTTTTATCATCGTTATTCTCCAGATGTACGGGGGTCTGCCCCCACTAAGCCTGGTGCATAACTCTGAAATAACCATCGTAACGGCGAGAAAGGAGTAAACTAAAGAGATCCCCGAGAGGAGAAAAGCGATGAAACGACTCTTGATTTTAGCCATGCTATTGCCGTTTGCAGGCTTTGCACAGCCCATCAACACCATGAACAACCCGAATCAACCGGGTTATCAGATCCCGAGTCAGCAGCGGATGCAGACACAAATGCAATCACAGCAAATTCAGCAGAAAGGGATGCTGAACCAACAGTTGCAGACGCAGACGCGCATGCAACAGCAGCATATGGAAAATCAGATCAACACCAACTCCCAGCGCGTGCGCCAGTCTCAGCCGGGGGAGTTGAATACCAGCCAACAGCAAATGCTACCCAACAACAACGGTGGGATGCTAAACACCAACCGCAATCCGGACAGCACGCTGAATAAACAGCAGCAAATGCTGTCGGAGAAAAAGAACGGCGACATGCTTAAGCCTTCCAGCACGCCGCAGCCTAACGTGCCGTTAAAAACGATTGGGCCTTAATAGGGCTGAAAATCCGGCCCAATGACATCAATGGCATCGGTACAGATGCAATCCACCCCCCAGCGCAATAGCTCTGCCGCGCGCTGGGGACGGTTGACGGTGTACACCAGAATGCGTAACCCGGCATCACGTATCGCATCGACACGCGCTTCATCCAGCAGCGTATAGTTTAGATGAAGAGAAACGCAGCCCAGCCGCGACGTGAGTTCGCGCCAGTCGTCACGCCATTCATCAAGCAGCAGCCCGCGCGGCAGTTCCGGTGCGGCCTGCTGTGCAGCTTCAAGAGCCTCAATGTCAAAGGATGACAGCAGCGGCGGCGTCATGTCAGCCCAGAGTTCACGCGCTGCCAGCGCAACGGCTCTGCCGGTGAGTGCCTCGCGACCCGTAGTGGGTTTAATCTCAATATTGGCCATCATGCGATGCTGACGGCAGCGGTCCGCTACCTGAGAAAGCAACGGTAACGGCTCGCCTTTGAACTCGCCGCTAAACCAGCCCCCGGCATCAACGCGCAGCAGATCCTGCCAGTTCAGCTCCCCAGCGACGCCCCAGCCGTTGCTGGTGCGTTCAAGGTTGTCGTCGTGCAGTAAGAAGATCTCGCCATCTTTTGACAATTTCGCGTCAAATTCGATCATGGTATGCCCGAATCGCGCCCCCACATCGATTGCCGCCAGCGTGTTTTCCGGGGCCAGTTTACCGCCACCACGATGGGCGACAATATGGGGATAAGGCCAGTTACTCATACTCGTTGTCCTGTTTCGCCATCAAAGAGATGCATATGGTTTTCGGGCAAATGCAGCCACAGCGTGCTGCCTGCCGTCGGGCGATGCTGATGCGCCAGCCGCACCACCAGCTTCTGCTCGCCCCAGCGCCCGTGGGCCAGGTTATCCGCGCCCAGCATTTCCAGGGTGTCTAGCACCTGCGGCACGCCGCCTTCGGCCTGCGAGCTTAGCGCAATATGCTCCGGGCGGATACCCAGCGTCATGTTACGCCCAATATGGCGCGAATAATCCTTGCCGAGGGGCAACATCATGCCGCTCTCCAGCTCAAAATGATGGCCCGTGGCGCTGATACGCCCGTCCAGAAGGTTCATGGCCGGACTGCCGATAAAGCTCGCCACAAAGCAGCTGGCCGGTTTTTCGTACACCTCAACCGGCGTACCGATTTGTTCGGCGACGCCTTTGTTCATCACCAGTACCCGCTGGGCAAGGGTCATAGCTTCGACCTGATCGTGGGTTACGTAAAGTGAGGTGGTTTTCAGTCGCCGGTGCAGATGTTGTAACTCCAGACGCATCTGCACGCGCAGCTTGGCATCAAGGTTGGAAAGCGGCTCATCAAACAGAAATACTGCCGGTTCGCGCACAATCGCCCGTCCCATAGCCACACGCTGACGCTGGCCACCGGAAAGCTCGCGTGGGCGACGTTTGAGCAGTTCGCTCAGCTCGAGGATGCGCGCGGCATCGTTCACGCGCTCGGCAATGTGCACTTTGCTCATGCCGCGAATTTTCAGCCCCCAGGCCATGTTTTCTTCCACACTCATATGCGGGTAGAGCGCGTAATTCTGGAACACCATCGCAATACCGCGATCTTTCGGCTCCATCTCGGTGACGCGCTTATTTTCAATCCAGATATCGCCGCTGCTCACCCGCTCCAGTCCGGCGACCATCCGCAGCAGCGTAGACTTACCGCAGCCGGACGGCCCGACCATTACAATAAATTCCCCGTCCGCAACGTCCAGCGTCAGCGGTTTAATTACCTGGGTTTTACTGTCCCAGCTTTTGGTTACTGCCTGTAGTTTTAGTCCTGCCATTTTATTTCTCACTGTCCACTAAACCACGCACAAACGCGCGCTGCATGGCTAACACGATGATTACCGGAGGGATAAGCGTCAGCAGCATAGCTGCCATCACGTGGTTCCACTGCGTCGTACCTTCACCGGTGGCGATCATGCCTTTGATACCCGCCACCGCCGTGCCCAGGTTCACGTCGGTAATAATCAACAACGGCCACAAATACTGGTTCCAGCCGTAAATAAAGGTGATGACGAACAGCGCCGCCAGATTGGTTTTTGACAGCGGCAGCACGATGTCGCGGAAAAAACGCATCGGTGATGCGCCGTCAATACGCGCCGCTTCCACCAGTTCATCTGGCAGGGTCATAAAGAACTGGCGGAACAGGAATGTCGCGGTGGCGGATGCCATCAGCGGCAGCGTCAGACCTGCGTAGCTGTCGAGCATTTTCAGGTTGGCGATCACCTCTACCGTCGGGAAAATTCGCACCTCCACCGGCAGCATCAACGTAATAAAAATCATCCAGAAGAGCAGGTTACGCAGCGGAAAGCGAAACCAGACGATGGCGAATGCGGAGAGCATCGACACCGTAATTTTCCCCAGCGTAATGCTGAACGCCATGATGAAACTGTTGAGCATCATCAACCAGAATGGTGCGCTGTTCACGCCCACCCCGTTGACCCAGATGGTGTGCATGTTATCCAGCAGATGGGTTCCGGGGATCAGCGTCATCGGCGTGTCATATACCGCCTGGTTGTCCAGCGTCGCCGCCACAAACGCAACGTACAGCGGGAACAGGATCACCATGATCCCCAGAATCAGCAGGGTATGGCTGAATATTGTCAGCCAGCGACGGTTCTCAATCATTGGTAACGCACCTTACTTTCCACATAGCGGAACTGCACCACGGTCAAAATAATAACGAGGAACATCAGCACCACCGATTGTGCAGCGGAAGACGCCAGATCCAGCCCGACAAATCCTTCACGGTAGATCTTATAAATCAGCGTGGTCGTCGCCTGCACCGGCCCGCCCGCCGTGGCGGCATCAATCACCGGGAAGGTGTCAAAGAAGGCGTACACCAGATTCACCACCAGCAGGAAAAAACTCACCGGGGCAATCAGCGGCAACGCCAGCTTGAAGAAGCGCCGGATTGGACCCGCACCGTCAATCGCGGCGGCTTCTATCAGCGAGCGAGGAATAGACTGTAATGCGGCAAAGAAGAACAGGAAGTTGTAACTAATCTGCTTCCAGACCGAGGCAAATACCACGAGGAACATGGCCTGGCCGCTGTTTTGCGCATGATTCCAGTCATAGCCAAACTCACCGAGAAAATGCGTAATCAGCCCGCGCCCTGGATTAAACAGAAAGATCCACAGCACCGCAGCGACGGCAGGGGCCACCGCGTAAGGCAGCAGCATCAGCGTCTGGTAGAAACGGCTGCCGCGCACCACGTAATTCACCAGCGCGGCAAAAAACAGCGACACCAACAGACCGCTTACCGTGACTAACGTACTGAACTTGATGGTGGTCCAGAACGAATCAAGGTAGTACGGGTCATGAAACAGCGCGACAAAATTATCCAGCCCCACGAACTGGCTGGAAAAACCAAATGGATCGACGCTTTGTAGCGAATACCACAGCGCTTCACCCGCAGGCCAGATAAAGAAAATAAGGGTGATAGCCAGCTGTGGGGCCACCAATAAATAGGGTAGCCAGCGCGAGCGGAACACCGGTCGGGATGAGGACATGACAGTTCTTTTCCTGGAAGGTGCCGGATGGCGGTGCAAGCACCTTATCCGGCCTACAAACGCTGTAGGCCTGATAAGCGCAGCGCCATCAGGCACTTATACACTTAAGATTTGGTCGACTGCTCGAAGCGACGCAGTAACTGGTTGCCGCGCTCAACGGCGGTATCCAACGCTTGCTGTGGGGTTTTCTTACCGGTCCAGACGCTTTCCAGTTCCTCATCCACGATGGTGCGGATCTGCGGCATATTGCCCAAGCGCAGTCCTTTGGTGAACGGCAACGGTGGCTTGTTCAGCATCTGACGCGTGGCGGTATCCGCCCCCGGGTTCTTGTCATAAAAACCCTGTTCGCGGGTCAGATCGTAGGCGGCGGTAGTGATCGGCAGATAGCCCGTTTTCTGGTGCCATTCAGCCGCAATTTCAGGCTTCGCCAGGAAGTTAAGGAACTGCGCCACGCCAGCGTAGGTTTCTTTGTCTTTACCCTGCATCACCCACAGGCTCGCACCGCCGATAATCGCGTTCTGCGGGGCACCTTTCACGTCGGCATCGTACGGCATCATACCGACGCCATAGTTGAATTTCGCATAGTGACGGATGTCGGCCAGAGAGCCGGAAGAAGCAGTGGTAATCGCACAGTCACCGCTGTAAAACTTCTCGGTGGATTCATCTTTGCGCCCGAAGTAGCTGAAATCACCCTTCTTGTTTAGCTCTTGCAGCAGTGCAATATGTTTCACCTGCTCCGGCTTATTAAACTCCAGCACCGCATCGGTACCGTCAAAACCATTGTTTTTAGTGGCGACCGGCAAACCGTTCCAGGCACTAAAGTTTTCAATCTGGATCCACCCCTGCCAGCCGCTGGCATAGCCGCACTTCATGCCTGCAGCCTTCAACTTCGCGGTGTACTCCGCCAGGTCCTGCCAGGTTTTTGGCGGCTGTTCAGGGTCTAAACCGGCTTTTTTGAAGGCATCTTTGTTGTAGTACAGCACCGGGGTGGAGCTGTTAAACGGCTGGGAGAGCAAATGTCCGGTTTTAGAGTCGGTGTAATAACCGGAAACCGTCGGCACAAACTGAGACTCATCAAAGTTAATTCCGGCCTCTTTGAACACTTCATAGACCGGCTTAATTGCCTTTGAGGCCATCATGGTTGCCGTCCCGACTTCGTAAACCTGCAGCAGAGCAGGCGCGTTACCGGTACGGAATGCGGCGATCCCCGCGCTCAGGCTCTGCTCATAGTTGCCTTTGTACTGCGGAACGATTTTGTAGTCGGGATTGGATTCATTAAAACGTTGCGCCAGTGAATCAACTTCTTTACCCAGTTCGCCTTCCATTGAATGCCAGAACGGGATAGTGGTGACGGCCAGTGCCTGACCTGCAAATGCCAGGCTGATTGCCAGTCCTAAAGCTGTATGTCGTAACGATTTCATCGGTTATCTCTCTTGTTGTGCCGGATGCGCGATATCACGCGTTTTATGCTCGCGGGGGTAACATGACATGCTCGAATGACAGAAAAATAACTTTTTTATTACAAAAAAAAGATAGTAAGGCGACAGAGAGATGGCAAGGCAGTGAAGGTTATGAGAAGGGAAAATGGGAGCTGAGACACGGATGGAGGCGTTACGATTCCCTGGGTAATGGTCCAGGTACTACAACGCCGGAAGGTGAGTACGGGCTGGACGTTACTGTCGCAGACGATGTGCAATCTGTTCTAACGAGAGTCGTCCCGCTGCGGCTTCAACCGTCATGGCAACAAAATCGGGGTTTGCAGACTAGCGCGATCCCATTACGCTTTAAAAACAGCAAAGTAATAAACAACGCGGTCTGTTTGTTACCATCATTAAAAATGTGCCCGCGAGAAAAGGCCAGCAAATGCATGGCTGCCAGCAACCACACATCGGTCACACCTTCATATTCAATTTGATTTAATACCCGGTACATCAGCGCTTCCGCACGACCGGGATCAGGCATGCCTGTAACACCAGGCGTCACGCGGAGTAGCCTGTCGTGAAACTGTATTATCTCTTCCGCTGAGATAATTTGTAGTGTCATTTATCCGCCAGCTCCCTGATTTCATTACCATGAATCATCATAATGTCTGCAAATTCATCATCCAGCCTGGCGGCCTGATAACGTTCAAACTCTTCTGCGCTAATGATGACCGCAGGTTTATGACCGCGTCGCGTAATGGTGACGGGGACTCCGGTAACCGCACTATCCAGCACTTCAGCCAGATTCTGTCTCGCTTCACTATAGTTAACTGTACGCATGGAAACCTCCTGAACTGTACAGATTAATTGTGCAACTAATATGTACAAATAAGGAGCCATTTCGGCTCCTTATCTCAGTAGAGAGTATTACCCGCCCAGATAGGCGCTGCGCACCGCTTCGTTGGCCAGCAGCGCATCGCCGGTGTCCTCCAGTACCACATGACCGTTTTCCAGCACGTAGCCGCGATCGGCGAGCTTCAGCGCCTGATTGGCGTTCTGCTCGACGAGGAAGATGGTCATCCCCTGCTCACGCAGCTGTTCGATGGTGTTAAAGATCTGCTGGATGATAATCGGCGCCAGCCCCAGAGATGGTTCATCAAGCAGCAGCAGACGTGGCTGGCTCATCAGCGCGCGGCCAATCGCCAGCATCTGCTGTTCACCGCCGGACATGGTGCCCGCCCGCTGAATACGACGCTCATGCAGGCGTGGGAACAGGTCATACACCCACTTGATGCGTTCCTGAAACTGGTTGCGTTCAACAAAGAAGCCGCCCATTGCCAGGTTCTCTTCCACCGTCATGCGCGAAAACACGCGACGCCCTTCCGGGACAATCGCCACCGCTTCACGCATGATTTTCGCCGTCTGCCAGTCGGTGATGTCTTTACCATCAAAAACAATGCGCCCGCTGGTCGCTCGCGGATCGCCGCACAATGTACCGAGCAGCGTGGTTTTACCCGCACCGTTGGCACCGATTAACGTCACGATCTCACCCTGATTGATATACAGACTGACGTCGTGCAGCGCCTGGATCTTTCCGTAGTGGGCGTTCACCTTGTCAAACGTTAACATCGCTTTTTCCATCTTTTGGCTCGCCCCCATTATGCTTCACCTAAATAGGCGCGGATGACATCCGGGTTATTACGAATCTGTTCCGGCGTCCCGTTTGCCAGCGGCGTGCCCTGGTTCACCACGTAGATACGGTCTGAAATCCCCATCACCAGCTTCATGTCATGTTCAATCAACAAGATTGAAGTGTTGTGATGATTACGCAGCTCAGCAATCAGCTCATCCAGCTCTTTAGTCTCTTTCGGGTTGAGTCCCGCGGCAGGTTCGTCGAGCATCAGGATTTCCGGCTGGGTCACCATGCAACGAGCAATCTCCAGACGACGCTGGTCACCATAGGCCAGGTTACTGGCCTGACGGTTGGCGTGTTCCAGCAGACCGATACGCTCAAGCCAGGTGGCAGCACGGTCCAGCGCTTCGCTCTGGGCACGACGGAAAGACGGGGTTTTCAGCAATCCGGAGAAGACACCGGTTTTCAGCTGTTGGTGTTGCGCCACCAGCAGGTTTTCAATCACCGTCATCTCGCGGAACAGACGCACGTGCTGGAAGGTGCGCACCACGCCCATGCGGGCAATTTGCTGGCCCGGCAGCCCTTCCAGATGCTGATCGCGCAGTTTGATCGTCCCCCCCGTCGGCTTGTAAAAACCGGTCAGGCAGTTGAAAACCGTGGTTTTACCCGCACCGTTTGGCCCGATTAACGAGACAATTTCCTGCGGCCTCAGTTCCAGTTCAACGTTGTTGACCGCCAGCAGACCGCCGAAGCGCATCATCAGGCCGTTCACGGATAATAATGGCTGACTCATGCCTGCTCTCCTTCTTTCGCTTGCCCGTTTTTCAACTTCAACTGTGGACGGGTCATCGGCAGAAGCCCCTGTGGGCGCCAGATCATCATCAGTACCATCAAACCACCGAGCATCAACATGCTGTATTCATTGAAATCACGCATCAGTTCGCGTGACACCACCAGCAGAATGGCCGCCAGGATCACCGCAAACTGCGACCCCATGCCACCGAGGACTACAATCGCCAGTACGAAGGCCGATTCAGCAAAAGTGAAAGACTCCGGACTAACAAAGCCCTGACGCGCAGCAAACAGCGTGCCGGCAAAGCCGGCAAACGCGGCACTGATGGTAAAGGCGGTCAGCTTGATACGTGTTGGGTTTAAGCCCAGCGAGCGGCAGGCGATTTCATCTTCACGCAAGGCTTCCCACGCGCGGCCCAGCGGCATACGCAGCAGGCGGTTTATGACAAACAGTGAGAAAACCACCAGCAGCAACGCCACCAGATAGAGGAAAATCACACGGTCAGACGGGTCATACTTCACGCCGAAGAAGTTGCTGAAGGTATCCCAGCCGCCTTCGCGGGCGCTACGGCTGAACTCGAGACCGAAGAGAGTCGGTTTCGGGATCTGGCTGATGCCGTTCGGGCCACCGGTCACTTCAGTATTGTTCAGCAACAGAATACGGACGATCTCACCAAAACCTAAGGTCACAATCGCCAGATAGTCACCGCGCAGACGCAGTACCGGGAAGCCGAGCAGGAAACCCGCTGCCGCAGAGACCAGGCCTGCCAGCGGTAGGCAGGTCCAGAAACCGAGACCGTAATAGTGGTTCAACAGCGCGAAGGTGTAAGCACCGATAGCATAAAAACCTCCGTAGCCCAGCACCAGCAGACCAGACAGCCCCACCACCACGTTCAAGCCCAGACCGAGGATAATATAAATCATCGTCAGGGTGGCGATATCGACCGTGCCGCGTGAGACCATAAACGGCCACGCTACGGCAATCACCAGCAGCGCCACCAGGAACAGTTTTTGTTTGACGGTGGAGCCGTCAATCGCCGGCAGAATAAACTTCGGGCCGGAAACTCGCTTCATGCTGTGCTGGAAAGCCGGGCGCAGCAGCTGGAACAGAAAAACGACTCCGGTGCCGATAAACACCCACTGCCAGCGAATATCACTGGCGACATCAACGACCAGCTTGGTGCCATCCAGCTCTAACTGAACGCCCATAAAGACGCCCGCGAGGATGAAAAACATGGCGGCAGAGAGCAGCGCCATCGCAACGTGCATTGGTTTCATACTTTCTCTACCTCCGGGCGACCCAGAATACCGGTCGGCATCACCAGCAGCACGATAATCAGCAGTGCAAACGACACCACGTCTTTGTATTCCGTACTCAGATACGCAGAGGAAAGCGCTTCCGCTACACCCAGAATCAGACCGCCAATCATCGCCCCAGGGATGCTACCGATGCCCCCCAGTACGGCGGCGGTAAAGGCTTTCATCCCGGCCATAAAGCCGATGTACGGGTTGATAACGCCGTAGAACTGGCCGAGTAGCACACCCGCCACTGCCGCCATCGCCGCACCGATCACAAAAGTCAGCGCAATCACGCGGTCAGTGTTAATACCGAGCAGGCTGGCCATTTTCAGATCTTCTGCACAGGCGCGACACGCACGGCCCATACGCGAGTAGCGGATGAAAATCGTCAGCGCCAGCATGGCTACAAAGGTCACAACCCAGATAACTGCCTGCATGGTCGTAATGGAGGCAGAGAAGTTTTCGCTACTGCCGATGGTCCACTGGCCGTTAAACAGGCTGGGCAGCGCCACGTCGCGCGAGCCTTCGGTCAGGCTGACGTAGTTTTGCAGGAAGATGGACATCCCGATGGCGGAAATCAGCGCAATCAGGCGCTTGGAGCTGCGCACGGGTCGGTATGCCACGCGTTCAATACTCCAGCCGTAGGCGCTGGCAATCACGATAGCGCCGACGAATCCGGCCGCTACCAGCAGCCAGCTGGTATCAATACCCATCATCATTAGCGCAGCGATGATCATAAAGGAGACATAGCTGCCGATCATATACACCTCGCCGTGGGCGAAGTTGATCATGCCGATAATGCCGTACACCATCGTGTAACCGATGGCGATCAGCGCGTAGGTGCTTCCCAGCGTGACGCCGTTAAACATCTGCTGTAAGAAATAGAGGAACTGCTCGGACATATGCAAACCTTTTCATACCCGCCCGGCATCACCGGGCGGTGGGATAATTATTTGGCTACCGAGGACGACCCGTCGGCGTGCCACTGGAAGACACCAAACTCAAATCCCTTTAGATCGCCTTTTTCATCCCAATTCAGCGGCCCAATCACGGTATCAGCCCCGTGTGCTTTTAAATCTTTCACCAGATCCAGCGGTTCTTTGCTGCCGCTGCGATCCAAAGCGGTTGCCAGCGACTGCACAGCAGCGTAGGTGATCCACACATATGGTCCGGTCGGATCTTTCTTGTCCGCTTTGAGCGCATCGACGATAGCCTTATTCGCCGGATCCTGGTCATAGCGTTTTGGCATGGTCACCAGCATGCCTTCGCCTGCCTCGCCCGCGATGTTGGACAGTGACGCATTACCCACGCCTTCTGGACCCATAAACTGCGTTTTCAGGCCCACAGAACGTGCCTGACGCAGCATTTGTCCCATTTCCGGGTAGTAGCCGCCGTAATAAACGAAGTCGATGTTTTCTTTCTTCAGACGGGCAATCAGCGCAGAAAAATCTTTTTCTCCGGCAGTGATCCCATCAAAGAAGACGATATTGGCTTTGCCCGCTTTCAGGCTGTCTTGTACCGAGCGCGCCAGTCCTTCACCGTACTGCTGCTTATCATGGATGATGGCAATACGCTGAGGCTTAACCGTCTCAAGAATATATTTCGCCGCGGTGGGTCCCTGAGAGGAGTCCAGACCGGCCGTACGCATGATGTGCGCATAACCGCGCTGCGTCAGTTCCGGGTTGGTGGCACCCGGGGAAATCATCAGGATGCCTTCATCTTCGTAGATGTCGGATGCAGGTTGAGTCGACGATGAGCACAGGTGACCAATCACATACTGAATGCCGTCGTTAACGATTTTATTCGCCACGGCCACCGCCTGTTTTGGATCGCAGGCGTCGTCATATTCCACGCCCACCAGCTTGTCGCCTTTGATGCCACCTTTGGCATTAATATCTTTAATCGCCTGACGCGCGCCATTGAATTCCATATCGCCCCACTGCGCGACCGGACCTGACATTGCCCCGACCACAGCGACTTTGATCTCCTCCGCCATAGCCGTGTGCGACATTGCCAGTGCGATTACCCCTGCGATGATTGTCTTCGCATTCCTTTTCATTCCTGAATCCCCATTCGTGATGTTGTGTATTTATTTTGTATTTATATGGTTAAAAAGCAGACTGTGCTTTTTTTGAACTGTACTATTTTTACCAGTCTCATTAATGGTTTAGCACAGTTTTTTAAGCAAAATAACGCTAAAATCTCTATTTTTCAGTCGATTAAGAAAAGATAATATTCTGCTTTTCACTATAGATAAACAAAAAAAAGCACGCTTGTCAGCATAAAATAATGGCACAAAGAGCGGAATAAAATGCTGCATTCCAGGGTAATATCCTGCCTGTTTTTCAATGCCTAATGTTTCAAACTGTCATTATCGTTGTTATAAAATTAATCACCTGGTTATTCACATAAAAAAGAGAAAGCATCCGGGGGAAGTATTTCGGTACACTGATTTCATCTTTTGTGACTTGGACATGCTGTCAATGAAGCTGACCATCATTCGTTTAGAAAACTTTAGCGCTCAGGACACTATCGATCTGGGCAAAATCTGGCCGGAATATTCCGCCTCATCTCTACGCGTCGATGACGCTCACCGGATCTATGCCGCGCGGTTTAATGAACGCCTGTTAGGCGCAGTACGCGTAACCCTGAGCGGTACGCAAGGCGCGCTGGATTCCTTACGCATACGCGAAATCACCCGCCGTCGCGGCGTCGGGCAGTATTTGATCGAAGAAGTGATCCGCGAAAACCCTGACGTGAGTTCATGGTGGATGGCAGATGTAGGCGTGGAAGACCGCGGCGTGATGGCCGCATTTATGCAGGCATTAGGGTTTAGCGCACAGGCGGATGGCTGGGAGAAGCGGTAATAAAAAAGCCGGATGGCGCTGACGCTTATCCGGCCTACGAAGTGCTCGCTGTAGGCCCGGTAAGCAAAGCGCCACCGGGCAGTTACTCATTTAGCGTCTGTAGCCGTACCATTAGCATGCCAGTCAAACACGCCGAACTCGAAGCCTTTCAGGTCACCCTTCGCATCCCATGATAGCGGCCCCATCACGGTTTCAACAGAGTTTGCTTTCAGGTATTTAGCAATTTCAGCCGGATCGTCGGAATGGTTCAGACCAGCCTGCAATGATTGCAACGCAGCGTAGGTGGTCCAAACAAACGCGCCGCTTGGATCCTGTTTCTTGGCCTTGATGGCATCCACGATCGGTTTGTTCGCCGGAACCTGGTCATAGTTCTTCGGCTTGGTCACCAGTAAGCCTTCCGCAGATTCACCGGCGATGTTAGACAGCGACACGTTCGCCACCCCTTCTGGTCCCATAAACTGGGTTTTCAGGCCAGCAGCACGCGCCTGACGCAGGATCTGCCCCATTTCCGGGTGGTAGCCACCGTAGTAAACAAAGTCGATGTTATCTTTCTTCAGACGCGCCACCAGGGTGGAGAAGTCTTTCTCACCGGCGGTGATACCGTCAAAGAACACCACATCAGCATTCGCTTTCTTCAGATTGTCTTGCACAGAGCGCGCCAGACCTTCGCCGTACTGCTGCTTGTCGTGAACGATGGCAATGCGTTTCGGCTTCACTTTTTCAACAATATATTTAGCGGCGGTTGGCCCCTGATCAGAGTCCAGGCCAGTGGTACGCATCACCAGATTATAGCCACGCGCGGTCAGTTCCGGCGCGGTTGCCGCCGGGGTGATCATCAGAATGCCTTCGTCTTCATAGATATCTGACGCGGGCTGAGTAGAAGACGAGCACAGGTGACCGATAACGTATTTAATCCCGTCGTTAACCACTTTGTTGGCAACCGCTACCGCCTGTTTCGGGTCACAGGCATCGTCGTATTTCACCACGACCAGCTTGTCACCCTTCACGCCGCCTTTGGCGTTAATGTCTGCAATCGCCTGTTCTGCACCGGTAAACTCCTGGTCGCCATACTGCGCCACCGGACCCGACATCGCGCCGACGACGGCAACTTTAATATCCTTAGCAAAGGCCATATTGCTCAAAGACAGGGCGATACATCCTGCCAATAACGCTTTACCCTTCATATTCATCCTGACAATCCCCATTATTGTGGTTATTACGTGTGTTGTGATGTTGTTGTTCAGCACTTTATTTCGATTATTGGATAGCTACCCGTGCTTTAGCAGCATACTCTGCTAAAACATACCCGATTTTTATTATTTTGGAATAGCTAATTTTACATCCAGATAACAGATTCGTGTCGGTGGGAGGGGAGGAAAGGCCCGTTTGCCCGATAAGCGAAGCGCCATCAGGCAAACGTGTTGCCGGATGGCAGCGTAAACGCCTTATCCGGCCTACAAAAAACAAAACCCCCGAATTCACATTCGAGGGTTCATTGGCAATTCGCGAAAATTACGCTTCGATTGCCGCGCGGAGTTTTTTCATCGCGTTCTTTTCAAGCTGACGCACACGTTCAGCGGAAACACCGTAGCGATCGGCCAGCTCCTGCAACGTCGACTTGTTGTCTTCGTCGAGCCAACGGGCACGGATGATATCCTGGCTACGTTCGTCCAGACCTTCCATCGCGTAAGTCAATTTGTTCGCCGCCTGCTCTTCCCAGTTATCGTCTTCAATGCCGTCAGCAAAGTTAGACGATTTGTCCTGCAGATAAAGCACCGGAGCCATCGGCTGGCTGTCGGACTCGTCGTCCGAAGACATGTCAAACGTCATGTCCTGCGCCGCCATACGGGATTCCATTTCGCGGACGTCTTTGCTGGAAACCCCCAGCTCGCGAGCGACCATTTCAACTTCATCCTGGTTAAACCAGCCCAGACGCTGCTTAGTTTTACGCAGGTTAAAGAACAGCTTACGCTGTGCTTTGGTGGTCGCGACTTTAACGATACGCCAGTTACGCAGAACGTATTCGTGGATCTCTGCTTTGATCCAGTGCACGGCGAAAGACACCAGGCGCACACCCACTTCCGGGTTGAAACGGCGCACGGCTTTCATCAGGCCGATATTACCTTCCTGAATCAGATCCGCCTGCGGCAGGCCATAGCCCGCGTAGTTACGAGCAACATGAACAACAAAGCGCAGGTGAGACAGGATCAGCGTTTTAGCTGCTTCCAGATCGCCCTGGTAATGCAGCTTTTCAGCCAGTGCCCGCTCCTCGTCAGCCGACAACATCGGCCACGCGTTTGCAGCCCGGATGTAAGATTCCAGGTTACCAACAGGGGCTAAAGCTAAATTTTGCATTTCTTTGGTCATTCAAATCCTCTCAATCTATATCATCTGGCGCGTTGAAAAATCGACAGCAACAACCATGCCAGAGCTTATGAGCAACGAGAATATCATTCAATCTTTTATCAGACAGTGATTTTATCCACAAGTTCCATGTCGTACTGTGTATACATTACGCACAAAATGTGACATCACAATGACTATGTCGGGAAGAGACAACAGGACTCTTTCCCTGCAGAGCGAACTTCTCAGTGCAGGGAAAGATTATACCAGAGATTTTTTAATCGGGGGTAAAGTGGCGTAAATGTTGGACCGTGGCAAGCCAGGCTGCCACCCAGCCAATCATTGAGCACACCAGCAGCAGCAGCAGGCACTCGTCGAATGATAAGCCGTTGATATCAAATTTAGTTCCAAAAACCTGTGCCACTTCAGTGACCGCTGAAGACAGACGCATCACCAAAATTTCTGACAAAATCAGTGAAAGAAAAGCGCCCGAAAAGCCAAGCAGCGCTCCGCCGTAGAGGAACGGTCGCAGGATAAACCCATCCGTTGCGCCAATCAGTTTCTGTACGTTGATGGTATCGCGACGGGCAAAAATGCTCAGTCGTACGCTGTTGCCGATAACCAGGAACACCGCAGCCACCATCAGCACGCCAATCATTGCCGAAACGCGCCCCACCAGACTCGTCAACGCCGCCAGCCGCGCAAACCAGCTGTCATCCATGCGCACTTCATCAATACCATTGATTTGTGCCACCCGATCACGCAGCGTGTTCAGCGACTCCGTGCCCTGGAAATCCAGTTTTGGGATAACCACCGCCACGGCCGGCAGCGGGTTCTCTTCCAGCATATCCAGCGCACCGCCAAAACCAGACCAGTTACGGAATTCACCCAGCGCATCGTCGCGGGAAAGATAATTCACCTTCTCCACGCCCTGCTCGGCCTGCAATTGACCAACCACCCGCGCCGCCGCGTCATCATCCAGCGTTTTCTGCAAATACACGGTGATCTGTGGGGACGGATAATACTGGCTTGCCGCCTGGTTTACGTTCTTATAGACCATGTAACACACGCTCGGCAGCGTCAGAGAGATGGCGATCACCATCACCGTCAGGAACGTCGCCAGCGGCTTACTTTTCAGGTCCTGTAACGCGCCCTGGAACGCATAGCGCACCTGCTCGTTAAAGACATTGGTTTTACGTGAGTTCGGCTTTGGTGAGGATTTTGCCCGCTTCGGCGCGTTGCGTCCCCCGTCACCTGGCGCACCGCCCGATTTACGAAAACGATCCAGTCGCCCGCCGAACTGTTTGATTTGATTAATAGCGTCACGTCTATTCATGCGCCAGGCCTCCATGCAGGTGTCCGTCGCTCAGGACCATCTGGCGATAGGAACGACGGGAGATCAGCCCAATGTCGTGCGTCGCCATTAATACCGTAACCCCGACGCGGTTGAACTCTTCGAACAGGCGTAAGATCCCCTCCGACAACGCGTCATCAAGGTTCCCGGTCGGTTCATCCGCCAGCAGTACTGCAGGCTTATTCACCACCGCACGGGCGATCCCCACGCGCTGTTGTTCACCGCCGGAGAGTTGAATCGGGAAATTCTTCGCTTTGTCCAGCAGCCCGACCTTGTCCAGTGCCGCTGACACGCGGCGACGAATATCGTCCCCGCTGGCACCCGCGATAATCAGCGGAATCGCCACGTTGTCAAAAACGGTCCTGTCCATCAGCAGATGGTGATCCTGAAAAATCATGCCGATCTGGCGACGCAGAAACGGCACTTCACGGTTTTTCAAACGGCTGATGTCATGCCCGCTGAAGGAAATTTTCCCGGCACTGGGCCGTTCAATCCCACAGATCAGCTTCAGCAGGGTACTTTTCCCCGCACCGGAGTGGCCGGTCAGAAACGCCATCTCGCCAGGCTGCATATGGAATGTGACTCCCTGCAGCGCTTGTCTCCCACCGAGATAGGCCTTGCTGACATGTTCAAAGCGAATCATTGTTAATCCTCTCGGGCAAAAAGTGCCTCTATAAAATCGTCCGCTTTAAACGGACGTAAATCCTCGATACGTTCGCCCACACCGATGTAGCGGATAGGGATGCCAAACTGGTCGGCAACCGAGAAAATTACCCCACCTTTCGCCGTACCGTCTAGCTTGGTCAGGGTAATACCGGTCAAACCCACCGCTTCATGGAACAGTTTGGCCTGGCTTATAGCATTCTGCCCGGTACTGGCATCAAGGGTCAGCATAATTTCATGCGGCGCATCTTCGTCGAGCTTTTTCATCACGCGAACGATTTTTTTCAATTCTTCCATCAGATGCGCTTTGTTCTGCAAGCGACCTGCGGTATCGGCAATTAACACGTCTACGTTACGCGCCTTCGCCGCCTGGATGGCATCAAAGATAACAGACGCGGAATCCGCGCCGGTATGCTGTGCAATCACCGGAATGTTGTTACGCTGACCCCAGACCTGCAGCTGCTCGACCGCCGCCGCACGGAAGGTATCTCCCGCTGCCAACATCACCGATTTGCCCTGCTGCTCGAACTGACGTGCCAGCTTGCCAATGGTGGTGGTTTTACCCACGCCGTTCACACCAACCATTAAGATAACAAACGGCGTCTTACCATCCACATTTAGCGGTTCATCAACCTTCGCCAGAATCTCGCCCATTTCATCTTTCAGCAGACCGTACAGCGCTTCAGCATCTTTAAGCTGCTTGCGGCTGGCACCTTCCGTCAGGTTGGCGATGATCTTCCGGGTGGTTTCGACCCCCACATCGGCGATCAGCAACTGCTCTTCCAGTTCTTCAAACAGATCATCGTCGATCTTTTTACCGCGGAACAGACTGATAAATCCGGAACCGAGGTTTTCTTTGGTTTTTAGCAGGCTGCGTTTCAGACGCGCAAAGAAACCTTCTTTCGTCGGTTTCTCCTGTTCCTGTACCGCTTCTTCTTCTGCTGGCTCTTCTACAGCAGGTTCTTCTACGACAGGTTCTTCTACCGGCACAACCATGACGGCTTCTTCTGCCGCTTCAGCAGCCAGCGCCTGCGCTTCCAGTTCTTCGTCGGTCAGCTGCGGTTCGTTTTCCGCTTCTTCTTCAACCGCTTCAACAATTTCAACAGTTTCCGCTTCCGCCTGCCATTCTTCTGGCGAAATTTCTTCGGTTTTTACTTCTTCCGGCAGCGGTAACTCTTCGTGTTCGATAACCGCCGTTGGCGCAGGGGCTTCAACAACCGGTTCAACCTCCGGCTGCGGTTGCTCGACCACAGGTTCCGGCTCAGGCTGCAGTTTTTCGATTTCTGCAACCTGTTCAGTGACCTCCACAACCTCAGCCGCAAAGGCCTCCGTTTCGGCTTCGCTATGGGTTTCCTGCGCGCGCGGCTGTTCCTCAACAACGGCAGCTTCTTCTACAACCTGTTGTTGTTCTTCGTTTTTTAATTCTGTCTCGTTTTCCGGTGCCTGCTCTTTTTGACCAAAGCCCAGCCAGGAAAAAAAGCCACGTTTTTTCTCTTTCGCCATTTGCGACTACACTCCCCGCTGTTGCTTCATGGCACAGCGTCAACGCTATGTACATAGCAGCTAAAAAAATGATGAAATAGTCTATCACTTAACTTAACTCACATCACCGCCTGGAATGACATGCTATAGGCGGATTGAGCAATAATAGAAATGAAAAAACCGAATCACTCAGGCAGCGGCCAGATCCGCATTATTGGCGGGCAATGGCGCGGCCGTAAACTCCCGGTTCCGGACAGCCCGGGTCTGCGACCCACTACTGACCGTGTCCGCGAAACGTTGTTTAACTGGCTGGCACCAATGATGGTCGATGCCCAGTGTCTGGACTGCTTTGCTGGCAGCGGTGCGCTGGGGCTGGAAGCACTCTCCCGTTATGCCGCAGGCGCAACGCTTCTGGAAATGGATCGGGCGGTGTCTCAGCAGCTACAAAAAAATCTCGTCACGCTGAAGGCCAATCACGCCCGCGTCGTCAACACCAATACGCTGGCGTTTCTGGCTCAGGCAGGGTCGCCGCATAATGTAGTGTTTGTTGACCCGCCGTTTCGTAAAGGATTACTGGAAGAAACATTAACGCTTCTGGAAACGAATGGCTGGCTGGCAAACGAGGCGTATATTTACGTTGAGAGCGAAGTCGAAAACGGCCTGCCGCCGGTTCCGGTTAACTGGTCGTTGTATCGTGAAAAAGTCGCCGGCCAGGTTGCCTATCGCCTGTATCAACGTGAAGCACGAGGAGAACACCATGCTGATTAACCTGGGACGCCTGCTGATGCTGGGCGTCTGGGCATTCTTGCTGCTCAATCTTTTTCAGCCCTTCCCGCGCCCGCTCAATATCTTCGTTAACGTGGCGCTGGTGTTTATGGTGCTGATGCACGGCATGCAGCTGGCGCTGCTAAAAAGCACCCTGCCGAAAGACGGCCCGCAGATGACCACCGGCGAGAAAGTGCGTATTTTCCTGTTCGGCGTGTTTGAGTTGCTGGTGTGGCAGAAGAAGATTAAAGATCAGTTGAAGAAGTAGCCGTGATCTTTTCGCCCGGCGGCGCGTTGCGAGTCGGGCCCACAGACTTGTAGGCCGGATAAGGCATCAGCCGCCATCCGGCAGTCGTTGGGTAAAATCAACAAAGCGCGACCCTTTGTAACTCAGCGTGCCTTTATCGCCGACCGTTAACGCATGATACTGCTGTGCATCCAGGCGAAAGGTCTGCTCCATTCCCCCGCTAAGTGACTTAAAGCTCGCTTCATAACGCATGCTGGTACCCGCTGGGGTCACTTCCTGCTGGCGCGAACGTCGGTCATTCAGCGGTTTTTCCCGCTTATTGCTCACCACAACCTGCTTTTGCACCAGTGGCGCGGCATCATTATCCGCTTTTTCCCGGCGCTGCTGGACAAAGCGAAACGACGCGGCGACAACGATTAATACAATGATAACAATGAAAAAAAGGGGTGGCTTACTCATTTTATTAACCCATCAGAAAATGCGGAAATAAGCATACCCTGCCTGTTATGGTGTTGTCATCTGGCGGTATCGGCCTCTACACTGGACAGAAGAGCCGTAGGCACCCCGCTTACGAAAAAATAACGAATTCAAGGAACTAAGATGCTTTGGTCGTTTATCGCTGTTTGTCTTTCCGCATGGCTGTTCGTGGATGCGTCCTATCGTGGCCCCACCTGGCAACGCTGGGTCTTTAAACCCCTGACATTATTGCTGCTGTTGCTGCTGGCCTGGCAGGCGCCAATGTTTAATGCCATCAGCTATCTGGTGCTGGCCGGCCTGTTGGCCTCGCTGCTCGGCGATGCGCTGACGCTGTTGCCGCGTCAACGTCTGCTGTACGCCGTAGGGGCGTTTTTCCTGTCGCATTTGCTCTATACCATCTATTTCGCCAGCCAAATGACGATGTCATTCTTCTGGCCTCTGCCGCTGGTGCTGCTGGTGTTGGGTGCCCTGCTGATCGCCGTGATCTGGACGCGGCTGGAAGAACTGCGCGTCGCCATCTGCACCTTTATCGGCATCACTCTGATGATGGTCTGGATGGCTGGCGAGCTGTGGTTCTTCCGCCCAACCGCCCCGGCGCTGTCGGCATTTATGGGTGCCTCATTGCTGTTCATCGGCAATATTGTCTGGCTGGGTAGTCATTATCGCCGCCGCTTCCGCGCCGATAACGCCATTGCCGCCGCCTGCTACTTCGCCGGACATTTCCTGATTGTACGTTCACTGTACCTTTAAAAACGCTTGACTCTGGAGTCGACTCCAGAGTGTATCCTCCGGTTAATACGAAATGATTATCAACCGGAGGATGCCATGTCGACGCCCGATACCAATGGCAAAAAGGCCCCACAATTTTCTTCATTCAAGCTCGCACCAGCACCGCAGAAGGTTGATGACTGCTGCAGTGAAGGCCGTTGTTCTACAGCCACACCCTCACCCACGCCCGTATCCAATACGGTGGACGGCACGCGCTATAGCTGGAAAGTCTCAGGCATGGATTGCGCCGCCTGCGCGCGTAAAGTTGAAAATGCGGTCCGCCAGGTCAGCGGCGTCAACCAGGTTCAGGTGCTGTTCGCTACCGAAAAACTGGTGGTCGATGCCGGGGGCGATATTCGCCAGAACATAGAAAACGCGGTGCAAAAAGCGGGCTATACCCTGCGCGATGAGCAAGCACCGGAAGCCGCACCCGAGTCGCGGTTTAAAGAAAATCTGCCGCTGATCACGCTCATCGTCATGATGGCGATTAGCTGGGGGCTGGAGCAGTTCAATCATCCCTTTGGTCAGATGGCGTTTATCGCCACGACGCTGGTCGGGCTGTATCCCATTGCCCGTCAGGCGCTGCGCCTGATGAAAACCGGCAGCTACTTTGCCATTGAAACGTTAATGAGCGTCGCCGCCATTGGTGCGCTGTTTATTGGTGCCACGGCGGAAGCCGCGATGGTACTGCTACTGTTTTTAATTGGCGAACGCCTGGAAGGATGGGCTGCCAGCCGCGCCCGCAAAGGGGTCAGCGCGCTGATGGCGCTAAAACCCGAAACCGCAGTCCGCCTGCGCAATGGCGAGCGCGAAGAGGTGGCCATTAACAGCCTCCAGCCCGGCGACGTGATTGAAGTGGCCGCAGGTGGGCGCTTACCCGCCGATGGCAAACTGGTCTCCGGCTTTGCCAGCTTTGATGAAAGCGCCCTGACCGGCGAATCTATTCCGGTCGAACGCGCCACGGGCGATAAAGTCCCGGCGGGCGCCACCAGCGTTGACCGCCTTGTCACGCTGGAAGTCCTGTCTGAACCAGGCGCCAGCGCCATTGACCGCATCCTGAAGCTGATAGAAGAAGCCGAAGAGCGTCGGGCCCCTATTGAGCGATTTATTGATCGCTTCAGCCGCGTTTACACTCCGGCCATTATGGCAATCGCCCTGCTGGTCACTCTTGTTCCCCCACTGCTGTTTGCTGCTTCCTGGCAGGAGTGGATTTATAAAGGGCTGACGCTGCTGTTGATTGGCTGCCCGTGTGCGCTGGTGATCTCAACGCCTGCCGCAATTACCTCCGGGCTGGCGGCGGCAGCGCGGCGTGGGGCGCTGATTAAAGGCGGAGCCGCGCTGGAGCAATTAGGCAGAGTCACTCATGTGGCATTCGATAAAACCGGTACCCTGACCGTGGGTAAACCGCGCGTGACGGCGATTCATCCGGCGAGCGGCATCAGCGAGTCCGAACTGCTGGCGCTGGCGGCAGCGGTTGAGCAAGGTGCCACGCACCCGCTGGCTCAGGCGATTGTCCGTGAAGCACAGACCCGTGAATTGACCATCCCGGCAGCACAAGCGCAGCGGGCGTTGGTGGGTTCGGGTATTGAAGCGCAGGTCAACGGCGAGCGGATACTGATTTGCGCAGCGGGCAAACAGCCTGCCGAAGCCTTTGCCGGACAGATTAGCGAACTGGAAAGTGCCGGGCAAACGGTGGTACTGGTGCTGCGCAACGATGCGGTGCTCGGCGTGCTGGCCTTACAGGATACACTGCGTGACGACGCCCTGACCGCCATCAACGAGCTTCATCAGTTGGGCGTAAAAGGCGTGATCCTGACCGGGGATAACCCACGTGCGGCGGCAGCAATTGCCGGTGAGTTGGGGCTGGAATTCAAAGCAGGCCTGCTACCGGAGGATAAAGTTCGGGTAGTGACCAGCCTGAACCAGCAGTCCCCGCTGGCGATGGTTGGGGACGGGATTAACGACGCGCCGGCAATGAAAGCGGCCACCATCGGCATTGCGATGGGAAGCGGCACCGACGTCGCGCTGGAAACGGCGGATGCCGCCCTGACCCATAACCGCCTGCGCGGCCTGGTGCAAATGATCCAACTGGCACGCGCCACACACGCCAATATTCGCCAGAACATTGCCATTGCGCTGGGTCTGAAGGGGATTTTCCTGATAACCACGCTACTGGGGATAACCGGATTGTGGCTGGCGGTGCTGGCAGATACAGGGGCAACGGTACTGGTGACCGCCAACGCGCTGCGGCTGTTACGAAAAGGGTAGTGCCTGTTTCTCGCCTGATGGTGCTTCGCTTATCAGGCCGACTGGTTGTTCGTCATTCGTAGGCCGGATTAGGCGCTTGCGCCGCCATCCGGCAAACAAGCTTACTGACCTTTGCGCACTAAATAGCGGTACGGCAGAGAGTCGGTCTCTTTGGCCACCAGCTCATGTTCCATAAACGTACAAAAGCCGGGAATGTCGCGGGTTGTCGCCGGATCGTCCGCGACAATCAGCAGCGTTTCACCGGCCTGCATGCCGCGCACAGTTTTACGCACCATCATCACTGGTTCCGGGCAGCGCAGCCCTTGGGCATCAAGGGTATGGTCGGGAGAGGTAAACAAATCGCTCATCGTTGTCTCGTTCAATAAAAAACGGCGTTATTTTACGCTCTGTTGGTCAGTAAGCCAATCAGGTTAACGATTGCGTGAAAAACAACCATTGCAAAGCCCTGTTAAAGCAGTATCATGCGACCGTTTTATTGGGTTCCCTCACCCCAATTCTTGACTAAAAAGGTACAATATGACTCCGTTTACACAAACTCAGCGCGTAAAAGCGTTGTTCTGGCTATCGCTATTCCATCTACTGGTGATCACATCCAGCAACTATCTGGTACAACTGCCGATCACCATCTTCGGTTTCCATACCACATGGGGCGCCTTTAGCTTTCCGTTTATTTTCCTCGCCACCGACCTGACCGTTCGCATTTTTGGCGCACCGCTGGCACGACGCATCATTTTTGCGGTCATGATCCCCGCGCTGTTGATCTCCTATGGGGTTTCCGCGCTGTTTTATATGGGGTCCTGGCAAGGATTTGACGCGCTGCTGCACTTTAATCTGTTTGTCGCCCGTATCGCCGCCGCCAGCTTTATGGCCTACGCACTGGGTCAAATTCTGGATGTGCACGTCTTTAACCGCCTGCGTCAAAACCGCCGCTGGTGGCTCGCACCTACCGCCTCCACGCTGTTTGGCAACATCAGCGATACGCTGGCCTTCTTCTTTATCGCCTTCTGGCGTAGCCCGGATGCCTTTATGGCCGAGCACTGGATGGAAATCGCGCTGGTCGATTACTGTTTCAAGGTGCTGATCAGTATTATTTTCTTCCTGCCGATGTACGGTGTGTTGCTGAATATGTTACTGAAAAGGCTGGCAGATAAATCCGAAATCGCGGCATTACAGACGAGTTAAAGGTTCATTTTCCGAGTTGTGATAAGATGGACGAATGAGCCGTTATGGCCGTTTATCGAAAGGAAGAAGTCAATGCGCAATCTGGTTAAATATGTCGGTATTGGCCTGCTGGTTATGGGGCTTGCGGCCTGTGATAATAGCGATACCAAAGCGCCAGCCGAGGGTGCTGCCGCACAAAGTAACGCCGCCGGACAACCGGTCAGCCTGCTGGACGGCAAGCTCAGTTTTTCCCTGCCAGCAGATATGACCGATCAGAGCGGCAAGCTGGGTACTCAGGCCAACAATATGCACGTGTATTCTGACGCAACCGGCCAGAAAGCAGTGATTGTGATTGTCGGTGATGACACCAGTGAAGACCTGACCGTGCTGGCCAAACGCCTGGAAGATCAGCAGCGTAGCCGTGACCCGCAGCTGCAGGTCGTCACCAACAAGTCGATTGAGCTGAAGGGCCATACCCTGCAGCAGTTAGACAGCATCATCTCCGCCAAAGGCCAGACCGCTTACTCTTCTGTGGTGCTGGGTAAAGTGGACAACCAGCTTCTGACCCTGCAGATCACGCTGCCTGCTGACGATCAGCAGAAAGCGCAGGCGACCGCAGAGAACATCATTAACACGCTGGTTATCCAGTAACGGTTAAGACGATGACACGGCCTCCGCAGAGTCTTCCGGGGGCCGTTTTTTTAACCGCCAGGTCAGCAACAACGCCACCGCCACCAGCCCGGCTGCCGCCAGATAAATAACCGGTACGCCCGCCCACGTCATCACCAGTCCCGCCAGCGGCCCGGTAATCCCCAGTGAGAGATCCATAAATACCGTGTAGGTCGCCAGCGCAGCGCCCTGATTCTGCTGCGGCACCGCTTTTACCGCCACCACGCCCAGCGCCGGGAACACCAGCGAGAACCCCGCACCTGCCAACAGAACACCTACTTTTGCCATCCACGGCAGATCCGCCATCCCTACCAGCAGCAGCCCAACTATTTCCACGCTAAAGCAGATCATCGCCACATTTAACCCGCCTAAGCGGTTAATACCGTTTGGGAATAACAGGCGGGTCCCGACAAACGTACAGCTAAACAGCGTCAACGCGAATGCCGCGCCGTCCCAGCCTTTAGCGTCATAAAACAGCGTGATAAAGGTGGCGATCACCCCAAAACCAGCGGAAGCCAACGCCAGCGCCATACCGTACAACCAGACGCGCCCGAGCACCGCGCGAAACGGCATCGGCTTGCCCTTGCTGGCCTTCACCGCCGGACGTGGCAGCGCCAACAGTATTGCTAACAGAGCCACCGCCATGATGGTCAGCGCCAGTCCCTGCAAACCACCCCAGGCGTAACACAGCACGCCCAGCGGAGCACCTATCGCCATCGCCCCGTAGGTGACGATACCGTTCCATGAAATCACCCGCCCAATGTGTATTGAGCCCACCACACCCACGCCCCACAGCGTTGAACCGGTACCGGCAAAACTTTGCCCAATCCCCAGAATCACGCGCCCGAGGCACAGCAACAGTAAGCTCACCATCGGCCAGCCGCTGGTTGTTCCCGCCAGCAAATAGCCCAGGCCACTTAAAAAACAGCCGCACAGCCCGAACACGACAATCTTTTTCGGCCCCAGCAGATCGGCGTATCGCCCCGCATGCGGGCGGCTCAACAAGGTGGCGAAATACTGCAGGCTGATCACAAGCCCAGCCCAGAAGGCGCTAAAACCCATAACATCATGAACATAGCCGGGTAGCACCGCGAGCGGCAAGCCAATAGTCAGGTAGCTGGCGAAGTTAAACATCACCACCGAGACAATGCGCAGATTGAGACGAAATCCGTTAAGCGCCGGTTCAGCGACGGGTTCGGGCATGAAGGGTCACCACATTTTTACAACAGTGTTTCATTTCTACCATGTTGCCGGGCAGAAATCAGCAGACAGTTTAGGAATATAGGTCGTAAGCCAGCCGCTACACTTAGAGCAAAACGTAAAAAGGAAGAACACATGACAAGCGCTCAGCCTGATAAAACAGGTTTGCATATTTTGCTCAAACTGGCCGCCCTGGTGGTGATCCTCGCAGGTATTCATGCGGCTGCCGACATTATTGTGCAGCTGCTGCTGGCCCTCTTTTTTGCCATCGTCCTGAACCCGCTGGTGACCTGGTTTATTCGCCGGGGGCTGCGTCGCCCGATTGCCATTACGCTGGTGGTGGTAGTGATGCTGTTCGTGCTCACCGCGCTGATCGGCGTTCTCGCATCTTCAATCACGGAATTCATGGACATGCTGCCAAAGTACAACAAGGAGCTGACGCGCAAGGTCCTCTACGTGCAAGAGATGGTGCCCTTTCTTAACCTGCACATGTCGCCAGAACGTCTACTGCAACGTATTGACTCCGACAAGCTAATGACCTTCACGACCACGCTGATGACCGGGCTTTCAGGCGCAATGGCCAGCGTCTTCCTGCTGGTAATGACGGTGGTGTTTATGCTGTTTGAGGTGCGCCATGTTCCTTACAAGCTGCGCTTTGCGCTGAATAATCCGCAGATCCATATTGCGGGTCTGCACCGTGCATTGAAGGGCGTTTCTCACTACCTGGCGTTAAAAACATTGCTCAGCTTATGGACCGGGGCTATCGTCTGGCTGGGACTGGCGCTAATGGGCATTCAGTTTGCGCTGATGTGGGGCGTACTGGCATTCCTGCTTAACTATGTACCCAATATTGGCTCGGTGATTTCCGCCGTCCCTCCTATGCTGCAGGCGCTGCTGTTCAACGGGATTTACGAATGCGTGCTGGTCGGCGCCCTGTTTCTGGTCGTACATATGGTGATTGGCAATATCCTCGAGCCGCGTATGATGGGCCATCGTTTAGGCCTGTCGACGCTTGTTGTCTTCCTGTCCTTACTGGTATGGGGATGGCTGCTCGGCCCGGTCGGCATGTTACTTTCCGTGCCGCTTACCAGCGTGTGTAAAATCTGGATGGAAACTACCAGGGGTGGCAGCAAGCTGGCAATTTTGCTTGGCCCCGGTAGACCGAAAAGTCGATTACCGGGATAAACTACCAGACAAGGTAGTTTATCTATTAAGAATAAGATGGTAATAACGCAGATATTACCATCTTAACTTAAATAAAAAACCAATATACAAAGTAAAACCATAATAACTAAAATAAAAAATCTTCCAAAAACACATCTTCGGCACTAACCCCTATATTTAAAAACCATTTAAATTGATGCGTTTAGCTTGATAACGTATACTTCGCGCCAATCATGTTGCTGCAAAATTTTCTACTGAAGAAAATCATAAAATATTAAGACATCATGCCGCCAGCACCGGGTTATCTGTCATGTGGAATACAACTATAATTTAGCTTAAATAAAGATACAGATGATGAAAGGCGAAAAATAATTTCATCACTTATTATTTCAATCGTATAAAAATACCGTGATAGGGAGTTTTAATGAAACAGTATATTAAGTGGTTTGCCGCTATTGCGGTTGTCGGCGCGCTGGCAGGCTGCGCGCGTACTGCGCCGATCGATCAAGTTCACTCAAGCGTTAGCGCGGGGCACACTCAGGACCAGGTTAAAAATGCCATTCTGAAAGCCGGCATTCAACGCCAGTGGATCATGACGGAAGTTAACCCTGGGGTGATCAAAGCTCGTCAACAGACACGCGATCACGTGGCCGAAGTCCGTATCACCTACACCGCGACCAGCTACGACATCAAATATGACAGCAGTCTTAACCTGCAGGCTTCAGGCGGAAAAATTCATAAAAACTATAACCGTTGGGTGCGCAATCTGGACAAAGACATTCAGGTCAATCTGGCAGCCGGTGCCAATCTGTAATTATGCCTAAAGTCGGGTCGATAAGGCCCGATAACCTCACTATCTGCCACTCAACAGGTTGTTCCCACATGTACGAACAGGACTCGCTCAGCGCACTGGATGCTATTACTGAAGCACAACGTATCGCATTTGCCCCTATGCTTTTTCAAACCGCGTTGTGCCTGCGAAATGCGGGAGTACTGACCTGGCTGGATAAGCAAGGTAAACGCGGCGCTACGCTCGACGAAATTACCGAAAACAGCACCATCAACGAATATGCCGCCAGCATATTGCTGGATATGGGATTAAGTGGGCGCATCATTACCCACAAAGAGGGATATTATTACCTCGCCAAAATCGGTCATTTTCTTTTACATGACACGATGACCAGAGTGAACATGGATTTCACTCAGGATGTTTGCTATCAGGGCCTGTTCTATCTGGAAAATGCGCTGAAAGAAGGTAAACCCGCCGGATTAAAAATATTTGGCGACTGGCCAACCATTTATCCCGCCCTGTCGCAATTACCGCTGGCGGCGCGTGAAAGTTGGTTTGCTTTTGATCATTACTATTCAGACGGGGCATTTGACGCGGCATTACCGTATGTATTCGCCAATGCTCCTGCAACCCTGTACGATGTCGGCGGAAATACCGGAAAATGGGCATTACGTTGTTGTCAGCATGATGACAATATCGCCGTCACGTTATTAGATTTACCACAACAAATTGCGCTGGCCCGTGAAAATATCGAAAATGCAGGATTATCTCATCGCATAAAGTTCCATGCTGTGGATATGCTTAGTGACTCGCCTTTACCCGCAGAGGCTGATATCTGGTGGATGAGTCAATTCCTGGACTGTTTTTCCCCGGAGCAAATTATCGCCATGCTGAGCAAGATTGCTGGCGTAATGAAACCCGGTGCCAAACTCTGCATTATGGAACTGTTCTGGGATGCGCAGAAATTTGAAGCGGCCTCATTTAGCCTGAATGCGTCTTCGCTTTATTTTACCTGTATGGCGAACGGCAACAGTCGTTTCTACAGCGTAGAGAAGTTTTATCACTATCTGAACCAGGCAGGTTTTCAGGTAGATGAACGCCACGATAACCTGGGCATTGGGCATACTTTATTGATATGCCAGAAGAAAAAATAACAAACAACTGGAATAACCGATTTATCGCGGACGCGCGTTGATGAAATTTGCATTAAACATTACCGACTGGCAGGCAAAAGCTCCAGGATTAAGCGAAGCGGCACAGTGGCATGAATGGTCACGGCTTTCGCACACCATCGATCCAGCCGCGCCACAGGGAAAACTCAGTGAATTACCGATGATGACCGCCCGCCGCCTCAGTTCGGGTAGCAAGCTGGCCGTCGAGTGCGGGCTGGCAATGCTCCGTCGTCATGCGATCGATGCTGTCCTCTATACCAGTCGTCACGGTGAACTGGAACGTAACTACCGCATCCTGCACGCATTGGCGACAGAGCAGCCGATCTCTCCGACCGATTTCGCCCTGTCCGTGCATAACTCTGCCGTCGGCAACCTGACCATCGCCGCAAAAAAACCGATCGTCTCCTCCTCGCTCTCAGCAGGCAAAGACACGTTCCAGCAAGGGTTATGCGAAGTGATGGGCCTGCTACAGGCGGGATATCAGCGGGTGTTAATGGTCGATTTCGATGGTTTCCTGCCTGAGTTTTATCACCCGCAGCTGCCTGCTGACATGCCGACCTGGCCATTTGCCGTCGCGTTGGTTATTGAACCAGGTAATCAGTGGCGGTGTGAAACCCGCCCATACCGCGACCACGGCGAGTCCACGTTGCCGCAAAGCCTGCTGTTTTTACAACACTATCTGCGAGATGCCCCGGCGTTTACGCTGACGGGTGAACGCGTACAGTGGCAATGGAGTCAGGGATGAGCGCGGTGTTCCAGCCCCTTAACCGGGCATGGCGACTGGTGATGACCGGTTTATGCTTCGCCCTGTTTGGCATCGGTGGACTGCTCCTTTCCACTATCTGGTTTAACGTATTGTTAATCACAGTATGGAATAATTCCAGACGTCGGCGCATTGCCAGACGCAGCATAGCCGCCAGTTTTCGTCTCTTTTTAACGGTGACGAAGAGGCTTGGCGTGCTGGATTACCACATTGAAGGGCGTGACGTTTTGCTCAAGGAACGAGGATGTCTGGTCGTCGCCAACCATCCGACGCTCATCGACTATGTGCTACTGGCTTCGGTCATGGCAGAAACAGACTGTCTGGTGAAAAGCGCACTCCTGAAGAATCCGTTCCTCGGCGGCGTAGTCCGGGCGGCGGATTATCTGATTAACAGCCAGGCTGATGCCCTGTTGCCCGCCTGCCAGCAGCGGCTGGAACAAGGCGACACAATATTGATTTTCCCCGAGGGGACACGCACGCGCCGCGGTGAGGAAATGACGCTCCAGCGTGGTGCGGCAAATATCGCCGTGCGCTGCCACAGCGACTTACGCATAGTCACGATTAGCTGCAGCGAGCAAATGCTTGATAAACAAAGCAAATGGTATGACATTCCACCGGCTAAACCCGTGTTTACCATTTCCGTCCGCGCACGGGTAAAAATCGACCAATTTTACGATGCAAATTCACAAGAACCGGCGCTGGCCGCAAGGCAGTTGAACCGGCATCTTTTGCTTCAATTACAACCAGGTACGTTACCTCTTTCAGGAATTAATGATGCAAGCGCTTTATCTTGAAATCAAAAATCTCATTATAACGACATTGAATCTCGACGAACTTACTGCTGACGATATTGAAACCGACGCAGCGCTGTTTGGCGATGGCTTAGGGCTGGACTCCATCGACGCCCTGGAGTTAGGCCTGGCGGTGAAAAATGAGTATGGCGTGGTTCTCTCGGCTGAGAGCGAAGAGATGCGCCAGCACTTCTTCTCCGTCGCCACGCTGGCATCTTTCATTCACGCGCAACGTGCCTGAGGAAAGTCCGTCATGACTGAACAAAAAGCCATTTACGAAGAAGTCTCCGCGCTGCTGGTTAAGCTGTTTGAAGTCGACCCGCAGGACATTAAGCCCGAGGCGCGCCTGTACGACGATCTGGAACTGGACAGCATTGACGCTGTTGACATGATCGTGCATCTGCAAAAGAAAACCGGCAAGAAAATCAAGCCGGAGGAATTTAAAGCGGTGCGGACTGTGCAGGATGTCGTCGATGCGGTAGAACGCCTGCTCAAAGAAGCATAACGCATCATGTCGGGCGCGCGTTCGCTGCCAGTCGTACAACTGCTGACAGGCTTACTGCTGTTGGCCTGGCCATTTTTAATCTGGTTTGGCCTGGCACATAACGGCCTGCACTGGCTGCTACCGCTGATGGCATTGCTGCTGTTTGTACGCTTTCGCCAGACCCGGCGACAGGCGGGACCATTGCGCGTCGTGACGCAGATAGTGGCGGTAGCGGGCATCACGCTTTGCGTTACCAGCTATCTGCTCAAAACGCACCAGTTACTGCTGTTTTATCCGGTGGTGGTCAACGGGGTCATGCTGGCAGTCTTTGGTGGCTCACTCTGGTCTACCATGCCGGTTGTCGAACGCCTGGCACGGCTGCGCGACCCCAATCTACCCGCAGCAGGCGTGCGCTACACGCGCCGCGTGACACAAATCTGGTGTGCCTTTTTCATCCTTAATGGCAGCATTGCGCTCTGTACTGCGCTGTATGGCGACATGTCCCTGTGGACGGTGTGGAACGGCATGCTCTCCTACCTGCTGATGGGAACGCTGATGGCAGGAGAGTGGCTGGTGCGCCGCCAGGTGATAAAACGAGATAACCCATGAAGCAGCCCCTTCCACTCTCTGAGTGGCTCAGCGCTCCACGTCCATCCGACGTACCCGTTGCGTGGTTAGAAGACGCGACCTGGACACTCGGCCATCTACGCCACGATGTTGCCCGGTTGATAACGCACCTGCAGCAGCAGGAGGGTGAACGCTGGGCACTGTGCTTTGAGGACAGCTATCTGTTTATCGTGGCACTGCTGGCAACGCTCCATGCTGGCAAAACGCCGGTGATCCCGGGCCATTGTCGCGTTTCATTATTGAACGAGCAGCACGCGCTGTTTGACGGCGTATTGAGCGATAAAACGCTGGACTGGCAGGGTCCGCTACAGGTTGTCCAGTCTGCCATGACGGCTGCCACAGACGACGTGACGTTCCCCCCCATCCGCAGCGACGCCTTTGTGGAACTCTTCACCTCCGGCTCTACCGGCCAGCCGAAGCGGGTCGTTAAACCGATCGGTCGTCTCGATAACGAAGCGGCGTTGCTCACCGCGCGCTTTGCCGATCGTTTAACAGGTTGTCGGGTGGTAGCATCAGTGTTGCCACAGCATCTGTACGGCCTGACATTTCGTATCTTCCTGCCGATGTCCTTGGGCCTGCCGCTACACGCGGCAATGCTCTGGTACGCCGAACAACTGGCGGCGTTGGGCCATGAGCATAAGTATGCGTTTATCAGCAGCCCGGCATTTCTGAAACGCCTCGACCACCAGCTTGCCGCGCCGCCGGTCCGGATGGTTCTGTCAGCGGGCGGTATGCTGCCCTGGCAGGACGTCACGCAGACCGCAGACTGGCTAAACGTCTGGCCTGATGAGATCTACGGCAGTACTGAAACCGGCATCCTCGCCTGGCGTTATCGCCAGCAGGATGATGTGGCATGGCAGCCCTTCCCCGACGTCAGATTCCAGTCAGAAAATGACGCGTTTCGCGTATTTTCCCCGCTGATTGCTGCTGATGATGGCCTGTTGCTTGACGATATTCTGCATTTTGCAGAAAACGGTCAGTTCCGCCTGATGGGACGGCGGGGCCGGGTGGTCAAAATTGAAGAGAAGCGTATTTCGCTAAGCGAAGTAGAGCGCCGTCTGCTGGCACTGGACGGCATCTGCGACGTTGCAGCTATGCCTGTCTTACGCGGCGGGCGCCAGGGCGTTGGCGTCCTGCTGGTTCTGGATGACGAAACGCGTCAACGCTGGTATCAGCGCGGAGGGAAACCACAAGAACTGAGCTGGCGGCGCGCGCTGCGCCCATGGCTGGAGCCAGTTGCTGTTCCCCGCTACTGGCGGGTGATTGACGAAATCCCGGTGAACAGTATGAACAAGCGTGTCTATGCGCAATTACAGGAGTTATTTCATGAAACCCCATGAAATTGAGCGCCATCAGGCACAACCTCATCAGGTTGAAATCATTTTGCATCTCGACCCTTCTCTGTTCTGGTTTCGTGGACATTTTGCCGTGCAGCCGCTGCTGCCCGGCGTTGCGCAGATGGACTGGGTAATGCATTACGCCACCACGCTGCTCGCCCCCGGCTGGCATTTTCACAGCATTCAGAACGTGAAATTTCAGGCCCCGCTGTTACCGGAAAACACCGTCACGCTAGCCCTGAACTGGCAAGAAGAGCGCCAGATACTGACCTTCAGCTACCAGCGCCACGACGGCGAAGCGCGCCATACCGCCAGCAGCGGGAAGATCCGGTTATGCCGTTAACGTTTTCTCCCTGCGTGCTGATCCCCTGCTACAACCATGGCGCAATGATGGCCAGCGTGCTGGCACGTTTGCAGCCGTTTGGCCTGCCCTGCATTGTGGTGGATGACGGCAGCGACACCACCACGCGGAATGAACTGGCTCGCCTGGCGGTAGCTCATCCCCAACTGACCTTAATTCGTCTGCCTGAAAACGCAGGCAAAGGCGCGGCGGTGCTTAGCGGTATGCAGGCAGCGGCAGCGGCCGGGTTCAGCCACGCGGTGCAGGTAGACGCCGACGGCCAGCATGCCATTGAAGATATCCCGCAGCTGCTTGCGCTGGCAGAGCTTCACCCTACAGCGCTGATTTCCGGGCAGCCGATTTACGATGACTCCATACCCCGCTCGCGCCTGTACGGACGCTGGGTAACTCACGTCTGGGTGTGGATTGAAACGCTCTCGCTCCAGCTCAAAGACAGCATGTGCGGCTTTCGGGTTTACCCGCTTGCGCCGACGCTGCACCTGGCGCAGCGTGTGACTCTCGGCCAGCGAATGGACTTTGATACCGAAGTGATGGTGCGCCTCTACTGGCAGGGCAACACCAGCTATTTTGTCCCCACCCGCGTCACCTATCCGCTGGACGGGCTATCGCATTTCGATGCCCTCAAAGACAACCTGCGCATTTCACGGATGCACACACGCCTATTTTTTGGCATGTTGCCGCGCATCCCGTCGCTGCTGTTTCGCCGCGCATCGCCACACTGGGCACGCCAGCAGGAAGTAAAGGGATTATGGGGGATGCGCCTGATGCTACTGCTCTGGCGCTTACTGGGGCGCAAAGCATTCTCCCTGTTGCTCTACCCGGTGGTCGGCGTTTACTGGCTCACGGCCCCCACCGCCCGCCAGGCCTCGCAACGCTGGATTAGCCGCGTGCGCGAACAGCTAACCGCCCGCCAGATGCCGCTGCCGCCATCACTCACCAGCTATCAGCACTTCCTGCGTTTTGGCGATGCAATGCTGGATAAAATTGCCAGCTGGCGCGGCGAGCTGCGATTAGGCCGCGATGTGGTCTTTGCCCCAGGCGCAGAAGAGACGCTCAACGTCGATTCACCGCGCGGCAAGCTGCTGCTGGCCTCGCATCTCGGCGATGTCGAAGCCTGTCGGGCGCTGGCGCAATTACAGGGCAGTAAAACCATCAACGCGCTGGTGTTCAGCGACAACGCCCAGCGCTTTAAACAGGTCATGCAGGAAATGGCCCCGCAGGCCGGGCTGAATCTGCTGCCGGTAACCGATATTGGCCCGGATACCGCGATCCTGCTTAAAGAGAAGCTGGATCGCGGCGAGTGGATTGCCATCGTCGGCGATCGTATTGCGGTCAATCCGCAACGCGGCGGCGAATGGCGCGTCTGCTGGAGTCGCTTTATGGGGCAAGCGGCCCCCTTCCCGCAGGGACCTTTTATTCTCGCCTCGATTTTGCGCTGCCCGGTGGTTCTGATTTTTGCCCTGCGCCAACAAGGGAAACTGCGTATTCACTGCGAGCCTTTCGCCGACCCGCTACTGTTGCCGCGCGCCGAACGGCAAAACGCGTTACAGCACACCGTCGATCGCTACGCCGAGCGTCTGGAGCACTACGCGCTACAGTCGCCGCTCGACTGGTTTAACTTTTTCGATTTCTGGCAGCTGCCGGATACCAAAGACAAGGAGTAAGGGTGCTTAACGATCCCCGCTTTACGGCTGAAGTCGAGCTGACCATTCCGTTCCACGACGTCGATATGATGGGCGTGGCGTGGCACGGCAACTATTTCCGCTATTTCGAAATTGCCCGCGAGGCGCTGCTGAATCAGTTCGATTATGGCTATCGGCAGATGAAAGAATCCGGCTATCTGTGGCCGGTGGTCGATACGCGCGTGAAGTACCGCCACGCGCTGACTTTTGAGCAGCGCATTCGCGTGCGTGCGCGTATTGAGGAGTTCGAAAACCGCCTGCGCATCGGTTACGAAATTTTCGATACCGAAACCGGAAAGCGAACCACCACCGGTTACACCATCCAGGTGGCGGTAGAAGAGAACAGCCGCGAGCTGTGCTTTGTCAGCCCGGATATCCTGTTTGCCCGGATGGGGGTCACGCCATGAGATTTTTACCGCTGCTGGCGCTGCTTATCAGCCCATGGGTCAGCGCCCTGACGCTGGATGATCTGCAACAGCGCTTTACCGAACAACCGGTCGTTCGCGCCCACTTCGATCAAACCCGCACCATCAAGGATCTGCCGCAGCCGCTGCGATCGCAGGGCAACATGTTGATCGCCCGCGACCAGGGATTGCTGTGGGATCAAACGTCCCCGTTCCCGATGCAGCTGCTGCTCGATGACAAACGGATGGTGCAGGTGATCAACGACCAGCCGCCGCAAACCCTCACCGCTGAGAACAACCCGCAGATGTTCCAGTTCAACCATCTGCTGCGCGCACTGTTCCAGGCGGATCGTAACGTGCTGGAACAGAACTTCCGCGTGGCGTTTGCCGACAAAGGTGAAGGCCGCTGGACGCTGCGCCTGACGCCGATCACCACGCCGTTGGATAAGATTTTCGCGACCATTGATTTAGCCGGAAAAACCTATCTGGAAAGTATTCAACTGAACGATAAACAGGGCGATCGCACCGATATCACGCTTTCCCAACACCAACTGACGCCCGCACAGCTGACTGATGATGAACGCCAACGCTTTGCCGCCCAGTAAACGTCCCGCGCTGCTGTGGGGAATCGCCTGTCTGATCCTGCTGGGCGTGTTGCTGAGCCTGCTGCCACAGGCGCGGCTTAACAGCAGCGTGCTGGCAATGCTGCCCAAGCAGACGCTGGGGGCGATCCCGCCGAGCCTGAACGACGGCTTTATGCAGCGTCTCGACCAACAGCTGGTCTGGCTGGTGAGTCCGGGGAAGAAAGCCGACCCGGCGGTTGCCCGCAGCTGGCTGTCGCTATTACAAAAATCGCAGGCGCTGGCTGAGGTCAAAGGCCCGATGGACGCCGACAGCCAGCAGGCCTGGGGCGCCTTCTTCTGGCAGCACCGCAACGGCCTGATTGATAGCGACACCCGCGCACGCCTGCAAAACGGCGGCGAAGCCCAGGCGCAATGGATACTTTCCCAGCTCTACTCTGCTTTTTCCGGCGTCAGCGGCAAAGAGCTGCAAAACGACCCGCTGATGCTGATGCGCGGCTCGCAGTTGGCAATGGCCAAAAACGGCCAGCGCCTGCGGCTGATGGACGGCTGGCTGGTGGCTCAGGATGATCAGGGTAACTACTGGTATCTGCTGCACGGCGAGCTGGCCGGTTCGTCGTTTGACATGCAGCAGACGCACCAGCTGGTCACCACGCTCAATACGCTGGAAGGTGAACTCAAGGCGCAATATCCGCAGACGCAGTTGCTGTCTCGCGGGACCATGTTCTACAGCGATTACGCCAGCCAGCAGGCAAAGCGGGATGTTTCGACCCTCGGCGTTGCCACCCTGTTTGGGGTGATTTTGCTGATTGTGGCGGTGTTCCGCTCCCTGCGCCCGCTGCTGCTGTGTCTGATTTCGATTGGTATTGGCGCGCTGGCGGGCACCGTCGTTACGCTGCTGATTTTTGGCGAACTGCACCTGATGACACTGGTGATGAGCATGAGCATCATCGGGATCTCCGCCGACTACACGCTCTACTATCTGACCGAGCGGATGGTGCACGGTGCGGAAACCTCACCGTGGCAAAGCCTCAGCAAAGTGCGCAATGCCCTGCTGCTGGCGCTGCTGACCACCGTGGCGGCGTATCTGATTATGATGCTCGCCCCTTTCCCCGGCATTCGTCAGATGGCGGTATTCGCGGCGGTAGGCCTGAGCGCCTCCTGTCTGACGGTGATTTTCTGGCACCCGTGGCTGTGTCGTGGCCTGCCGGTACGCCCGGTTCCGGCGATGGTACTGATGCTGCGCTGGCTTGCCGCCTGGCGACGCAATAAAAAGCTATCAGTGGGTCTGCCAGTCGCGCTGGCGCTGTTCTCGCTGGCGGGTCTTGCCACGCTGCACGTTGATGATGACATCTCCCAGCTCCAGGCGCTGCCGCAGCAGATTCTTGCCCAGGAAAAAGCGATTACCGCGCTGACCGGTCAGAGCGTCGATCAGAAATGGTTCGTGGTGTACGGCCAATCTGCACAGCAAACGCTGGAGCGGCTGGAACTGTTTGCCCCCGCGCTGGAGCAGGCGAAAAAAGAGGGATGGCTTGGCGGGTATCGCACTATTCCGCTGAATTCACTCGCCCGACAGCAGCAGGATCTCAGCCTGCTGAAAAACGCTGCGCCAGCCGTCATCAAAGCCCTGAACAACGCCGGGCTGGCGACGGTAAACCCCGATCTTAACACCATGCCGGTAACGGTCGATGCCTGGCTTGCCAGCCCGGCCAGCGAAGGCTGGCGGCTGCTGTGGATAACGCTGGCCGATGGCGAAAGCAGCGTGTTGGTACCGGTTGAAGGGGTGAAAGACAGCGCTGTATTAAACACCCTCAGTACCCAATACACCGGCGTCGCATGGGTGGATCGGAAAAGCAGCTTTGACGAACTGTTCGCCCTTTATCGCCATATCCTGACCGCCCTGCTGTTGGTGGCACTGGCGGTGATTGGCTGCGGCGCAGTGGTGCGGCTTGGCTGGCGCAAAGGGCTGACAAGCCTCGTTCCTTCAGTGTTATCGCTGGGCTGTGGTCTGGCGGTGCTGGCGCTCAGCGGTCACGCGGTCAATCTGTTCTCGCTGCTGGCGCTGGTGTTGGTGCTCGGCATCGGCATTAACTACACGCTGTTTTTCAGCAATCCGCGCGGCACACCGTTAACCTCATTTTTAGCGATTACGCTGGCGATGCTGACCACGCTGCTGACCCTCGGCATGCTGGTTTTCAGTGCCACCCAGGCTATCAGCAGCTTTGGTATTGTGCTGGTGAGCGGCATTTTCACCGCCTTCCTGCTGTCACCGCTGGCGATGCCAGTGAAAAAGAGAAAAAAAGACGATGAGTAAACCGATACTTCACTGGTTGAGTGGGCTTTTGCCGGATGGCGGCGTTGCCTTATCCGGCCTACGTCAGCACATCAATTGTAGGCCGGATAAGCGCAGCGCCATCCGGCGGGGCCTGCTCGTCGCCACGCTGCTGCTGGCCGGTTGCAGCCACTCGCAGCCCGAACAAAAAGGCCGACCACAGGCGTGGCTGGAGCCGGGCGCACGCATCACGCTACCCGCGCCGGGGATCTCTCCGACGGTCAATTCACAACAATTGCTCACCGGCAGTTTTAACGGTAAAACCCAGTCGCTGCTGGTGATGCTGAATGCCGACGATAAGAAACTCACCCTTGCCGGACTGTCGTCCGTCGGTATCCGCCTGTTCCTTGTGACCTACGATGAAAAAGGGCTGCATGCCGAACAGTCGATCGTGGTGCCGCAGTTGCCGCCAGCCAGCCAGGTGCTGGCCGACGTGATGCTCAGCCACTGGCCGATTAGCGCCTGGCAGCCACAGCTGCCGAAGGGCTGGACGCTCACCGATCTCGGCGACAAGCGCGAGCTGCGCAACGCCCGCGGCAAGCTGGTCACCGAAATCACCTACCTGAACCGCAAAGGCAAGCGCGAGCCAATTAGCATCGAACAGCACGTGTTTAAATACCACATCACCATTCAATATCTGGGTGACTGAGATGATCTACATTTCTTCCGTTGGCATGATTAACGCGCTGGGCAACAACCTCGATGAGATTGCCGCCAACCTGACGTGCGGCGTGGCTCCCGGTATGCGCCCGCGCACCGGCTGGCTTCAGGGCCATCCGCACGCGGTGTTAGCCGGCGTTGACGGCGAACTGCCGACGATTCCTGATGAGTTTAGCGCTCACCGTTCGCGCAATAATCAGCTGCTGCTGGCGGCACTGGCGCAAATCCAGCCGCAGGTGGATGACGCTATTGCGCAATTTGGTCGCGATCGTGTTGCGATCGTGCTCGGCACCAGCACCTCCGGGCTGGATGAAGGTGACGTGCATGTTGATCTCACGCTCAACGGCAAAGCGAGCAGCGCCTGGCAGTACCCGCAGCAGGAGCTGGGCGACCCGTCGCGCTTTCTCAGCCACTGGCTGGCATTGGACGGCCCGGCATTTACACTCTCTACCGCCTGCTCCTCCAGCGCCCGCGCGATCATGAGCGGACGCCGCCTGATTGAATCCGGGCTGGCGGACGTGGCGATTGTCGGCGGGGCGGACACGCTCAGCCGGATGCCCATCAACGGCTTCCACAGCCTGGAATCACTCTCACCAACGTTATGCCAGCCGTTCGGCCGTGACCGCTGCGGCATTACCATCGGCGAAGGCGCGGCGCTGATGCTGCTGACCCGCGAACCGCAGCCGATTGCACTGCTGGGCATCGGCGAATCCAGCGACGCGTACCATATTTCAGCCCCACATCCGCAGGGCGAAGGGGCGATCCGCGCCATTACGCAGGCGCTTAACGACGCGGGGATGACGGCAGAGCAGGTGGGCTACATCAATCTGCACGGCACCGCCACGCCGCTGAACGACAAAATTGAGGCTAACGTAGTGAACACGCTATTTGGCGAAAGCGTCCCGTGCAGTTCGACTAAACATCTGACCGGGCACACGCTGGGTGCGGCAGGGATCACCGAAGCTGCCATCAGTATGCTGATTATGCAGCATAACCTGCCGCTGCCGCCGCAGGATTTCAGCCAGTCACCGCGCGATGAAACTCTGCCTGCCTGTGGGATCATCGAACAGCCACAGCCGCTGGCGCAGCCAGTTATCCTGTCAAACTCCTTTGCCTTTGGCGGCAATAACGCCAGTATCCTGCTAGGGAGAATTTCATGAGCCGCTATTTAGCACCCGGCGACTATCTGCCGCACGACGCGCCGATGCTACTGCTTGAAGAAGTGGTCAGCGTGACAGACGACTCTGCCACCTGCCGCGTCACGGTATCGCCCGACGGCGTACTGGCTCCGTTTCTCGATGGCGAGGGCAATCTGCCCGGCTGGTTCGCCCTGGAGCTGATGGCGCAAACCGTTGGCGTCTGGTCCGGCTGGCACCGTCATCAGGCGGGCCAGGCCAGCATCTCCTTAGGCATGGTGCTCGGCGCACGTGAATTAGTCTGCGCGGCGGGAATATTGCCCGGCGGCCTGACGCTGGATATTAGCGTCACGCTACTGATGCAAGATGCACGTTTTGGCAGTTTTGAATGCACCATTCAGGCTGATGAACAGACGCTGGCAAGCGGTCGCGTCAACACCTTCCAGCCGACAGCGGAAGAACTTAACATCCTATTTCAACAAGGAGCGTCCACATGAGTCGTTCAGTTTTGGTTACCGGCGCCAGCAAAGGCATCGGTCGCGCCATCGCCCGCCAACTGGCGGTGGACGGCTTTGTGGTCGGCGTCCACTATCATCGCGATGCACAAGGTGCCCAGCAGACGTTGGATGCAATTATCAATGCTGGCGGCGCAGGGCGTCTGCTGACGTTCGACGTCGCCAACCGCGAGCAGTGCCGTGAAGTACTGGAGCAAGATAACGACGCGCACGGTGCATGGTACGGCATTGTCAGCAACGCCGGTATTACCCGCGATGCGGCCTTTCCGGCACTTAGCGACAACGACTGGGATGCGGTGATCCACACCAACCTCGACAGCTTCTATAACGTCATCCAGCCGTGCATGATGCCGATGATTAGCGCCCGCCAGGGTGGGCGCATCATCACGCTATCTTCGGTTTCCGGTGTGATGGGCAATCGCGGTCAGGTCAACTACAGCGCCGCCAAGGCGGGTATCATCGGTGCCACCAAAGCGCTGGCGATTGAGCTGGCGAAACGCAAAATCACCGTCAACTGTATCGCGCCGGGGCTGATTGATACCGGGATGATCGAGATGGAAGAGGCCGTGCTGAAAGAGGCGATGTCGATGATCCCAATGAAACGGATGGGCCAGGCCGATGAAGTAGCCGGGCTTGCCAGCTATTTAATGTCGGATATCGCGGGTTACGTCACCCGTCAGGTGATTTCCATCAATGGAGGGATGTTATGACACGTCGCGTCGTGATCACAGGCATGGGCGGCGTCACCGCCTTTGGGGAAAACTGGCAGGATGTCTCCGCCAGGCTACTGGCGTATGAAAACGCGGTGCGCAAAATGCCGGAGTGGCAGGTTTATGACGGGCTGCATACGCTGCTTGGCGCGCCTGTCGACGACTTTACCCTGCCGGAACACTACACCCGCAAGCGTATTCGCGCCATGGGTCGCGTGTCGCTAATGTCCACCCGCGCAACAGAACTGGCGCTGGAGCAGGCCGGGCTGATTGGCGATGCGGTATTGACCAACGGCGAAACCGGGATCGCGTACGGCTCGTCAACCGGCAGCACCGGTCCGGTGAGCGAGTTCGCCACCATGCTGACCGAGAAGCACACCAACAATATTACCGGCACCACCTACGTGCAGATGATGCCGCACACTACCGCCGTCAACACCGGGCTGTTTTTCGGTTTACGTGGACGCGTAATCCCCACCTCCAGCGCCTGCACCTCCGGCAGCCAGGCGATTGGCTACGCATGGGAAGCCATTCGTCACGGCTACCAAACGGTGATGGTCGCCGGCGGCGCGGAAGAGTTGTGTCCGTCGGAAGCGGCGGTGTTTGATACCCTGTTCGCCACCAGCCAGCGCAACGATGAACCAAAAACCACGCCCTCGCCGTTTGATGAACATCGCGACGGGCTGGTAATTGGCGAAGGCGCAGGCACGTTGATTCTGGAAGAGCTTGAGCACGCCAAAGCGCGCGGCGCGACAATTTACGGTGAGATTATCGGTTTTGCCACCAACTGCGATGCGGCGCATATCACCCAGCCACAGCGCGAGACGATGCAGATTTGCATGGAGCAGTCGCTGAAAATGGCGGGCTTACGCGCGCGGGATATCGGTTATATTTCAGCCCACGGCACGGCGACCGATCGAGGTGATATTGCAGAAAGTCAGGCAACCGCCGCCATTTACGGTGATAATGTGCCGCTGTCCTCGCTCAAAAGTTATTTTGGCCATACCCTTGGCGCCTGTGGCGCGCTGGAAGCCTGGATGAGTTTGCAAATGATGCGCGAAGGCTGGTTTGCGCCTACGCTAAATTTAAGCCAGCCTGATGCCAACTGTGGCGCGCTGGATTACATTATGGGTGAAGCCCGCAAGATTGATTGTGAGTTCCTGCAGAGCAATAACTTTGCGTTTGGCGGCATAAATACTTCTATTATCATCAAACGTTGGCCCTGATATGTACCGGATCGTTGTTGGGAAAGTTTCTGTTTTAAGCGCTGGCGCCCTGCCTCGCGCGTTGTATGAACAGGCGCCGCAAGGTGCGCGCCGCACGCGCTGGCTGGCTGGCCGCGTGCTACTTTCCCATGCCCTGTCGCCACTGCCTGACATTGTCTATGGTGAGCAAGGAAAACCGGCATTCTCAGGCGACACGCCGCTGTGGTTTAATCTCAGCCACAGCGGGGATGACATCGCCCTGCTGCTCAGTGATGAAGGGGAAGTCGGCTGCGATATTGAAGTCGTGCGCCCCCGTGATAACTGGCGGACGCTGGCGAATACAGTATTCAGCCTTGGGGAACATGCCGAAGTCGAAGCTGAACGCCCGGACCACCAGTTGGCGGCGTTCTGGCGCATCTGGACGCGCAAAGAGGCCATCGTTAAGCAACGTGGCGGCAGCGCCTGGCAAATTGTCAGCGTCGACAGCACCACCCTGACGTCCTCACTCTCTGTCAGTCAGTGCCAGCTCGATACCCTGAGCCTGGCCGTGTGTACGCCAACGCCGTTTACATTGACTGCCGATACCGTGCAGAGACTGGATACCTTAGCGTAAATTTTCCGGGAAGTTATCCGGCAATTCGCTGGCAGCACAGGCAATAACGCTGTCATTATTCGCCCCGCAGTCACGCACGAAGGTAATGGTCGCGAACTCATCAATCACCTCGGTTGGATACGCCGGGCCCGCATCACGATACGACATCATCAGCGGAACATGCTCATTCTGGAAGCAGACCGTTTTCTCCGGATTGTTGATCACCCAGCGTGGAAAGAAGATGGTGCCGTGAAAAAGTTTGTCGCCCAGGTTAACGATCAAGCTGACGTCGGTTCCGGTCGGTTCGGTCCATGAAATTTTATAAACGCTCTCCCCGACTCGCACAATGTACGCCCGCTGATCTTTCACCCAACGGTTAGCCACAATACCGCTGTGAATACGGTAATCCAGCGTGGTGTCATTTTTCACGTAGATCTCGTAATTCCAGCCATTATCGTAGGTATAGACCAGATGTTTGCCGACAAACCCGTTCAAATCATGTTTATCAAAAGCGCTCATATGCGTTCTCCTCTCAGTTGATGGGGCGATCTTAACGCTTCAAAAATTGGATGAATAACGCTATGTTTACATCATATTCATTCAATTTTTAGATGAGTTATGCATAAGACAACCCTGGAGCAGTGGGCCCTGCTGGAAAAAGTGGTGGAGCTGGGTAGCTTTACTAAAGCAGCGGAAGAGACCAACCGTAGTCAGTCTTCGGTGAGCTACAATCTGGCGCTGTTACAGGAGCGTCTCGGCGTGACGCTACTGACGCCGGAAGGCCGCAGAGCTGTATTAACTCCGGCAGGCGAGGTACTGCTCAATCAGGTCAAACCGCTATTGAAGGCTTTTTCATGGGTGGAAACCCGGGCGGCGACTTTACGCGATGGCACGCGAACACGACTGGATTTGATGGTAGATAGCATCTTCCCACGCAAACGCCTGTTCGCGATCCTCAAGCAGTTCCAGCAGGCGTGGCCGCAGACGCAGGTGCGTCTGACTGAAGTGCTGGAGAATGCTGACGATCGGCTGGCGGCACATGCCGATGCGGACGTGATGGTTCTGACCCGGCGTCAGGATGTCACCGGACGCGGTGAATGGTTGATGAATATTGATTTCGTGGCCGTTGCCCACCGCGATCACCCGCTCTGCACGCAGGATACCCCGCTGGATGAAGACGCTTTACGCGCCTGGCCGCTGATACGTATTGCCGATCGCGACAACCCACAGCAGGCGGTTCGCGATGCCTGGACCTTCTCTACCATTGATGCCGCTATTGATGCGGTACTGTATCAGGTCGGTTACGGCTGGTTGCCCGAGGAGCGCATTCAAGCGCAGCTTGATCAGGGGCTATTACGTTCGCTGCCGTTAAGTCACGGCGCTCGCCGTGCCACACCGCTGCATCTGATCGTCAAAGAGACGCTCGCGCCGCTGGATGAGCAGGTAAGCACCCTGCTACGTTTATTGCGAGCGCATTAACCTTTTCCCCAGATGCCGCACGTGTGTTACAAAATACGCTATTTCCGCATGCCCTGTACGCCACATAAAAGGTTAACTTTAGATGCAACGAGTCACCATTACTCTCGATGACGATTTACTGGAAACGCTGGACAGCCTGAGCCAGCGCCGGGGTTATAACAACCGTTCCGAAGCCATCCGCGACATTTTGCGCGGCGCGCTATCCCAGGAAAGCACGCAAGAACACGGCACCCAGGGCTTCGCGGTGCTCTCCTATGTTTATGAACATGAGAAGCGTGACTTAGCCAGCCGTATTGTCTCGACTCAGCATCACCACCACGATTTGTCGGTCGCCACGCTGCATGTCCACATCAACCATGACGACTGCCTGGAAATCGCCGTGCTAAAAGGGGACATGGGTGACGTTCAGCATTTTGCCGATGACGTTATCTCCCAACGCGGCGTGCGCCACGGTCATTTGCAGTGCCTGCCGAAAGAAGAGTGACGTCTATTACGTTGCCGGCCACGACTACATCAGATGACGCGTAATATTAAAACGTTATACGGTTTACCTACACCGTCAATCCCCGGACACTTGTACACAGACATTAAAGTTGTCTCCTTTAACATGAAAAAGACTTTAAAGTTGTCTACTTCTTCAGATAGACCTACTTAACAGGATACTAAGTAGGTCATCTCCTTTCTCGCGTAGCATCTCTCGACGTTCACAGCAGAGGACACGTTTCAAAATGTCATCCAAAATTTTTTTCCATTATCTGACGTTGGGTGATTTTGATGGTCAGCGAGTAGAGGCTTTAACAATGTGGGTTGCCCTGAGCAAAGTAAGGGAAGTAGATGTACCAGAAATGTACGCGTTTCCTTGCATGAAGGGGGGCATCTTAAAGCTCATTGATTAAACAAACTCACTATGCCGCTACAAACAGCCCAAAACCGTCACTTGATAACGTGTTATTTAGATAAATTAATGCTCAGGGCTTTTAGCCAAACTGTCACTTGATGTAAGAATCCAGAACCTTCAGCACAACGTCCAGGTCTTCTTCTCGTTTCTGTTCTTCACTTTCATGAACAATATGTTCAGTCAAATGTCCTTTAATCACTTCACGCAATAAACCATTCACGGCACCACGTATGGCGGCTATTTGTTGCAGTACAGCGGCACATTCGTGAGGTTCATCAAGCATTTTTTTCAGCGCAGCAACCTGCCCCTGGATCTTGCTTGTACGTGCTTTCAGTTTTTGTTTATCGCGGATGGTATGTGACATGTGGGCTCTCACTCTCCTGGATATTTTATGTAACTATACCAGCGTTATTCTACTGGGGGGTAGTATATTTTACTGGGGGGGAGTAGAATCCGGCCTACACTTAATAACCAAGAATGATTCTCATGAACGAATTTACGACACTTCTTCAGCAAGGCAACGCATGGTTTTTCATCCCCAGCGCCATTCTGCTTGGCGCGCTTCATGGACTGGAGCCCGGGCACTCCAAAACAATGATGGCAGCATTCATCATTGCTATAAAAGGCACCGTACGTCAGGCCGTGATGCTGGGTGTCGCGGCAACATTGTCGCACACTGCAGTCGTATGGCTGATTGCTTTTGGAGGGATGTATATCAGTAATAAATTTACCGCAGAATCAGCCGAACCCTGGCTACAGATGGTCTCTTCAGTGATCATCCTTGGTACGGCTTTTTGGATGTTCTGGCGAACCTGGAGCGGTGAGAAAAACTGGCTGGAGGGAATGCAGGAGAATGAACATCATCACCATGACGAAACAAGGTTGATCGATACTGGCCATGGAAAAGTTGAACTGTCCATTTTTGAAGAAGGACAACTTCCCCACTGGCGGCTACGCACTCTTAGTGGCCAAAGATGGGCTTCTGAAGATATCTCATTAACCACACTTCGGGAAAACAGTACGATCTCTCAGACTTTTGAATTTGTTGATCATGGTGATTATCTGGAGTCAACATCTCCCATCCCTGAGCCTCACAGTTTCAACGTACGTCTGTCTCTGGGACATCGTGGTCATGTCCATGACTATGATGTGGCGTTCGCTGAACACGACCATGACCATGACCACTCTGAGCTTGATGGGCTGGATGTGAATTCGAAAGAGTATCAGGACGCTCACGAACTGGCTCATGCCAATGACATAAAACGCCGCTTCGACGGGAAAGAAGTAACCAACGGGCAAATCCTGATATTTGGACTGACAGGAGGGCTTATCCCTTGCCCGGCAGCTATAACTGTATTGTTGATCTGCCTTCAGCTTAAAGCGCTTACGCTGGGTGCCACACTGGTTGTTTGTTTCAGTATCGGCCTGGCATTGACCCTCGTAACGGTTGGAGTGGGTGCGGCGATCAGCGTTCGTCAGGTCGCCAAACGCTGGAGTGGCTTCAATACCATCGCCAGAAGAGCCCCCTATATTTCAAGCGCCCTGATTGCTGCTGTTGGGATTTACATGGGTATACATGGCTGGAATGGGCTGGTGCATTAACACCGGTACTGATGACACACACTCTGGGTACTTACAAAGTACATCCTAAGCGCCACCGTTGAGGTTATGAGCAGAAAAACCCGGAATATAAAGCTGCTCTTTCCGGGACTTGTTGCTGAGGCAGGGATTAAGTAACTGATTAAATCCATTCCCATAAGACTCAATGATAAATGAAAGAATAAAAAAAACGCTCCCGAATGGGAGCGTAAGCCAGTGACTTCGGCGTCAAATGAGGGTCTAACAAGTGGAGCTGCGGGTTAATTCTGGGTGATCTGGCTGCGATGCTTTTCAGCCTGCTGCTGATGAATAACGGAAGACTGACCATTATTCGCCTTCTCGTGCACAACAGCGGCTTTTTCATGCTCGTTCATTTCTGAAAATGACGTTGCTGATTCGTTGGTGGCCCCTGGTTTGCCTTTCATCATTTTTTTATGCATCTCCGCCATGTCCTGGTGGGCAGAAGCGTTGCCGTTTTGCATCATTTCATGGGACATTGCAGCCTGATCGTGTCCGCTCATATCCATCATTGTCATACTGTCTCCCTGAACAGCGCTTTTTTCAGAGGTTGACTGCATCTGATGGGCGGGTGCCTGGGCATTATTTACCTGGTCATGCATGTTCATTGTCTCTGCAGCCATGGCGGATGAAGCGACAGCCATAATGGCAACAAATGATACAAGGATCTTTTTCATGGTTGGGTCTCCGGTGTTTTCATACCCAAACAATCAACGGCTTATAACAGAGAAAGCATTTGATCTCAGGGCGGGTTATTCATCACTCCAGGAACCAGGCGATTGCGTTATCACTCTGCTCCTGATTTATGTATGATTATAAAAAACCGCCTCTGTTTATCGCGTGACTGAATGATGACAATTTTGTCACCTTCCAGGTTTCTCCTGAAGAACGGGATTAATCCATTAACAGGCGCACTTTGAACACAATTTCCCGCCCCTGCTGTTCTGCTGACAGCTCGCCGCCGTGAGCATGAATGATCGACCTTGTAATTGATAATCCCAGCCCCGCGCCTTCCGTGTTGTAGAACCTTGATGAGTCTGCGCGATAGAACCGGTCAAACAAACGTTCCAGATTAGCGGGAACCTGGCCGGACATCGTATTCGTAATCATCACGTTCACACAGTCACTGTCACGCTCAAGGTGTATCGCTGTACAGGTGTTATCGGGAGAATACTTGATTGCATTGGAAAGCAGGTTACTGAAAGCACGTCGGAGCATATCGCTGTCTCCGGCAACAACGCCCTCTCCTTCAACCGTGATTGTCTTTCCTGTTTCGTCTGCCAGGGGCTCGAACAACTCACGTAATTCATTCAGTTCGGCTGCCAGATCCACATCATGTTTATCCAGCCGCAGCAGACCATGCTCTGAACGTGCCAGAAAAAGCATGTCACTGGTCATTCGTGACAACCTTTTCAGTTCTTCCAGGTTAGCGAATAAAATTTCGCGGTAATGCGAAACATCCCTTTCCTTAGCCAGTGCAAACTGCGTCTGCATCATCAGATTACTGACTGGTGTGCGCAGCTCATGCGCGATGTCAGACGAGAAATCTGACAGTTTCCGGAATGCCCCCTCCAGGCGATCAAACATATTATTGAACTCCTGCATGGTCTCAGAGATTTCCGGCGGAGCCAGATCGGGATTTAGACGCTGATCCAGGCTGTGTACAGTCATGGAGGAAGCCAGACTGGTCATTTCCCGTAACGGTTTCAGACCAATACGTGTGGTCAGCCAGCCCAGAAAAACAGAAATAAAGACCAGACCGATATTGAACCAGAACAGCCAGGTACTGAGTTTGTCCATAAACAGGGTGTGATACCCAGTATCCGTGGCAACCGTAATGATGACATGTTTGCTTTTACCCTGTTCCGGCGTCACGGCAACCCGCCGCGAGATACTGCGGTACACGGTGTTATTTTCTTCCGTCTGGATCATATAGTCGAGAATATCACCCGACTTATTAAGCAGGACCGCTGGAACAACAGAATTTTTGGCATAGAGTTCAACAATTTTTTCATTTTCCATGTTTTTTATAGAAATGAATAAACCATTGTGCCCTACCATCGCATCGTTTATTTTTTCTGATAATGACTTAATATCCGTTTTGTTCCGGAACGTCTCTGTTTTAAGAAACTCTTCGGTGAGCTGAAGTTTACCTGTCAGAAAATCGCGGTCCTGATTATCGAAATAGCCATTAAGGGTGCTAATCAGGATAAAACTTGATAACCACCATACCGTAAGCATCACCGCAGAAAAAATCAGGCTCAGGCGTGTGGTCAGGGAAATTTTGAACCTCACTCTTCTCTGATCTCCAGGACATATCCGGCACCGCGAACGGTATGGATCAGTTTTGGCTCAAAGTCATCATCAATTTTACTTCTCAGACGTCTCACGGCGACATCAATCACATTCGTATCACTGTCAAAATTCATGTTCCAGACCAGGGACGAGATAAGACTCCTGGGTAACACTTCTCCGGTGCGTTGCAGCAGCAACTCAAGCAGAACGTATTCTTTACCGGTGAGATGGATCTTCTTCCCCGAACGGATCACGGTCCGGCGCACCATATCAACGGTCATATCGGCGATGGTGCAGACTGTTGCGGCCTGCGAGCGTGCCCGGCGCAGTAGGGTTCTTACACGTGCAACCAGCTCCGTAAAATCAAAGGGCTTAATCAGGTAGTCATCTGCGCCAAGCTCCAGTCCTTTCACTTTGTCCCGCACGTTGTCCTTTGCGGTTAAAAACAGGACCGGTTCTTCGTGCCCGGACTCCCTCAGTGCGCTGATGATTTGCCACCCGTCGAGGAAAGGCAGCATCACGTCCAGTATTATCAAATCATACTGTCCCTTCGACGCGGCCCCGAGACCATCGCGGCCATTATTAAAGAGATCGGCCTGATAGCCTTCCTCAACCAGTCCCTGCTGCAGGTAACGACCTGTTTTTTGTTCGTCTTCAACGATTAAAATACGCTGCATGGTCAACTCGCTGATATGAAAGTAAAAATCTCACGCATGAGCTTTGGCTGTCCCCTAGCTGACCTGAGACGGAGCAAGCATTCCGAGCCACGCTACGGCGCCCAGAATGATAATCGCAACAACGAATTCTGTCAGGATGCTGTTTCGCATCAGGGCAACGCTGCGATCATAATTCCCTTCCCTGACCATAACTTCAAGCCGGGGACCCAGGTGAAACCGGTTTGCTGCAGCCAGAAGAAGCATCAGAACAAACAGAGCCGTCTTGGCAAGCAATATCCTCCCCCAGGAACTGTTGAATAAGGGAGTTAAGTTACCCTCAGCAATATACAGATAGTTGACCAGCGCACTCAGGATCAGGGCTACAACAATCACCGTTCCTGCCGTGGCAAATTTTGCCAGGGAGTCAGATATCACAATGACGCTCTGTGCATTATGCTCGTTTCTGCGCATCAGCAGGATAGCAAATGCAACCAGAGCACCTGTCCAGGCACCTGCAGCACCGAGATGGGTCAGATCGCTCAGTAAATGGAGATAGTAATGCAGACCGTCATGCATAACGGCGTGTCCTCCCCAGGCAAGTGTAGCCAGCGCCACGCCCCCACTCATCGTCATCAGCAGGCAGGACAATACTCTCTTATTAGTGTAAAGGAACAAAGCACCGAGTGTGGTAAACAGGGCACAGAGCCTGACAATCCAGCTAATACCCACATCAGTTTCTTCTATCACCATCTCGATAACATGGATGGATAATTCTCTGAGGTCAGTTACTCCACTCATGGCATTAGATACCAGGAGCATATTAATGCCAGTAAGAATGATGCCTGTAACAACAGCAAAGGTTATAAACGACCTGAAATTAGTCAGGTTATAGGTTTCATGTCTGACACCGCTTATTCCATATATCTGAAAAAATGGCAATCCAAATATTACCATCAAATCCAGATAAAGAAGAAAACGAATAACAATCATAATCAGGTCGTTCATAATATTACTTCACTGTAAAGGTGTAATTACCGGTAATAGGGTGCGTATCTGAAGAAACCGCGCGCCAGTCAACACGATAAGTGCCAGCGGGTAAAGGCTCTCGCGGAATAATGACCATCGATTTAGGGTCAGCGCCTGGCGCCACTTTTGCCGCGACCGGCATCGGAGAATGTGATGACATGCCTTTCATACCCGTCATCGTTAATTTTGCACCTGAGAATTTCACGGTCAGATTTTCCGAGAAATTAAGCTGAATCTTTTCCGGGGCCGCTACGGCTGAATCAGCCTGTGGCACAGAGCTTTTTAATTCCGGATGGGCCATAGCAGAGAAAGCAACGCCCATAACGAGGCCACCTGTAAGAATGGCTTTATTTAAAATCGACATTTTATTTACCTGTTTAGTTGAGTGTTTTATATCAGTGCGTTAAAACCAGATTCTGGCTCCCGCCAGGAATACTACCTGATGGTCTTTCTCACCTTCTCTTTTCGCCATATCGGATGTTTTCCCGTAAAGTTGATTCCAGGAAACGCCTATATAGGGTGCAAACTCACGGCGTATTTCATAGCGCAGCCGGAGCCCCAGCTCTGTGTCAGTCAGTCCCCTGCCGCGACCCCGCGATTCATCATCCTGACTGTAGAAATTCACCTCATAGGATGGCTGGAGTATGAGCCGGTTAGTCAGTAAAACGTCGTATTCTCCTCCCAGACGAAGGGCTGCTTTTCCGCCATTACTGACAAAACCCGTAATTTCAGACTCAAAATTATAGAGTGCCAGCCCCTGAAAACCGACAGCAGCCCAGGTCCGGGCAGAAGCAGGTCTGAAATCCTGCCTGACACCCGCAACCAAATCCCACCATGGGCCAACCGCATGTCCCCAGAGTAACTGCGCTTCAGCCGCCTCCGTTTCCCCATTGCTTCGTTCACCTTCACTCTTTAGCCAAATCCGATCTGTGTCGCCTCCAATCCAGCTGTTAACACTCCAGCTGAAATTGTTGGTGTTATCCGACCGTTGCCATTCCAGTTGATCCAGCAGAACCAGATAATTAATCGCACTGTCGTGAATCGCATGCCCCTGTAAATTGCCGAATGCAGCCTTCCGGTCGGCATCGGTAACAGGCGGAATTGGCGTTCTGCTCTCAGTTACAATGGGCTCCATTGACGTCATCTCAGTGAAATTCTCATCTGCTGGCATCTGCATGGCAGACATGTCGTGCCCGGCGTGGGGATCTGCAGAGACGGAGCCCGCCGCAATAGAAAGCGGTGAGGTAAACAAACCGGCGACCAGAACAGGTATGGCCTTCAAATTTCTCTTCATTCGCATCATTCCTCCACCCGGACTTCACGAAACATTCCCATTTCCATGTGATAGAGCAAATGGCAATGATACGCCCAGCGGCCAAGCGCATCTGCTGTCACTCTGTAACTGCGTTTTGTACCAGGGGGAACATCTATTGTGTGTTTACGAACCATAAAATTACCGTTTTCATCTTCCAGATCGCTCCACATACCATGCAGGTGAATGGGGTGAGTCATCATGGTATCGTTGATCAGCGTGATCCTGAGCCGCTCACCGTATTTCAGCAGCACCGGTGCGGCATCTGAAAACTTGATTCCGTTAAATGACCAGGCAAACTTTTCCATGTGGCCGGTTAAATGCAGTTCTATGGTACGGCCAGGTTCACGTCCGTCAGGATCCTCAAAGCGGCTTTTCAAATCCGCGTACGTGAGAACCTTTCTTCCGTTATTTCGAAGACCAATACCCGGATCATTTAATTTCGGAGAGACGCTCATCGCCTGCATATCAACCAGTGGGTTATCCGTTTCTGACGCAGGATGACTTTGCATACCCGGCATTCCGGCCATCCGGGAATGATCCATACCGGCCATGCTGCTGTGATCCATGGGCGCGGAGGATGTCCCGCTATCCGGAAGGTCAGCACCGTCCATAGACATCATCTCTCCGCTGTTATCCATGCCTCCCATCTGGCTGTGGTCCATTCCTGCCATATCATGTCCCATTCCCCCCATACCCATATCTTCCATGGTCAACAGAGGACGGGGATCGAGGGGGGGAACGGCAGCACTTAACCCCTCTCTCGTGGCCAGTGTCCCTCGAGCGTAACCGGTCCTGTCCATGGATTGTGCGAAGATGGTATAGGCCTCACCCTGAGGCTCCACAATGACATCATAGGTTTCGGCAACGGCAATCCTGAATTCGTCAACGGTAACCGGGTTTACATACTGGCCATCTGCAGCCACGACCGTCATTTTCAGCCCGGGGATACGGATATCGAAATAGGTCATTGCCGAGCCGTTGATAAACCGTAAGCGTATCTTTTCACCGGGACGGAACAGTCCGGTCCAGTTTTTCAGCGGGGCCTGCCCGTTCATGAGATAGGTGTAGGTGTAGCCACTGACATCCGCGAGGTCAGTCGGATTCATTTTCATTTCAGCCCACATTTTCCGATCGGCAATGGTGGCTGACAGCCCCCTGGTATTCACGTCGCGGAAAAAAGAGCCAACGGTTGGTTTATTGAAATTGTAGTAATCCGACTGTTTTTTTAATTTTTTCAGCAGGCTGTGAGGATTTTCATCGGTCCAGTCAGACAACATGACCACATGCTCACGATCGTAAGCAAACGGTTCTGGCTCCCTGGCATCGATGATAATGGCACCGTATACCCCCTCCTGTTCCTGCAGACCGGAATGGCTGTGGTACCAGTAAGTCCCGTTCTGCTTAACCTTAAAGGTGTAAACGTAGGTATCATCAGGCTCTATGCCCATAAAACTCAGCCCCGGAACACCATCCATATTGGCCGGAAGAATAATGCCGTGCCAGTGAATGGACGTCTGTTCATTAAGACGGTTTTTGACCTTCAGGGTAATGGTGTCACCTTCTTTCCAGCGAAGAACGGGCCCCGGCAGGCCTCCATTGATTGTTTTGGCCTGACGCTCACTGCCCGTGATATTGACGGCCGTTTCACCAATGGTCAGGTCAAACTGAGTACCCTGCAGGGATGCGGCAACTGGCAGGCTCAGACTGGAACGCGCATTGAAACTCCATACGCCAAGACTTCCGGCTACGCCAGAGAGGGTTAACCCCTTCAGGAAAGTTCGTCGAGACGTTTTCAACAGCATGCGCATTCCCTTATTTAAAGTATGGTTACTGACAGAATTCGAGAACCGATTTAAATTAAATTACTGGTTCATCCACTTACAATGAAATGAATCTAGCACACCTTAAGAAACAAATTCATTACAATCGTGTAATGTACATAGCTGTATTACATTTACGTCATCTTCCCCACAGGTTGATTATTTTTATATATGATCATAAGGACATCTTTTATGTACCTCAGAAGGTAATTACACATGAATATATTAATCACGACCACTGCGTTTACAGCTTTATTTTGTGGGGCAGCTTTTGCTCAGTCCAGTGATATTGCCCATGAAGCACATCGATTTGTTAATAATGCCTCAGCCGTCAGTCATGTGAATTCCTCGACGCATGAAAACTTACCGGACAGGGTTAATAAAAACAACACGCCCTCATTCTCTGAAATGAATGAACATGAAAGGGCCATTGTTGCTCATTCATTTATGAACAACAGCGCGTCCTATGCGCATCAGAAAATGATTGAGGAACATAAAAAAATGCTGTCCGGCAGTGATGCAAATTCAAAGACCTCGTCTTCTTCTTTTAACGAACTGAATGCCGGAGAAAAAGCCGCTCTCGTGCATGAGCAGGTCAATAATGCCGGTGCGGAAGCACATCAGACGCAGGCAAGAAAGCTTCGCGGGCTGTATTCGACCAGGTAACTGCAGGCGGGTTAGTGCTTAGCGTCAGGTGCGCAGCAGGGCTTTACTGACGGGTTACGTAGCAGGACATGAGCCCCATATTGCTCTGCCGTAACCTGTTTCAGTCCCGTTAATCATCACCGTCGGGCTGGTCATACAGTTCCCAGAGCTTCAGGAGCAAACGGGAAACAAGATATGTTACAAAAATGACGACCATCAACGGTGCTCCCGATTAACTGACAGATGACACGCCTCCTGAAAACCCCTAGCATACGCCGCAGTGTTCATGCTAACGGCGAATTCCAGTAAATGTATTCTACCGATGTCGTAAAAGAAAATGCCTACCTTTCAGCCACCCGCTCGGGGCTGGAATCGAACGAGATCGCTACTCTTCAGCGCTCCTTGCCTTCCCGGTTTAATCTGCGGCATTTGAAAAAAAATGAATCATTAAAACTCGTACTGCAAAAGAAAGCGGGAAAATCACGTGTCGTGGCCTATAAATTTACGTCCGGTTCATTTAATTACACGGCGTATCGTATATCAGATAAAAAGTTCTATAACCTTTCCGATACTTCCGGGAAAGGCAGTCTCGATTATCCGTTACCGGCCACAGCAAGACTCAGTTCGCCTTTCAATCCTGCAAGGCTTAACCCGGTATCGGGAAAAGTGAGTCCCCATAATGGCATTGATTATTCCATGCCCATGAACACGAAAATAGTCAGCGTCATCGACGGAAAAATCACCCGGGCCGAATACAACAGTACCATGGGATATTTTGTTGAAGTAACGGGAAAAGCCGGTGTTAAAACTCGCTATCTCCACCTCAATAAAATACTCGTTACTAAAGGGGCCAGGGTTACACGGGGAGGTGCTATTGCGTTATCCGGTAACAGCGGACGTTCATCCGGTCCTCATCTGCATTACGAGCTGGTCATCAATAACAACCCTGTTAACTCTCTGGCGTTCCGGGCAGCGGCACCCGCTGATAACAAACTCGAACAGCATGCCTTTGCGCATGCCAGAGACTACGAACGATACCTGGACTGATAACGGGACCGCGACGCGGCCCCGTCTGCCGGATTAATTTTTTTTATCGTTTTCACTTCCGTGATGTTGATGATCTCCATGCCCTCCGTGGCCGTGGAAAAGATGCATTAGCGGGCAGACCAGCAATAACAGATATGGCCAGTAACCTGCCACATGTGACCAGTGTTCGCGCAGGAGGGCAAATGCCGCGATCGCGGCGACAGCAATAAGCGCATAGGTGGTACTTTTCATACTGGACTCCTTCTGTTCGTAACTGACCCTTCACTCAGTGTTATTTCCCGAGCCTGACACTTTTCAGACGCAACGCATTCACAATGACGCTGACGGAGGAAAGAGCCATGGCCGCCGCCGCAATAACTGGCGACAGCAGTATTCCATACACAGGATAAAGCAGACCTGCAGCCACAGGCACGCCAAGTGCGTTGTAGATAAATGCAAAAAACAGATTCTGACGGATATTTTTCATGGTGATCTCTGACAGATGACGGGCCCTGTTCAGTATCATCAAGTCGCCTTTGAGAAGGGTGACTCCGGCACTTTCAATTGCCACATCTGTACCCGTTCCCATGGCTATACCCACGTCAGCCGCTGCCAGCGCCGGGGCATCATTCACACCGTCTCCGGCCATCGCAACCACATGGCCAGACTCTTTCAGTCGGGTTATCACTGCTTTTTTGCCATCCGGCAGAATTCCGGCTTCAACCTCATCTATTCCCAGTTTCCGTGCGACTGCTTCAGCAGTAAGCTGGTTATCCCCGGTGAGCATAACAATGCGGATCCCCGCCTGACGCAAAGCTTTAAGCGCATCCGGCGTGGTTGTTTTCACGGGATCCGAGATAGCTATCAGGCCTGCAAGGTCCCCGTCTGTGGCCACATAGATAACGGTAGCGCCTTCCATCCGCAACGTATCCGCAACGGCCTTTTGATTATCAATAACGATACTGTTTTCCTGCATAGCCAGTTCATTACCAATAACAACCCGTTGACCTTCGACATCGCCTGAGACACCTTTACCCGACGGTGCATCGAAATGAGTGACTGCGGGTATTGCGATCCCCTTTTCCTGTGCTGCTTTAACTACTGCCATACCCAGCGGATGCTGCGAGCCTTTTTCCACTGCGGCTGTTACACGCAAAAGAGATGTTTCCCCACCCGGATTGAGACTGATAATCCCTGTCACCGTAGGCGAACCTTCCGTGAGCGTGCCTGTTTTGTCGACAACCAGCGTGTCCACTTTTTCAAGACGCTCAAGGGCTTCGGCATTCCTGATTAACACCCCGGCCTGGGCTCCTTTGCCCACCCCCACCATTATCGACATCGGCGTGGCCAGCCCCAGCGCGCAGGGACAGGCAATAATCAGGACCGACACAGCCGCAATGAGACCGTGCGCCATCCTGGGCTCGGGCCCCCAGACAGACCAGATCACGAAAGCAACAACCGCGATAAGTATCACCAGAGGAACAAACCAGCCTGAAACGCTGTCAGCCATTCTCTGGATGGGGGCACGCGAACGCTGTGCATCAGCGACCATCTGAACAATTCGTGAGAGCATTGTTTCATCACCGACTTTCTCTGCACGGATGATGAGACTCCCTGTCTGATTAATGGTCCCCCCGATGACAGGGTCACCCTCCGTTTTGGTAACCGGCATAGATTCCCCGGTCACCATCGATTCATCAACGGTTGTTTTGCCTTCGATCACAATACCGTCGACCGGAATACTCTCTCCTGGTCTGATGCGGAGCTTATCGCCAGGCAGAACATCTTCCGCATTAATATCCGTTTCATGACCGTCATGATCCAGCCGCCTGGCGGTTTTGGGGGCAAGATTCAGTAGTGCAGTAATGGCACCTGAGGTTTGTTCCCGTGCCCGCAGCTCAAGAACCTGTCCCAGCAGAACAAGCACCGTAATAACTGCTGCGGCTTCAAAATAAACGGCCACCAGGCCATCCATGTTTCTGAACGATGCAGGAAACCAGGAGGGGAAGACGGTTGCAATGACGCTGTACACCCAGGCTACGCCGGTGCCCATTGCAACAAGGGTAAACATATTCAGGGAGCGGTTACGTAACGACATTCCGGCCCGGGCGAAGAATGGCCAGCCACACCACAACACGACAGGAGAGGCCAGAAGCAGCTGCAGCCATGTGTTGTACTGTGGCGGTACTGTATTCCTCAAGGCGGGAAACAGATGAGATCCCATTTCGAGTACCAGAACCGGAAACGCCAGCAACAACCCCAGCCAGAAGCGTCTTGTCATGTCGCGAAGTTCATCACTTGGCCCCGTGGATGCCGTAGCTACGAGCGGCTCCAGTGCCATTCCACAGACAGGACAGCTTCCGGGACCACTGCGGCGTATCTCCGGGTGCATCGGACATGTCCACACACCTTCAGAATTCTCTTTCTCCGCCTGGTGGTGAGGCTGTTTTATCTGATCAGGGCTGACTTCGTGATGATCGTGGTGATGGTGATGGGAATGTTCACTGGCATCTTCGGTAAGATAACGATCGGGATGGGCTTTAAATTTACTCTCACAGCTGGCGGAGCAGAAATAAAGTTGATGGTCCTGGTATCGAATGCTGCTGTGCGCCCTGTCGGGCAGGATGTCCATCCCGCACACGGGATCTCTCACCTTATGCAATACGTGGCCCTCGTCCGGGGATAATGTCTGCTCAGAAGCAGTCTGGTTGTTGTGTTGCACTGCATTGTCATTTTTCACAGTAACTCTCCTTATGCATACCGAAGCATCTTCTGTCTTCAGGGTATGTCATGGATGCGATTACCACGAATGCCGCCGGCATAAGAGTGCCTGCTGCCGGCGTCCCGTTATCAGCCGTTCCGCTGACTATTCGATTCGCTGGAAGACTTTTTTACTTCCATCCGGTGAGAATGCGATAACATCGTAAGCCTCTTTTCGGGCTCCCATCTCCATTCCAGGACTTCCTGCTGGCATACCGGGGGTGGCGAGACCGTATATACCTGAACCAGACTGCATTGCCTTATGTATCGTTGTCGCAGGCACATGGCCTTCAATGATCAAATTACCGGCAACCGCGGTATGACAACTTCGCAGTCCTGCAGGAATAGCATGCTTTTCTTTCAGGGCTGACAGCACCTGATCATTCATGACGTGAGTTCGTACTTCAAACCCGTCTTTTTCTATCGCCTTGCCCCACAGGGAACAACAGCCACAGTTTTCAGATTTGTACATATCAATCACTTTTTCACTCGCCATCGCGGGCAGTGAAAGGCCGAGAGCCAGCGCCATCAGAACCACTTTTTTCATACTCACCTCTGTATATTATCGATTTAAACCCTGACGTCAGGGTGAATCAGTAAAGAAGGACACCCACAGGGGGTGCCCTTTCAGGTTCAGGACACGCTTTTTTTATGTCTGCGCAGCCAGATTAATTTGTAGGCGGCAGGAATAATGAACAGGGACAGCAGCGGAGCCGTGATCATCCCACCAATCATGGGTGCCGCGATACGGCTCATGACTTCTGAACCTGCACCGGTTCCCCAGAGTATTGGCAGCAGACCCGCAATGATCACCGCCACGGTCATGGCTTTCGGCCGGACACGCAGTACGGCACCATGATAGAGGGCTTCATCAAGGCCTTCCGGTGTGAACGTCTCTTTACGGGACAATTCCGGGTGCGCTTCAATGGCATGACGCAGATACATCAGCATGACCACGCCAAACTCTGCTGCCACCCCGGCCAGAGCGATAAACCCCGTTCCGGTTGCGACTGACATATGGAAGCCCTGCCAGTACAGGAACCATATCCCGCCAACCAGGGCGAACGGCAGGCTCATCAGGATCAGCAGGGCTTCATCAACCCGGCGGAATGCCAGATACAACAGGATGAAGATGATCATCACCGTCATCGGCACCATCAGCTTCAGTTTCTTGTTGGCATGCTCAAGCAGTTCAAACTGTCCGGAGAATGACACGCTGGTACCCGGTCTCAGTTTCACTTTCTGACTGATCGCCGTTTTAATGTCATTAACCACCGACACCATATCCCTGCCGCGCGCGTCAATGTAAATCCAGCTGGCTGGACGGGCATTTTCCGTTTTCAGCATAGTCGGCCCGGAAACGACCTTAATATCCGCAACATCGCCCAGCGTGATCTGCTGCTTCATCGGGGTCAGGATCGGCATCTGTTTCAGGGCCTGCGGGCTGTTCCGGTAATCCTGCGGATAGCGGATATTAATCGGGTACCGGGCCACGCCTTCAACCGTTTCCCCTACCGTCGCGCCGCCGATGGCTGATGAGATGAACAGCTGCACATCGCCCACCGTCATTCCGTAGCGGGAGGCTTTTTCCCGGTTGATATCCACATCAATGTAGCGCCCGCCTTCCAGTCGCTCTGCGAGAGCAGACACTACGCCGGGTACGGTTTTGGCGACCGCTTCGATACTCTGCGCCGTTGCATCGATATCGGACAGAACCGTTCCGGACACCTTGATACCTATCGGGCTTTTGATCCCGGTTGAGAGCATATCAATACGGTTACGGATTGGCGGCACCCAGAGGTTTGCCAGCCCCGGTAAACGGACGGTCCTGTCGAGTTCTTCAATAATCTTGTCAATCGTCATGCCTGGACGCCACTGATCCTCAGGTTTGAGCTGGATCGTGGTTTCAACCATTTCGAGCGGTGCGGAATCCGTGGCGGTCTCTGCTTTACCGGTCTTGCCAAATACAGAGGCCACTTCAGGAACGCTTTTGATTAACTTGTCCGTCGTCTGCAGGAGCGCTGCAGCTTCAGCCGGAGAGACACCCGGCAGGGTCGACGGCATATACAACAGGTCGCCCTCGTTAATCTTCGGCAGAAACTCACCGCCCACCTGGCTCAGCGGCCAGATAACGGTGAAAATGGACAAGGCCGCAACCAGCAGGGTTGTTTTTGGCCAGTGGAGAACCCGCAACAGCAATGGATGATACGCTTTGATCAGTACCCGGTTCAGGGGGTTACTGGTCTCTGCAGGAATTTTCCCCCGGATCCAGAATCCCATCAGAATCGGAATGACGATGATGGCCAGCACGGCCGCGCCCGCCATGGAGTACGTTTTCGTGAATGCCAGCGGGCCAAACAGACGTCCTTCCTGACCTTCCAGGGTAAAGATAGGAATAAAGGACAGGGTGATGATCAGCAGGCTGATAAACAGTGCGGGTCCCACTTCAACGGAGGCATCGGTAATCACCTTCCAGCGGGTGGCGTTGTCAATCTGCTCACCCGGATGCTGATGATCCCACTCCTCAAGCCGCTTATGCGCATTCTCAATCATCACAATGGCGGCATCCACCATCGCACCGACGGCAATCGCTATCCCTCCCAGCGACATGATATTGGCGTTCAGTCCCTGGAAGTGCATGACGATAAAGGCGATACACAGACCAAGCGGCAGAGAGATAATCGCCACCAGGGCAGAACGTACGTGCCACAGGAACAGGGCACAGACGATGGCCACCACGATAAACTCTTCCAGAAGTTTGGAACTGAGGTTATCAATCGCCCGGTCGATGAGCTGGCTGCGATCGTAGGTGGTCACGATTTCAACGCCTTCCGGCAGGCTGGCCTTCAGCGTCTCAAGTTTATCCCTCACTGCCGTGATAACGTCGCGTGCATTTTTACCCGACCGCAGGATCACCACGCCGCCAGCGACTTCGCCCTGGCCGTTCAGCTCGGCAATACCACGCCGCATTTCAGGCCCGGTCTGCACGCGGGCAACATCCCGCAGATAAACCGGCACGCCGTTCTCGCCTGTTTTCAGGACGATGTTATTAAAATCATCAATGCTCTGAAGATAACCGCTGGCACGGACCATATACTCAGCTTCGGCCATTTCAACGGATGAGCCACCGGCCTCCTGGTTAGACGATTCAAGGGCCTGTTTCACTTCGGGCAGGCTGATACCATACTGAGACAGTTTTACCGGATTGACCTGAATCTGGTACTGTTTCACCACGCCGCCAACCGAAGCGACCTCAGCCACGTTCGGGATGGTTTTCAGCTCAAATTTCAGGAACCAGTCCTGCAGAGAACGCAGTTCTGAAAGGTCGTGTTTTCCGCTGCGATCGACAAGGGCATATTCAAATATCCAGCCCACCCCCGTGGCGTCCGGACCGATTTCAGAACTCACACCGGCGGGCAGTTTTCCCTGTACCTGGTTCAGGTACTCCAGCACGCGGGAACGGGCCCAGTACAGATCGGTGCCGTCTTCAAAAATGACATACACATACGAATCACCGAACTGTGAAAAACCACGCACGGTTTTTGCGCCAGGCACGGACAGCATGGTGGTGGTAAGTGGATAGGTGACCTGGTTTTCTACAATCTGCGGGGCCTGGCCGGGATAGCTGGTTTTGATAATGACCTGCACATCTGACAGGTCAGGCAAGGCATCGACAGGCGTGTTAATAATCGTCCATGTGCCCCAGATGCTGAGAAACAGGGCCCCCATCATGACCAGGAAACGGTTGGCGACAGAGCGCCGGATAATCCATTCAATCATCGTCGTCTCCTCAGTGCCCTGAATGCATATTTACAGGCTGGTCAGACATTGCTGGCATACTGCTTTCTGTTTTTTCAGGGTGGCGCATACGTTCCAGTGCGCCCGTAATATTGGCTTCAGAGTCAATGAGGAACAGGCCACTGACCACCACGGTATCGCCTTCATTCAGGCCGGAGCCGATGCCGGACTGTTGCTGTGACTCATGCAGAACGTGGATCTGTTTCGGCACAAACTTGCCTTCATCATCAACAGTAATCACGCGCTGTTCTTTGCCGGTATCGATAACGGCCTGGCTTGGTATCAGCAGCATCTCCTGGCTTCTGGTATTCAGTTTCAGATAGGCATTCATGCCCGGCTTGAGAAACTCATCCTTATTAGAAACCTGGAGACGGACCTGAAGCGTACGGGTTGTCTGATCCACGCTGGGAAGAATATTCCATTTTTCGACATGGAATGTTTTATCCGGATAAGCCGGTACCGAAATTTCAAACTGCGACGTATCTTTCAGCAGATAGGCGATAGATTCTGGCACTGCAGCGCTGATCCAGACCGGGTCCATTCCCTGAATCTGAGCCACCACCTTATCTTTCGAAATATTCATGCCGGTGCGCAGGTCAAATGCAGTAATGACACCATCAATAGGTGCTTTAATGGTAAAACGGGTCTGAATGCTCCGGGTAGAACGCAGTCTCTGAATATCCTCTTCCGGCATACCTGCCAGGCGAAGCCGTTCCAGAACGCCTTTAATTTGCGTGGAAGTACCACCGGTGCTGGATAACAGAAGGAATTCACTCTGTGCTTCCACCCAGTCCGGAATGGTAATATCGATAAGTGGCGTCCCCTTCTTCACATGATCGCCAATCGTCATGGGGTAGACTTTTTCGACAAACCCGTCAGAACGCGCCTGCACAATAACAAACTGATACTCGTTATAGCTGACATTAGCCGGGATTGTCTGAGAATAATTCAGCATTCCTCGCGTGACTTTTTGCGTTTTTAATCCCAGATTCTGAACCTGGGTTGGGTCGATACGGATCCCGCCACTGCTTTTATCGCCACTGTCATCAGCATATTTTGGCACCAGGTCCATATCCATAAAGGGCGATTTTCCGGGTTTATCAAATTTGGTATCCGGTTTCATTGGGTCATACCAGAAAAGCACCTTTCGTTCCGGTGCCTTTTGTTCTGTTTTTTCTGTCTTTTGTGCTGAGTTTACATACTGCCAGGCAGTAACCGATATCAGCCCCCCTGCTATGAGGCTGCTGATAATTATTGCAGCATATTTTATCTTTAAAGAAGCCATACAATTTTCCGCTAAAAAATCAAAACACCTGGCATATGCGCCTGACGGTTAACTCACACATATACCTATGTGAATGTACAGGCGCACAGGATGTAATCGCTCCGGACAGCCAATCAGGACTGCGTCACGTTAATGCTTTTGAGTAAGGAGATATTGCCCTGCTGAATAAACGAGAAATCGACATGGTTGCCTGTTTTCAGGGCATTAATAGCATCGTCTGCATTAACAAAAGTAAAGCGCATGGTCATTGCAGGCCAGCCCACCGCTGGAATTGCTTCATGCGAAATGGTGATTTTCTTAGTATTCATATCAATGTCTTTAACGACACCGGTGCCCTTGATAACCTGCTGTACCGAAGCATCACTGGCAGTATTCATATCGCCATGCTGATGTGTTTCAGCATGAAGACCGGTAGAAAACATGACAGAGAAGGCACCAAATAAAACGGCTTTAAGTGAATTACGCATTTTAATTTCCTGATTAATTAAATAAATTTACTCTACCCAACCGCCACCCAGCGCGGTAAACAGATTAATTTCGTTAACCTGCCGGGAATAGGTAAGATCGAGAATGGTTTGCTGGGTAGCGAAGAGGGAACGTTCTGCATCCAGCACTTCGATGTAACTGACAGCACCACTTGCATACAATCCTCTGGCACGCTGGAGAGTTATCTGAAGTGAATCAAGATAACGCTGCTGTGACTCAAGTTGCTGGCTAAGGCTGTCGCGCAGCGCAAGCGTGTCGGAAACATCCTTAAAGGCTGACTGAATTTTTTGTTCGTAATTAACCACCGACTGTTGCTGGCGAATTTCAGCCAGCTTCAGATTGGCTTTATTCCTGCCAGCATTAAATATAGGAATTTCAATTTTAGGGATAAAATTCCACATTCCACTTCCTGACGTAAACAGGCTGGACAGCTCCGTACTGCTTGCGGAAAGACCACTGGTCAGGGTAATGGAGGGGAAAAAGGCCGCTCGCGCTGCGCCAATATTGGCATCAGCCGCTTTCAGCTGATATTCCGCTTCCATAATATCCGGTCGCTGCAGCAAAATTTGTGAAGACAGATTTGGTGGCAATTTTACTGGGGCTATCTCCCCGCCTTTCATCCCTTTTTCTGACGGAAGTGCGCGGTACGTTCCCAGCACCAGTTGCAGGGCATTGTTTGCCTGAGCCAGATCGCCTTCTCGTTTGGCTATTTCGGCGCGGGTACTTTCGATTTGTCCTCGCGCCTGTTCAAGTGCCAGAACGTTCGTACTCCCGGTCACGAGCTGCTGCTCAACGAAAGCATAGGACTGTTGATAATTTTTCAGCGTTTCCCGCGCAATACGAAGTTGTTCGTACGCCAGTTGCTGGCTGAAATAGCTTTGTGAAACGTTGGATACCAGCAGGATGTGTACGGCCCGACGGGCTTCTTCGCTGGCAAAGTAGTTCTGGCGATCAGCATCACTCATGTTCTTAAGTTTGCCGAAAAAATCGAGCTCATAACTGAACTTCAGACCTGCGTCGTACCCCTGTGTGGTCGGCTTGTCACCTTTCAGACCACCGCTGTATGTGATCCCGGATGAGGCATTCAGCTGGGGATAACGATCTGCATCCGTGACGTTGAACTGGGCCCGGGCCTCTTCAACCTTCAGTGCAGCCATTCTCAAATCACGGTTATTAGTCAGGGCTTCAGTAATCAGCCGGGTGACCTGGGGATCGACAAAAAAGTTACGCCAGCCCGTATCCTGATAGCCATTCACCGCTGGCGTCAGGCTGTTACGGGACAGTGAAAACTGCTGGGGTACCGGTGCTGCCGGACGCTGATATTCAGGCGCCAGAGAGACACAACCAGCCAGAATGAAGATTGTGCTGATGCTGAGTAGTTTTAATTTGAACATATTGCTTCTCGTCCAGGCAGACCTGGTAAATGGTTCAAATGAAGTTCAGAGTATTACCAGGGTTACTTTACAGAATGCACTCTGTTTGTCGGGTGACAGAATAATGACAATGTTGTCATTTTTACGGTAATTCGTTGATTACGATCGTGTGCGCAATAGAATGACATTAGCAGCCAGACGGGGAGCAAGATGAAAATATTGATCGTCGAAGACGAAATTAAAACAGGTGAATATCTCAGCAAAGGGCTTACAGAGGCAGGGTTCGTAGTGGATCACGCTGATAATGGTCTTACCGGATATCATCTCGCCATGACAGCCGAGTATGATTTAGTCATTCTGGACATCATGCTGCCTGATGTGAACGGCTGGGATATCATCCGCATGCTGCGCACTGCCGGAAAGGGTATGCCGGTCTTACTACTGACGGCCCTCGGCACGATCGAACACAGGGTCAAAGGACTGGAACTGGGTGCGGACGATTATCTGGTTAAACCCTTTGTGTTTGCCGAACTGCTGGCCCGGGTGAGAACCCTTCTGAGGCGGGGAAACACGATGATCACGGAAAGCCAGTTTAGGGTGGCTGATCTCTCGATGGATCTCGTATCCAGAAAAGTCAGTCGCGCCGGAAACCGCATTGTGCTCACCAGTAAAGAGTTCAGCCTGCTGGAATTTTTCATTCGCCATCAGGGCGAGGTTCTTCCCCGTTCCCTGATTGCCTCTCAGGTCTGGGACATGAATTTTGACAGCGACACTAACGCGATTGATGTCGCCGTAAAGCGACTCCGCGCTAAAATAGACAACGATTACGGGACAAAGCTGATCCAGACTGTCCGGGGCGTGGGCTATATGCTGGAGGCCCCGGATGCATAGCAAACCTTCCAGGCGCCCTTTCTCACTCGCCCTGCGGCTGACCTTTTTTATCAGCCTGTCCACGATACTGGCTTTTATCGCCTTCACCTGGTTTATGCTGCATTCTGTTGAAAATCATTTTGCCGAGCAGGATGTCAGCGATCTTCAACAAATCAGCACTACCCTGAACCGTATACTGCAGTCCCCGGTGGATCCGGATGAAAAAAAAGTAAGCAAAATAAAGGAGTCGATTGCCAGCTACCGCAACGTTGCCCTTTTGCTCCTCAATCCCAGGGGGGAAGTGCTCTTTAGTTCAGCGCAGGGGGCGGCACTACACCCGGCCGTGAATTCCGCAGATTTTAGCGAGCACAGCCGCGCACGGGATGTCTTTCTCTGGACGGTGGAGGATCCTGCGAGACCGATGGATACCGGGTCTGAAATGAAGATGGAAACATACCGGATTATCGCCTCCTCTGGCCAGGCGATATTTCAGGGCAAACAGCAGAATTATGTCATGCTGACTGGCCTCTCCATTAATTTCCATCTCCATTACCTCGATGCGCTGAAAAAAAATCTGATTGCGATCGCCGTCGTGATAAGCCTGCTGATTGTTCTGATCATTCGCATCGCTGTCCGTCAGGGGCACCTGCCCCTTCGTAATGTCAGCAATGCCATTAAAAACATCACCTCCGAGAATCTTGATGCGCGGCTGGAACCGACACGCGTTCCCATTGAGCTGGAGCAACTGGTTATCTCGTTCAATCATATGATTGGAAAGATTGAGGACGTCTTTACCCGCCAGGCCAATTTCTCTGCCGATATCGCGCATGAGATCAGAACGCCCATCACCAATCTGGTGACGCAGACTGAAATCGCACTGAGTCAGGATCGAACCCAGAAGGAACTTGAGGATGTCCTCTACTCCAGTCTTGAAGAGTATAACCGGATGACCAAAATGGTCAGCGACATGCTGTTTCTGGCACAGGCGGACAATAACCAGCTTATACCTGACAGGGTCCGTTTTGACCTCAGAGCAGAAGTCATGAAAGTCTTCGAGTTTTTCGAAGCCTGGGCCGAAGAACGCAATATCACGCTCAAATTTAACGGGATGCCCTGCCTGGTTGAGGGAGATCCACAAATGTTCAGAAGAGCGATCAATAATCTGTTATCCAATGCCCTGCGTTATACCCCGGAGGGACAGGCCATCACCGTCTCAATAAGAAAGCAGGAGAGCTTTTTTGACCTTGTGATTGAAAATCCAGGGAAACCGATCCCTGAAGAACATTTATCAAGGCTGTTTGACCGTTTTTATCGGGTGGATCCATCCAGACAACGAAAAGGAGAAGGCAGCGGCATCGGCCTTGCGATTGTGAAGTCAATCGTGGAAGCACATCACGGAAGAGTGCAGGTGGAATCAGACGTACGCTCCACGCGTTTTATCTTATCCGTGCCCAGACTGGAGAAAATGATCCCGGAAACCCAATGCTGAAAATAAAGATGTAAATGACAAAGATGTCATTAGCCTGTCATGCAGCAAACAGAAGCCATTCGATATAATTAGTGCAACTTATCAGGAAGGCTGGATTGCTTCATCAATACCCGGCGTCAGAGTACGCCAGGAAATGAATATCCAGCCCTCTTCCGGAGAAATAAACGCTGCCGAACCTGTTTCAGTTATGGAACTGAAAACACCGGTTGTACTTCCCCGGACATCACTAATTCAGAAATGGAGAGTTATCATGAAAAA
>NZ_SZXC01000022.1:0-183233 GCF_005281055.1 Citrobacter sp. wls711 | reverse complement strand
GACAACACTCCCGATGACAAAATACCGGGTAGTGTTGTGCATATCAGCGACGACGAAGGCCAGCGAATTTTAGACAGCCAAATTAATGGTCAGATTCAGCCCGATGATAATGGTTTTCCTGTTCTGGTGCCGTATCCAGAATTAACAAAAGATGAGCAGCAGGAGCGCGCCGAGCAGAAACGACAGACACTGAAATCAGTCGCTGATACCGAAATTTCATGGCGGCAGGATGCCGTTGATGCAGGGATCGCGACGGAAGAAGAAACCGCCGCGTTGTCTGAATGGAAAAAATACCGGGTACTTTTAATGCGCATTGATACAGCGAAACCCGTCTGGCCTACACCTCCGGGGGTAACCCATCCCATGAAGCACTGAGTTCGTTCATAGTACCGTTAATGTCACCGAGCTCTTTGTTAAGTTCAGGATCAATTGTTAGCCCAAACTCATCAGATTTAGCCAGTAGCGTTTTCATGCGCTCACCTTCACGCATTAACGCCAACATTTCTGGCGTCAGCCCAAGAGCATCGGCTACGGACTTTTGTTGCTCAGGCCGCAACGAAGGGAAGACACGAGCAATCTCCTGTAATGTTTTTAGCGTATCAACAGAACCATCATTATTTTTCTGTATCTGAACACCGATCTGTGCGAGCGCACCAAGTACCTGCCCATTCGCTCCACTGGCGGCTTCTTTCAGCGTTTTCGCCATACCATCGATAGAAGCATTGGCACTTTCACTATCAGCGCCAAGGATGCGCATCGCTCCAGCAAGTCGGGAATAATCGTCTACACGCATACCAGCATTCTTTGATGAAACGTCCAGGTTATACGCTTCCCTGGACGCTTCGCGAAAACCGTAGGCGACCTGTTTAAGCCCGTACCCTGCAGCACCAGCAATACCGAGTGAACCCAACTTACCAGATAGCTCCCCAACCATTTTCAAGGGAGGAACCATATCCCCGATAAGCTGCACGTTGTCCCTGGCCGTTTTAGACAGATTTTCAAAACGTGAAATGAAGCCATTCAGCCCATCAACTGTTTCCTGCCCACCTAACTGAAGCCCTTCTTTCGTTCTATCGAGTTTAGGTTCAAGCCCACGGATAGCTTCATTGATACGGTCAATAACATCACTGACCTGATCATTAGCCACCAGCTCAAAATCAAAGACATTACTCATCGTCTTCAGGTTTCCTGAGTTTGTTGATCCGGGATGCCTGGGCTATCCACCATTTCAATCGGGCGCGGGTCATTCCCCACGCCCTATCTTCTGTCCATCGAAAGTAAAACGTGACGTCAGCGGCTGCTTCTTGCCAGGCTGTTAGGGCTTCCAGGTCAAAAAACTGAGTAAATAATCCTCGCACTTGCGAAAATCAATGAAGTCCATTGGTTGAAGCACACTTTCACGAGTGCCGGTAACCAGTGCAATGAGCAAGCGCATTGCGGCAAGCGACGTTGAAGATGTCTGTTTTTCATAAAATTGTTCAGCCTGACTGAGCGTTGGCGCTTTCAGCTCCAGTTGCGTATAGCTGATTTTCTGCGTCAAATCCTCAAGAGGAGCCGTCAGTTGAATAGTTTTTACTCGCTCAATTTCTGCCATATCAGTTCTCCGTTACTTCCCGGCCTTCCCAGCGAACATCAAAAACTGCATCTTCGCTTTCCACTTCCTGAACGTTTACCGTCCAGAGCCCTTCACCAATAATCGTTTTACCATTTGCCAGTTCGGCAACGATGTTGACATTGGTTTGCTCGCCAAAACCCTGGACGTTAGTCCCGCCGCTATCACGTAAGCGGGCTGAAATGTAAGGTGCTACAGGCTTTTCTTTGTACCCATGAACGCCATCCATCCCAGATAAGGTAGTGCGGTTTACCTTAGACACCTGATATTTAAAGGAGCCTTCCACCATCACCGTCACACCGTTAACGGTGACGTACGCGGTCCCCGCCAGGCGGTTAGAAGTATCACCTGCCATCGTTTAAGCTCCTGTTGATTCAGCACGAGTGCGGAACTGGTTGAGTAACGCGAAAACACGTAGCTGGTTAATGAGAGTTCCCGGCCACAACACATCAACGCGGTTAGGGTTTTTGGCGTTCTGCTCAACAATAATGTTTTTAGCAAATGCCTCTTTGTCTTGTGCATACCCGTTCCACACCAGCTTTCCGTATTCGGCGATCTGATCAGCTTTGATAATGTTCGGGGTAACAATCGCAGCACCAGGAGCAAAGCGAGTACCATCAGCAGCCAGCTTCATCCGCCCAAACTTGCTGGTTACTGCTGTTCGAAGGTAACGAGTGACAAACATCAGGCTGAAAAGTGTTTCAACTTCCAGATAACTATCATCCGCATCGCCGTATGCATTTTTTTGATAAGTGGTGATCAGGTTTTCAATACGAACCGTACCGTCATCATCAACCGTGAAAGTAGAAATGCCGCTGTACAGCAGATTGTTACGCTCTGTCAGTTCAAAACGGTCCTGAAGTGCTGGAGCCAGCACACCCAAAATAGCCAGGGATTGAACAGGACGCCCCGGATCATTACGCAAGCTGACAGCCGCAGCGCCTGTATATCCGGCAGACCATAACCAGGTTGGTGATGGTGATTTGTTGACGCCCATCAGGGTTTCGTGCTGGTTGTTACGCACCTCTCCTTTTGTGCCTAATTGAGCATAGGTCCCGGCGGTAGTACCGAAAGAATGCCCATAGAGTTGTTTATCCCATGCCCAGCGACCACTGATATCGGATAAGAAGGCTTTCATTGCATCCAGAGAACTGGTGTCATCATATGGGTTCACGATGAAGTCAAAAGTACGGTCCTGAAGGTTTGCCAGCGCCCCGGTAAGATCGGGGGCTCCTGCGCCGTCGTGCATAGCAGTAATGGTCAGTTCCAGACCTGCTGGTGTGCGTTCATCACCGGGAAGACCGAGATAATTCAGGCGAATATCAATACCATTGCCAACCAGACCGCGGTTTTTAGCCGTCAGTGTGATGGTTTCAGTTGCCGCGCTGGCTGTCACCGGGAGGATATTTTTAGTATTAATTGCAGCGGCCAGAGCCGTAGCAATTGAAGCAACAGTGTCCGTTGCCACAACGGTAAGCTGAATCCGCTCACCAGCGATGTACAGTGAAATAACACCGGTTGCCGTTGGTGCGCTGGTGACCTTAATCGAACCCGTTGCAACAGTCATCGAGTCAGGGTCTTCTTCCAGTGGCAAAATCCAGACTTCCGCTGCTGTATCGTTTTTCTGATACGCCGTCATCATGGCGTGAAGGATACTGCCTTTCCCGGCAAGCTCACCGACTGTATCAGGAGAGGAAACGCGTTCAGGAATACCAGCTGTTGCTGAGCCTGAAGCCAGCATCCCACCGATAAGTAGGGTACGCTGCGTTGCTGTGGCGTTATTCGCCATTGAGTTATCAAACTCAACGAAAAATAGCCCGACCCGCAGATTATCGGGAACACGAGCGAATGGAACAGTCATTCAGTATCTCCCTCATTTTTTTGTGAATCGCCTTTTGCAGCGGCTTTCGGCTTCGCCACAACCACATCACCATCACTCAGGCGGCGACGCCAGAAGGTATTATCCGGGACTTCTGCGCCCTCTTTCGGCAAAGAGGTGCCCTTAACGGGGCAGCGAACGCTGAGCCCATTATTCGGTTTTACAAACATGATTTACTCCTGAAGGTTGATACTAATCCCAGGTTGCGGGGTGCCATCTGGCATTACGATCGTGATATCCATACCCTCCAGGGGAACCGTTTCAACCGGGTAGAAATCTTCCGGCCCCTGGTAATGTTCGATATCAATTTCATACAGCAGCTGGCCCATATGAGCCTCACCGTCTGCATCAACGTTGATTGTTGAGCGAACTTCAGCGTACTTTTGTATTTTCCGGGTCAGTTCATAACTGTTGATGACTGCTCGCTCTACCTGCTCACGCAAGTCTTCCAGCGCCACTTCTGCGCGCATCGCCCCATCATCATCCGTTTCACCGTCATACTCCTGTACCCGACCAGTAATACGGACAGTTGTCACAGTAGTGAAGGACGGCGTATTTCGCCCCATCGCCTTTTTATGGTCGAAAGGGGTCTGGATGAGTAGGGCAGGATATTCCACCGGAGATGTAGGCCAGTCACGCGGAGAAAAGACACGAGCAGCCGCGTCTGTGGTGTTGGTCAGAGCCAGAACCACCATCTTTCGAATGTCTGAAGCATTCATCGTTGTTTCGCTACGTTAAGTACAAGTTTCGATCCGCCATGGCTATCTGGCTCAACGTTCATCACGACGAACAACTGATTAACAGGCTTTCCGCCTACGGTTTTAATTAACACACGATCGGATACCACCGGGAGTGCTCTGCCTAAGTTTATGAACTCCGCATCGCGTACCCCGAGAACCGGGTTCGTTGTATTTATTGCTGAATCACCGTCAAGATTTTCAGTCACGGCAGCATAACCACGATCGAAAATTCCGTTAATCAGAAAAGGGGTACCGCCTTTAGGACGGTACTCATGCTCATCGCCAAAAATGCCATGTAACGGGCTTAAGAGATGTAAATCCCAGTCCACCCCCATGGCATTACCCCGTAGTGACAGTTACCGCAGGCTTCGCAGCAAGAACGCGCTGACGCAACACGCTGACATCAGCGATAATTCCGGCGTTCAGAAGACGTTCCGCATCTTTCCCTGTTACCGGGATGATGGTGTTCTCACGATAGACTTCACCGTTATGGCGAATGCTATTTCCCGTAAGAACAACATATTCAGGATCAGCGCTCTCTTCCTCATCAGAATCATCCCCCTCAGAGCCTGCGCTTTCGCCTCCAGCGTTGAGAACGTCGGCGGCGATAACCTCCGCCGAATTGATACCTTCAGCATTCAGATCGTTAACAACATCTTCAGCATTTAATTCAGCTGCGGCAGGCTGTTTGGTTGTTTTTGACATATCACACCACCGTTGCACAGAGAGATGCGTTCAAACGCGCTCGACGCCTGTCCGGCTACGGCTAAAATTGAGGTGAGCTGGCGGGCTCAGGGCAAAACGCTGTGCGTATTGATCGCTGATAACGGACCCGGTTGGCCTCAGGCGTTGTTACCGTCGCTATTGAAGCCATTTACGACCAGTAAGGATGTGGGTCTCGGCATTGGTTTGTCGATTTGTGTATCGTTAATGACGCAAATGAACGGTGAGTTACGCCTGGCGTCGACGCTGGAGCGCAATGCCTGCGTAGTCCTGCAATTCAACCTGACGGATGTAAATGATGTTGAGTGATGAATGTTCTGTTCTGCTGATTGATGACGATGCCGATGTGCTCGATGCTTACACGTTATTGTTGGAGCAGGCAGGATATCGCGTCCTGGCCTGTAACAATCCGTTTGACGCCAGAAATCTGATGCCTGCCGACTGGCCAGGGATCGTATTAAGCGATGTATGTATGCCAGGCTGTTCGGGGATCGATCTGATGACTCTGTTTCATCAGGATGATAATCAACTGCCGATCCTGCTGATCACCGGGCACGGCGATGTCCCGATGGCGGTGGATGCAGTGAAGAAAGGCGCATGGGACTTTCTGCAAAAGCCGGTCGATCCTGGCAAGCTGCTGGCGCAGGTTGAGGATGCCCTGCGTCAGAGGCGGTCCGTAATTGCGCGTCGTCATTACTGCCAGCAGAAATTACAGGTTGAACTGATCGGATACAGTGACTGGGCAACGCAATTCCGCCAGCGGCTACAGCAACTGGCAGAAACGGATATCGCCGTCTGGTTTTATGGTGAACCCGGAACAGGACGCATGACGGGCGCGCGGTATCTGCATCAGCTTGGGCGCAATGTCCACGGGCCATTTATACGTGCAGACCTGACATCCGGAAATGCGGTTCAGCTCAACGCGCTCATTGATCAGGCTCAAGGGGGAACGCTGGTACTGAGCCATATTGAATGCCTGACGCGCGAGCAGCAGCACCATCTGGTGCAGTTGCAAAGTCAGGAGCGGCGTCCTTTTCGCTTGATTGGGATCGGGGAGACGTCCTTGGTGGAGTTGGCGGCAACCCACCAGATTGTGGCAGAACTCTATTATTGCTTTGCCATGACGCAAATCGCCTGCCAACCGCTGTCTCTGCGCCCGGACGACATCGAGCCGTTATTTCATTACTACCTGCATAAAGCCTGTCTGCGGTTAAACCATCCCGTGCCTGAAGTCGACGGGGAATTGCTAAAAGGCATGCGGCGACGAGTATGGTTGAGCAATGTACGGGAACTGGCAAATGCCGCAGAGTTGTTTGCCGTCGGGTTACTCCCGTTGGCTGAAACCGCCAACCCGCAGATGCATATGCCCGAGCCGACCCCGCTGGATCGTCGGGTAGAAGAGTATGAACGACAAATCATTACGGAAGCGCTCAATATTCATCAGGGGCGGATTAATGAGGTGGCAGAGTATCTGCAAATTCCGCGTAAGAAGCTGTATCTGAGAATGCGAAAATACGGGCTGAGTAAAGAGCACTATAAGTTCTAGCGCTCATCGAAATATTCGAACGGAGGCCAGAAAATCATCTGGCCATATCTCTTACCACATCAAATCATCAGGTACGACAAAGTCAGCGTACGGGTCATCTTCGTCCTTATCTTCCTGGCTCAGTTCGCAATTTAAGACAATGTAGCTGGCGTCACGCTGCGCGATCTTATCGGCAACCACCGCCGGGATGATGGCGTATTCGCTCTCGCGATCACTTTCAGCGGCCAGACGCGCAATGGCAAGACGCCCCTTGATTAACTGAGTCTGGGTAACTTTATCAACGTAGATTTTTTTAATCAGATTGTTGTCGGTAAAGTTATAACCAATATCGCCTCTTGAAATGGTGATTTTATTCATTTCAATCAGCTGCTTAATCTGAGCTTTGTATTCTTTCGACAGGGCAGCTTGCTTTTGCTGCTCACTGAGTTGCTTATCACGCTCAACCTGTGCTTTTTTATTTTCTTCAACCGCCTCTCTGGCCTCACGCGCCTGAACGCGCGACTTTTTCGCCGTTCTTTGCACCTTCGCCATTTTTTTACTGGTGACTAAGCCAGCTTTAAGCATCTGCTCTTGTAGGGTGAGTTTTGTCATGTTCGTTTCTAAATCCAGTAAAAAGAGTTCTCAGGATTATACCCTTAACGTCCGGGGGGATGCCAGATTGCGGGGAGTTGCAAAGCGTCGGGGATAAAATGGAAGGCTATGGTGTCCCCTGCAGGAATCGAACCTGCAACTAGCCCTTAGGAGGGGCTCGTTATATCCATTTAACTAAGGGGGCATATATCTAACTGATTTTCAAGCGTTCAGCTCGATTCGCATGTTATCCTATCATTCCCCGTATCATCAAGCATTTCATTCCTTTTATTTTCTATCCTTTCTTATCTTTTCGCTTAGAAAATCACTTCGTTCACTTGCCATTGCGTACAGATTGAGTACAGAATGCTGAAATTCAGTGTGTACAGGATACAGAGCCGTGGCCCTCAGTGATACCAAACTTCGCAGCATCAATGCTAAGCCCTACAGCGGCGCACCCGAAGTCACAGATGGTGACGGGCTAAGTGTACGCATAACCCCTACCGGAACAATTACATTTCAATTTCGTTACCGTTGGAATGGTAAGCCAGTTCGCCTTACTGTTGGCCGATACCCTGCTATGTCTCTCAAAGAGGCTCGCGTTGTTGTTGGAGAGATGCGTGAATTGTACCTCAAGGGGCTAAACCCTAAAAATTATTTCGCCAAAGAAGATGGAGAGCTCACGCTCAAAGAGTGTCTCGATCAGTGGTGGACCAAGTATGTTGAAACGCTGAAACCTAATACACAGACGCTCTACAAGTCAGTTGTGTACAACACCATGTACACAGAATTTCCAGATGCACCGGTAGTGAATATTCCTGTTTCGGCTTGGGTAAGGTTCTTCGATAAGCAGGAAAAGAAAAACGGGAAAAAGGCGCGAGTGCTGCTTCTCCAACTCCGATCCGTTATGAATTGGTGTGTAAGTAGACAGTTAATCGCTTCATGCGAAGTCTTGAAGCTCAGCGTTAAGAACATAGGCAAGAAACCTGATGTCGGTAGCCGGGTTCTCACCTATACCGAGTTGGCAAAAATATGGTTAGCGCTGGAAAACAACAAGATCGTTACCTCTAACAAGGTACTTCATCAGCTTCTGTTGCTTTGGGGGGCAAGGTTGTCGGAACTTCGCCTTGCTACCGCCAGCGAGTTCAATATGGATGATCTGATTTGGACAACGCCAGCTGAGCATTCCAAGATGGGAAATGTGATTCGCAGGCCTGTTTTCGATCAAGTAAAGCCATTTGTGGAAAGGCTGCTTAATTCAGGTAACGATGTTCTCTTTCCCGGTCAGGAACTGGACAAGGCCATAGATCGTTCGTCAGCAAATCTCTACATGAAAAAGTTAAGGGATAAAATTGATATACCAGAATGGCGAACGCACGACTTCAGACGTTCTCTGGTAACGAATTTGTCAGGGGAGGGGGTTATGCCTCATGTCACTGAAAAGATGCTGGGGCATGAACTGGGAGGGGTGATGGCTGTGTATAACAAACACGATTGGCTGGTGGAGCAGAAAGAAGCATATGAGCTTTATGCCGAGAAGCTTATGTGGCATGTTAAACACTTGGCTGATTGATTTTTTTACTTGTTCAATCTGGTTATATATTTAAATAATGGAGTGCAAATATGTACTTAATGCCAGGCGATGAACTTGAAATAGGCGATATAATATTAACTTCAGAAAACACCGCAGTGAGCAAGACGGTTAGGTTTGCTACGCAAAGTGAATTTTCACATGCAATGCTGTACGTTGGTGATCATAGTTACATTCACTCGGATGCGAATGGGGTACACTCTGGTAATTTACAACGTCTTTTGTTTCCGTCTAAGGGAAACGTGGCTATTGTAAGGGTGAATTGTAACCTAAGTGAAAAGGAAAAGGCTTGTGATTTTGCTAGATCTAAAATTGGAACAAGTTACTCTGTAAAAGAAGCAGTGAATGCAAAGTTAAAAATACCAAAAAAAGCAAAAGAAAATCGGCAGTATTGTTCAAGACTTGTAGTCCAGTCATATGATTATGCAGATGTTTCTCTCGTTAAAAATATTAATTATTGTACCCCGCAAGATATAATTGAATCTGAGAAAGTATCCTACACTGCAATTGTAGCTAGAATGGCAACGAAACAAGATATTAAGTTTGCAAACGAAAGAAATCCGATTCAAAGGCAAACGGAAATAACTAATTCTATATTGCAAAGCGTCAGGTGTATTACGGGGAAAGATATCCAAACCCTAGAGCAGGTAATTGAGTACGTTATTTTATTTCCGAATTATGATGAAAGTATATCTAAGGTGTTTAAAGATTCTGGCTATTTAGATATGTGGAAGTATGAGGTTGAAAAAAACTCATGGCGATACGATGCTATTGGCTTTTTAAAACTCAACATACCACCAAGCAAGTTGATCGACCTTGCTTCTCATGAGTTGCAAATGGGGAGGAATAGACTTGTTAGATATCAGGCTAATTATATGCAGTATTTTCATTTGAATAAAATTCACGGTGGTGAATGTCTTGGTGAGCATGTAAAACTGTATGAGATTTTAGTAAGAAATACATATGATAATATAAAAGCGGCCAGCTGTGTACTGGCCATTTTATCTGAAAAACAGATGCAGGAATAATTAGATGCCCTGATTTTTATCATACACACCGATTTACTCCACCTTCTTCAATCCAACGCGTAACAGCCTTTCGACTGTAACGCGTTGGATATGTCAAAACAGGCATAGGGAAACCATGGTCTTTACGTAAACGCCATACAGCGGTTTTCTTTTTACCAAGCAGGTTAAATACTTCCTGCTCTTCCATAAAATCGGTAGTAGTCATGAGTACCTCATCAAAAATTACCGTTAAAAATACATGTTTTACATCCGCCGCGAGCACCTTCATAACAGGTATCGCAACGATCTACTTTTTTCGCTCTAACACGCTCTGGTGAGATGTTTTGATGTGTTGACGAGGTTCTCCGTCTTTCGGCTCAGGCCACTGACGTAGTTTGTTAACCGCCAGCTTTTCTACCATCGCTTGGGTAATCTGCTCATCTCTGATACCGGCACGACGTTGCGCATCCCATAACAGGAATTGCATGTCAGCCCATTCGGTAAGGTCACTTGGTTCAGCTACGTGCATCGACCTGGTAAGGAGAGCCGTTGTGGAATGGCGAAATTGCCAAGCTGATTTTTTCCGGCATTTTGGTATTACCAGAACCTGATTTTTCATCACTGAACTGGAACTGGCAGGTACCATCAGAAAGGCGTTTAACAGACTTAAACTCAGATTTACGAGTTTCCTGGAAGGCCAGCACCATTTCGAGCAGTTCTGTACCGGACGGGCCAGCGTAGGTTTCTCCGACTGGGGCAACATTTTTGATGTTGTTCTCCAGGAATTCGGCAAAGTCGATCTGGTTCATTTTGGTGTTGTCGCTAGCGGCCCACGCTTTCCAGTCATCGGAGAACGGGCAGTCGTAAACAGCTTTGTGCGTACCCCATGCCGCACTGTTCGCGTTCTGGTGAAAATCCAGAACTGCAACGATGCGCGTTTTCGTTTTATCGGCAAACACCACGGTGCGCTCGTCACGGAAGCGCTGGATATAAGCGATCAGTGAACCCGGTGAGATAAGGTTTACGTTCTGGCGGATACGGGAAGGTGCAAGCTGCAGGTGCTCCAGAGAGCTAACTTCAAAACCTTCCGGCACAACAATAGACGGGATGTCTGTTTTGGTTAACAGCGTGGATGCCGCCAGATCACGAATTTCTTGTACGGCTGAGCCTTCAATTTGAGACATTGAATATTTCCTTATCAGATTGGAATGATTTGTTTGGTGGGTATTACTGGGCCAGCTTGATAGGTGCTGTTTGTGGTGCAGGTTCGATAACCTTTAAATCAAGCTGTGTCTGCGCAGGATCGTCACGAAGTAGATCGCCATCGGCGGTTGCAAACATGATGGTATCGGCGCGGTCCAGTTCAGGGATGGTTCGGGTTACTTTTGGCGTGACTTTCATGGTGTTTTCGTCACGGGTATTCAGCATGGCGCAATTGAGCGTCAGCGTAACCGCACCTTTCTTGCCAGTTTCACGGACTGCTTTAATCACTTCGGCCAGCGCTTCAGTCAGTTCAGCATCCAGTGTGCCTTTATTGATATAAGCCAGTTGCTGGCTGAATGGTGTGGTGTTCTTTGTTTCTGACATAGTTATCTCCAGTTATAAACGAGGATCGCCTTTCTGAGTGAGTAACCTGCATAACCAGCTACGCCGCCAGAAATTAGCGATTGTTTTTGGATTACGAACAGCCTGCACACCGCGAGTGACGCGCATCAGGTCGCCGTAGTAAAAATTAACGTTACGGAAGGTCATATAAGTCACCATTTGATTAGGTATCTGGCAGGAGTTGAACCCGCGCTGGGTAGGGAGTCCCAGCCGACACCGGAAGCGGACATATTGAATAAAAAGGGCGGCTATCTGTCAGAACATTATCTTCTTCCTCCTGTGAGTTGGTGGAAGACCAGATGGCCGCCAAAGAAAGTTGTTGTTCAGGTTACAGTAAATGAAGGTATATTCGATAAAAAGGCCACTTATGTGGCCTTGTGGGAATGAATAAAATGCTATCGGGACTTAGCCCAGTAACTGGAGTTCGTATAAGTATCAAATTTGTCAATGAAATACTTAGTGTCAATCAGGTAGTTCGGGTAGGCATATGATAATTTTTTTAAATCATCCATTTCAACAAATAAACCATTAGCTTCTTCATCCTTTTCAACGTCAGAGTAGGATGCTATGGCTAAATGTTTTTGGCTGTGCGCGAAAACCTGAAAATAAATATGGTTGTTCTTCAGTGCAATGATAACAAAACCACCTTTTCTATCCGAAAGGTTTAGTTTTTTATCTGAGAATAGTCTATTGAACGAACGTAGTTTATCAATCGCATTTAGTTTTTGGTTAAGGCTTATTAGTCTTTCTTTTATTCTGTTTTTATCTGTTGGGGCTATGAATATAAATCCTTCCTCATCAGCGATAAATTCACTCATCAGTTGGAAAAATTCAATCCAGGACGGGTTTGATTCAAAGGGATTGGTTTTAAGGGCACGTCCCTCACATAAATCTACAACCTCTACTGTGGTAGCCCACAAATGCTGGAGCTTTGTTCTTAGTTGTACTTCTATATCAAACCCTTTCCACTGATGGGTTTCATTTTTAGCATAACAACTATAAATCCTATGAATACCTCGGTACCCAGTCTGTTTTGGAAATTTTATATAATCTTTAACCTTAGATTTATGTGTGGTTCGACTTTTATCTAGTGATGAGTCTAATAAAAGTAACTCATACCGGTTATCGACGATGACTCGGCAACCACCAATGTCACTCATTCGGGTTACAGCTATAGAATTGGGCGTTTTTCCATCAAGAGTTTTACGGCGTAGCTTATCAATAATGGTAGGAAGACGTTTCAATCTACGTGCAATGATAGCATTTTTGTTTATTTTCTGTGCATGCTTCCACACTAGATTTTTAATGATCATCAGTGGGTAAAGGTGAGCTGCTCTATACTGCTGGATAATCTCGATTGATTTATCGATATCACCATTTCCTTTTCGTATGCACTCCCCTGCTTTCTTGACCTGGGATTTAGTGTACTCAAGTATGATTTTTCCTTTCTCATATTGTGCATTTGCCATTGGAACGCCTTCAAGTGACCGCTTGGATAGTGGCACTATAACCCCCTGAAATGATTGACACAAAGGAACAGAATGAATGTGTGCATTTCGTCTGGTTTCTAAGTGTTCACAAAGCTTTTGACATCGAAACTGTGGAAATGTTTTGGCGGTGAGATGGCCGGCGCTTATCTTCGGCTTGCCTCTGAGGGCTGCAATTCATCACACCCCAAAGCATTCCTATGGTCTTAAGGCTTTTTTGGTATCGTTGAATGTGAGAACATATGGATGCTGAGAATTCATTCAGCAGACTACCCGCAAGGGTAGGCGTGGAAACGTAAATGACCCAATATGATTACTTAATCATGTCATTGCTGCTGAGTCATTGTGAACCAGTTACAGCGACACTGATTTTCATCACTATGTTAATCGTGAAGAAGTACTGCTCATAATTTCTCACACATCCTCCCGGGTAACCGGGAGGAACTTCTGTCAACTGCATCTACTTACGAAGTGAGCAGATAGCATCACTAAGTAACAGCGCTTCCCCTTCAAGACATGCAGTATATTCCTTGTATGTTCGTTCTCTCATGGTTCGCAGGCTCCTCTCTTTTCACTGTTAAAGTAATACCGTAGACTTAAACATCAACGGTTAAGATAAGGAGGTTTTTATGTCTAAATTCACATCAAAAGAAGTTGCACTGGCATTTATGCAAGCTAATGGCACAGGAATGAAAGCTGATGATTTTTTAGTTCAACTAATTGATAAGGAAAAGGAATTTGAAGAGCTTCTGTCAAAGGATGACCTCAAAAAATTTTTGAAGACTAGAAAGGTGGAAGCTCTTAAGAAGTTTGTCTCCTGATAGTTTTTGATAGCATACACTGCTAAAAGTATTTCACATCATATTTAGCCCAGCCCACTCGATGAATGGGCTGGAATAAATCATTAGTTCAGCGTCGACTTCTCGCCAGTGTTGCCCATTCTCACGCCGTTCTCGCTCTCGCGCGGGGATAACCTCACACCAACCGGATCGCGCCTGGTGCTACGCCACGTTTACGTGTAGGGGTCTAAACAGGTCATTGACGCTGTAAGTGTTCATATTGTTAAAGAGCGGCGCGGTGCTATGCGCATCTGGCAACGAACACTAACCGTTATGGTTGTTTCGGTTTGTTCGCTGTTCGTGATATTGAGTTTAATCTTTCAAACCAACCTGTCAATGGTTTTGTTTGAATGTTTAAACAAAATAAGATGGGACGAAAAAAAACCAGCACGAGGCTGGTTTGTTTAGAAGGGAGTTTTAATAGTTTAAAGCAAATCCATTTCTACGCGTACACAGACACCTACAATCTCACAGGTAGAGTCAATCGATATGGGTTGGAATGCTGGATTCAACGGCATTAAGTAGACATTTGGGCCGTCAATAGCCAGTTTTTTAACTGTGGTTTCATTGGTCCCGTTAATACGAGCGACAACGATTCTTCCATTTGTTGCTTCTACTTCTGGGTCAACTATAACGATCGAGCCATCAGGGAGTGAAATCCCACTACCTGAAGGTGCAGACATAGAGTCACCGGATACTCGCAAGGAGAATGAATAAGGTGAGACCTTCGCGGTAGTCTCGATCCATTGAGTAACTTCTTCCCAATTACCTTGAATCATCTCTTTCCAGTTACCTGCCTGTACTGATGAAATTAAAGGAACTCGACGTCGCAGGTCGGGGCCGGGTTCAGCATTACCAGTAGTCTCTTCGATTAAACCACCTTCAGTTAACCAGCGCTCGCTCACACCAAGAACATCTGCAAGTTTGCTTATAAATTTTGCAGACGGTTCAGTCCCACCGTTAACCCATTGGCTTACAGTGCCCTTTGATGCTCCAGTAGCCGCCATAAGGTGGGTACTTTTCAGCTTTAACGCTTTCATGCGCCGCGCAATGCGGTCGCTCATGCTTTCAGTGTTCATGTTTAAATAATCAAACAAAATGGAGTTTAAAATCTTGACTATTTTTAGTTTGAAACGTTAAACTTCTTTCCATTGTTCTTACCTCGGAGAGGGAAATGTTAAAGCGAGACCTGATTAACCATTTTGGAACGGCGACAGCTGCTGCAAAGGCGCTTGGGGTTTCTAAATCGACCGTAAGCCTTTGGAAGGAAGTTGTTCCTTGGCAATACGCATTGTTAGCCGAAAAGCAAACAAACGGAGCGCTGGCCTTTGACCCTAAGTCATATGGCAAGACTAACGAATCTGCAGCGTGACAGTAACCACAGCATTAAGAGGTGAGTCGTGGGTAATCAACCAGAGTGGAAAGTAGAACGACAACCGGCATGGCTGGTGGCTGCAATCAAAAAAACGATTACTGGTTTGCCTGGTGGGTATGTCGAAGCCGCTGAGTGGTTGGGTGTGACGGAGAATGCTCTGTTTAACCGCCTCAGAACGGAAGGCGACCAGATTTTCCCTCTCGGGTGGGCCATGGTCTTACAGCGTGCTGGAGGTTCCAGCTACATAGCTGATGCCATTGCCAAACACTCTCAGGGGGTCTTCGTTCCTCTGGCCGATCTTGATGATGTTGATTACGGCGATGTCAATCAGCGCCTGATGGAGTCAATCGAGTGGATTGGCAAGCACTCTCAGTACATCCGAAAGGCCACAGCAGACGGCGTTATTGATGCTGACGAACGGGCCCAAATCGAAGAGAACAGTTATCAAGTGATGGCTAAGTTGCAAGAGCACTTGACCCTGCTGTTTCGCGTTTTCTGTGTTCCCGAGGATGCCGTCCGTCCCCCTGACTGAATAGTCGATCGCCCAATGCGCTAATCGCGCCGGAGGGCCAATGCACCAAAACGAATTTAACTACATAGCCCTACCTGCGTCCTTTTCACGTGAGGACGGGCCATGGATACGAGAGAAGCTGGCAACACTGCCCGTAGGAGTACGGGAAAAAATCGCTTTAGCGTACTCGCAAGCGTGGCAAGAGGCGTTTGACACAGAACCGGTTTCATTCCGGAAAGATAACGCAGCCAGGCGAACGGCTAACCGCCGTTTACGTGAGTTTTGCACGAGGTATACCCCGGCTGTTCAGGGTTATACGTCGCTCCCACCAAGGGTTTGATTTTTTAGTCTTGGGTTTGGGGGAAAGGGGGCGGTGTTGGGTTTAGCCCGAAGGGCTGGAACAGCTTTACCAGAAGAAGCAGATCTAACAGATAGATCACTGTATGGGGTTAAAAACGTCGCTCGGAAATCCAGACGTTTAGCCATCCAAAGGAGTTGAAAGATGAACTATTCAGACGTTAACGAAAAATGGGCTCCAGTGCCGGTAGAGCTTTACGCAAAAGCGTACGAAGTGAGCTCACTGGGACGTGTACGCAGCATCCCACACCTTGCCAATTCTGAATATTTTATTCGCCATATCCACGGCGGCTTCCTGAAAGGCCGGGAACGCAAAGACGGCACTAAAACCGTTACGCTGTCAATACAGCGCCAGCGCACCAAGTTTGTGATTGCTGAGCTGGTGGCTATGGCCTTCGGGGAGGTATCAGCCAATGCTTAACATCCAACCCCGCGAAAAACAGATCGTCGCGTTGAATATGCTGCGCGGCGCTTGGAAGAAAAATAACTCCTTCATGCTGTATGCCCCGGTTGGGTTTGGGAAAACGGCGATTGCTGCACTGATTGCTGACGGCTTTGTTAGTCGTCAGATGCGAGTAATGTTTGTGGCCCCGTATACCGTTCTGCTGGACCAGACAGCGGCACGATTCATGGAATATGGCCTTCCTGGCGAAGAGATCAGTTACGTCTGGCGTGATCATCCGTCATACAACCCGACTGCGCTGATTCAGATCGCCAGTGCCGATACGCTTATTCGTCGTGAGTTCCCGGATAACATCGACCTGCTGATCGTTGATGAAGCCCACCTGAAGCGCAAAAAGCTGCTGGAGGTCATCGACAACCTGAACCGCAACACAAAAACGAAGGTGGTCGGTCTTTCCGGTACGCCTTTCGCCAAGTTTCTGGGCAATTACTATCAGTGCCTCATCAAACCTACGACGATGAAAGAGCTGATCGCTATTGGCGCACTGAGTAAGTATGAATTTTACGCTCCCTCACATCCTGATCTGACTGGGGTGGAAACGTCATACGTCTCTGGTTATGGCAGTGACTACAAAGAAGGCCAGCTCAGCAAAGTCATGAGCGAAGCCAAGCTAGTTGGCGACATCGTGAAAAACTGGCTGGAGAACGGGCAGGACCGCCCAACAATCTGTTTCTGTGTTGATGTAGCCCATGCGAACTACGTCACGATGGAATTTGCTTGTGCCGGGGTAACCGTTGAAGTCATGACGGCAAGCACACCCCATGAAGAACGCCAGTTGGTGATCCGCCGATTCGAACAGGGCATTATCAAAATAATCGTGAATGTCGGTGTGCTGGTCGCCGGGTTCGACAGCGATGTTCGCTGCATCATCTTTGCCCGTCCGACCAAAAGTGAAATTCGCTGGATTCAGACGCTGGGTCGCGGCTTACGCGCTGCCCCTGGCAAAGATCATTGCCTCATCTTCGACCACAGCGGCACGGTGAACAAGCTGGGCTACCCGGACGATATTGAATATGACTACCTCCCATCGTCATCGGACGGCATGGAAGAAGCTCCCCAGCGCGTCGTAAAAGCCGATGAAGCGGAGAAATTGCCGAAAGAATGCAGCCAGTGCCACTTCGTTAAACCAGCGGGTATTTATATCTGCCCTAAATGCGGATTTAAGCCACTCGCCGGGGAAGACGTTGAAACGGATAAATCCCGAGGGCTGACAAAGGTCAGCAAAGCGGAAGTTAAGTACACCACTGAGCAGAAGCAATCATGGTGGTCACAAATTCTTTTCTATCAGCGCACCCGCGCAGCGCAGGGACGACCTGTCAGTGACGGCTGGTGTGCTCATACCTATAAACAAAAATACGGCGTATGGCCTCGGGGGTTACACCACACCCCACAGCAAACCACACCTGAAGTATCGAATTTCATCAAATCAAAACTGATCGCATTTGCTAAGCGTAAAGAGAACCAGGGAGAAGCGGCATGAATACCAAGAAAGCAGCAATAGGCCGCTGGGCAGAAATTTATAAACACTTTGGTCTTCCTGGCATTACCGGGAAAAACCATCTCAAGGGGGAATGTCCTCTGTGTGGTCGTACCGGGAAATTCCGCTGTGACGATAAAAATGGTACCGGGTCTTATATCTGTGTGTGTGGCTCTGGTGATGGTTGGACATTACTAACAGCTAAGACAGGGAAAGAGTTTAAGGTTCTGGCATCTGAAGTGGATCGGCTGATCGGAAACGAATATACCTCAGACCGTACCACCACAAACCCAGCGCGTACCTCGCTGGCGCAGCAGCGTGAAAAGGTAAGTCGTAAATTTGCAAAGCTCACCCCGCTACGCGGTACTGGTGCTGAAGGCTATCTGAAAGGGAGGGGAATTAACTCCCTTCCGGTTGAGAGCATCAGATACTGCGACAAACAGCCCGTAGACGGGAAAAATCTCCAGGCTATTTATGCGCTGGCTACAGATGACAAAGGAGAGCTTTGCTACCTGCACCGCACTCTGCTTGACGGGGATAAAAAGGCCAAAACCGAAGGCTCGGCTAAAAAGATGATGAAGCTGCAGGAAGATAGCTACGTTGAGTACGCCAAATCCGTAGCTATTCGTTTATTCCCCGTAGCCTCGACACTCGGCATTGCAGAAGGCATCGAAACAGCGCTGTCTTGCCATCAGATCACCAAGTGCAACACCTGGGCAACGATGAACACTGCTTTCATGAAAAAGTTCCGCGTTCCTGCCGGGGTAAAGAACCTCATTATTTTTGCTGATGCCGACGCGAACGCCGCTGGTCATGCCGCTGCTTTTGAATGCGCAACTGCAAACCTCCACGCAAAAAACGATCTGGAGACTGTCTCCGTCCGCTGGCCTGCCCAGGGGGATTTCAACGACCTGCTGAACAATGGCTCCGAAGTCTACGAGTGGGTATTTCACAGAGGGATGAAGCAATGAAAAAGCCGGTAAAGGCAAAGGTGAAAACCTACAAGCCGAAGGTATGCGCTCAGTGCGGGGAAACCTTCACACCTACTCGTAACCTTCAAAAAGTGTGTGGCCCTCGTTGTGCCATTGACTACAACCGAGCGCAAAAAGCTAAAAAAGCCGCACAGGAGAGCAAAGCAAGCCTGAAGATTCGCAAGAAGGCGCTCCAGCCTCGTGGGTATTTTGTTAGTAAGGCGCAGACGGCGTTTAACGCTTTCATCCGCGAGCGCGATGAGGGGAAACCTTGCCCATCCTGCGGGAACTACCATCCTCCAATGATATTCGGTGGCCAGTGGGATTGTGGGCACTTTCTAAGTGTTGGTGCACGGCCTGAGCTCCGGTTCGAAGAGATGAATGCTCACCATCAGTGCAAAGCTTGTAACGGTGGCGCTGGGCGCTTCACCGCTAAAAACAAGACGGTACATGAACGCTACAGAGCAACGCTGATCGAATGGTTTGGTCTTGCGCTGGTGGAATGGCTGGAAGGTCCGCACGAGGCGAAGCACTACTCACGAGAAGAGCTTGAAGATATTGCGGCTACTTACCGCCGTAAAACCCGCGAACTGAAAAAGCAGAGGGCAGCATGACATACGACCTTATCTACTGTGATCCTCCGTGGGAATACGGCAACAGAATCAGTAATGGTGCGGCCTGTAATCATTACAGCACTATGAGCATGGAAGAACTTAAACGCCTTCCAATATGGAAAGTGGCTGCTGAAAACGCTGTTCTGGCGATGTGGTACACCGGGACCCATAACCGCGAGGCTGTAGAGCTGGCTGAATCATGGGGATTCCGTGTCAGAACGATGAAGGGCTTTACGTGGGTGAAGCTGAATCAGAACGCTGCTGATCGCTTCAATAAGGCGTTGAGCACTGGAGAACTAGTGGACTTCTACGATCTGCTTGAAATGCTGGACCGTGAAACCCGTATGAACGGTGGCAACCATACCCGCAGCAACACCGAGGATGTGCTGATTGCTACCAGAGGAACGGGCTTACAACGAGCCAGCGCAGCAGTAAAACAGGTTGTGCATACCTGCCTTGGCGAACATAGCGTAAAAACGCTTCACCAGTCGGGAGCGGATAAAGTAGTGGTTGAGCGTCCAGGCGAGCAGCAGCGCCAGCAGCGTCGCCAGCAGAATCAGCCCGCCGCTGACGCGAACAATCTGCTCCAGGCGCTGATTAAAGCTCTGCATTTGCTGATGACTGCTGCCCAGTTGCGCCTCAAGCAAGGTACGAAAGCGCCCAAGCGTCGCTTCTCTGGCGTGATTAGCATCAACGAGGGCCTTTTGCGCCGCCACGTAGTCGCGCATTGTGTCGGGCATTTTATTTTTCATCATGCCAATTTCCAGCAACTCATCAATAGTTTGGCGCAACGTTATGGTACTGGGCCAGTCATCCAGCGTACGGATATTTTCATCCGCCGTTGTTTTCAAATTTGCCAGATAACGAATGTGGGTCTCCACCAACATACCGTCATCGCTACCGGACTTCAGCTCGTTCAGCCTGTCACGCAGATCGTCGACGATTTGATTCTCAATTCTCGCCAGTGTGTAAACCTGCTGCTGTTCGTTTTGCACTTCCCGGGCACGTTTCAGGTATTGCGCCGCATCACCATTTTTGGCCTCAATTTGATCCAGCAGTGTTCCCTGTTGCCAGGTAAAATCCTGCACCAGTGAATTCAACTCGGTCGTAAAATCATCATGCAGCCAATCTATGCGTGCAGACAATTCACTTACTTTTTCTCGCACCAGAAACATGTTATAGAGCACCCTGTCCAGCTCCGTCATCAGGGTACGGCTGTCTTGCAAAATGACCGCCAGTTGCTGCTGTTCCGCGGGCTGCAATCCACGGCTTAACGCCTCAATCTTATCCAGATGCTGGATTATCTGGTTGCGCAGTTGCAGTCTTACCGTGGTATTGGGAGCCAACAGGAACTCATTGAGCTGATCCACCACCAGGTTGAGATTGCCTTCAATTAAAAAAGCGGAATGGACGCGCGGGAAGTAGTCATCCAGCGAATAGCGGATCTGCGAGCTCTGCTCATGCCAGGAATACAGACTGACGCAACTCACGCTTAACGTCAGCAACGCCCCTGTCAGGAATGCCCCGCGCAGACTGCTGCTAATGCTAAGCTGACGAAGACGTTGCAGTAACGACCCGCCCTTCATTTTAATTCTTCCAGTTTGGCGATAGCCTGGCGCTGGTTTTTGAGAAACCATAGCTGCCATTCCATCATCTGCTGTTCAGCAACGCTTTTATTCTCGAATTGCGCAAGCCAGGCCTCATCTTCACTACTGCTGGCGTCTATCGGGACGCTGGTCAATAACGCTCGTATTTCAGGGAGTGGCCGTTTTAGCCGCGCTTCGGCGCTATACAGCGCTCGCCAGGCATCCTTCAATTGCGCGAGACGAAAACTGATGGCGGTATCAAACATCCGCTGCACCAGCTGCTGCCGCTTGAGGATCAGGCGATAATTTAGTGGTGGCTGGTCCATCAGAATGGCCTGCTGAGCAGCACGCGGATTATCGGCGGGCAACCGCGTGACCGGATATTTCCCGGTATTCGCATCGGCAAGGATCCGCTGCCCTTGAGGACTCAATAAATAGCGAATAAAACGACGGGCTTCACCGGCATGCTGGCTATTGTTCAACACCGCCACATAAGTTGGCGACACCGCGGAATGCGGAAAATAGTTAAACGCCAGATGCGGGTCGTTGAGCAGCAGATTGGCGTAATTATCAATCACCGGCCCAGCGACGCCCAATCCACTCTTAATTTTGTCGGCAACGCCGAAACTGCGCGAGGAAATCGTCACCAGATTGCCGGCACTCGCCAGCAGCGTCGCCCATCCTTGTTCCCACCCTTTTTGTTGCAGCAGTGATTCCACCATCAAATGGTTGGTATCCGAACGTGACGGGCTACTCATCAACAGCGCGCCCTGATACCGGGGGTGCGTTAAATCCCCCCAGTCAGTCGGAGCCGGTAAATGCCGCGCCGCCAGCGCAGAACGGTTAATCAACAGGCCAAAACCTGATATTGCCACCGCCACGGACGTAGAACGGATGGACTCCGGCACCAGGCGTTGACTCTCTGGCAGCGCATTATCAAACGGAGCCAGCTTCTGATGCTCCTGCAAATGCTGCAACAACATGGGAGAGGAGGTCAAAATCAGATCAACATTGTCCGCGTTCGCCGTATCGAGCAGTTGTTCCAGAGAGGCACTGGTGCGGTTTAGCGTACGAATCATGACCGACCCTGGCTCGGTTTGCCATTGCTGGATAATCCATGCCGTCGCGCCAGGGGAGAACGTCGTGGCCATGACGAGCTCTTTACCCTGTGCCTGGCTGGCCGTAGACAGCAACGTAAAACAAAGCGACAGGATGATCATCCGCCCCTGGTCGCAAAGCCTGTTTGTGATCCCGTTCATAAATACCAACATGTTCGAAAAATAATATTGAGACAAAACTTACCCGTTTACCCCAACTCAGGGGAAAGGTAAGGTGGTTATAAAAATAACCAAGCCGAAAGCGAAAGCATGGGTACAGAATACCTTAAATTACCGATTAAAATTGTTAGTACCCGCACATGCTGGCTATAAATTCCCGCTAAAAATAAAAAACACACACCTCTGTTAATTTAAAAGAGTCAAAATTAGTCATTCTTTGGTTAAGTTGAGTCAATACTGACACATTTCATCGAGTTGAATTCCATCACCGTTTATTTCACCCTGCACAACGAAAACTCCTGATATTCACATCAATATAAATTTAGGTGATGATATGCTTTCAATATTTAAGACAGGGCCATCGGCAAATAAAGTCCCGCCGGAGCAAGTCCAGGCGACATATGGTCGATACCGGATGCAGGCGCTACTTAGCGTATTTCTCGGCTATCTTGCGTACTATATTGTACGTAATAACTTCACACTCTCTACGCCGTACCTGAAAGAACATCTGGATCTCAGTGCCACCCAAATTGGTCTGCTCAGCAGTTGCATGTTGATTGCCTACGGGATCAGTAAGGGTATTATGAGCAGCCTGGCCGATAAGGCCAGCCCCAAAGTCTTTATGGCATGCGGTCTGGTCTTGTGCGCCATCGTGAACGTCGGGTTAGGTTTCAGCACCGGATTCTGGATATTTGCCACACTGGTAGTGTTCAACGGCTTATTCCAGGGGATGGGCGTTGGCCCCTCATTTATAACTATTGCCAACTGGTTCCCACGTAAAGAACGCGGACGCGTTGGCGCCTTCTGGAATATCTCGCACAACGTTGGCGGCGGTATTGTCGCCCCGATTGTAGGCACCGCTTTTGCCATTCTGGGTAGCGAACACTGGCAAAGCGCCAGCTATATTGTCCCCGCCTGTATCGCCGTGTTATTTGCCTTTATTGTTCTAATGCTGGGTAAAGGTTCGCCACGTAAAGAAGGTTTACCACCGCTGGAAGAAATGATGCCGGAAGAAAAAGTCGTGCTCAACGCCCGACAGGTCACCCAGGCACCGGAGAATATGAGCGCCTTCCAGATCTTTTGCACCTACGTGCTGCGTAATAAAAATGCCTGGTATGTCTCTCTGGTGGACGTGTTTGTCTATATGGTGCGTTTTGGCATGATCAGCTGGTTGCCGATTTACTTGCTTACCGAAAAACACTTCTCAAAAGAACAAATGAGCGTGGCATTTCTGTTTTTTGAATGGGCGGCCATTCCTTCCACATTGCTGGCCGGTTGGCTTACCGACAAGTTGTTTAAGGGTCGCAGGATGCCGCTGGCAATGATTTGTATGGCGCTGATCTTCGTCTGCCTGATCGGCTACTGGAAAAGTGAATCCCTGGTGATGGTAACTATTTTCGCCGCCATTGTCGGTTGCCTGATTTACGTTCCTCAGTTCCTGGCATCCGTGCAGACCATGGAAATCGTCCCCAGCTTCGCCGTCGGTTCAGCCGTAGGGTTACGCGGATTTATGAGCTACATTTTTGGTGCATCACTAGGAACCAGCCTGTTTGGTGTGATGGTCGACAAAATGGGCTGGCACGGGGGATTTTACCTACTGATGGGGGGGATCGTCTGCTGCATCGTGTTCTGCTACTTGTCTCACCGCGGCGCGCTGGAGTTGGAACAACAGCGAAAAGATGCCCAGCAAGAGGAAGCGGCTTTAGAGCTTGCTGATGCCCGGTAATCTGTTCCAGGTCGATAAAAAAGTGCCAGCGATGCTGGCACTTCAGGATATGAATATCCTGGATGAAAAAACGTGTGACACTCATTTTGTTATCATCACTAATGACACGTCGTTTTAATGCTTCTCGTCACCGACCATAAAGCGGATGATCAGCCCACAGGTCGGAGCCAGAAAAAGAAATATTCCCGTGACCATTTCATCACCATGAGTCAGCCACAGAGTAGTGAAGTAAATTAATGCCGCCAGGATAGCCATGCCGATTAAAGAACTGATTGATGCTAACGCGCCCAAAACCTGCCAGATATAGCAACTAACGCACAGAATGCTCAATATGAGAAAGGTCCAGAAATAGAGCATCGCGGTACCTCCTGTCTGCCGTAAAACGTCATGTAAGTCCTTACACTCCTTGAATTTATAGTCTAAGACAATTCCTATACACAGACAATCCAGGCAACATTTTTGTTACAATAAATACGACTATGGCGGCGAACCTCGACATTCGATGGACAGTTAACCAGCACAAAAACAACAGGTTATACCCCTCTCCCTATTTCAGTTTCTCTCCCGCATAAACATTTACGCTTATTGAGGATTTATCTCTGGCTGACATTAATCTCCAGGTGGTAAAGTATAAGCCCGATCATTCATGTCCCCCCGTGGTTTTGTCCTGACTAAGTTTTACACTCTTTACAGGAACCATTGTCCTTCATGGTGGCCTAACGATCAGTATCAGAGTGTAACGCTGTCGACAAAGAATCTTCGCGATACATCTTATTAGTATCAACAACAGGTGCTTATGTTCCCCCAATGTAAATTTTCACGCGCGTTTTTGCATCCGCGCTACTGGCTCACATGGTTTGGTGTCGGTGTGCTCTGGCTCTTGGTGCAACTCCCCTACCCCGTATTGTGCTTTTTGGGTACGCGTACCGGAACGCTTGCTCGCCCGTTTTTAAAACGTCGTGAATCTATTGCCCGTAAAAACCTCGAACTGTGCTTCCCGAATCTGCCACAGGCAGAACGGGACAGACTGGTCGAAGAAAACTTTCGTTCTCTTGGCATGGCGCTGCTTGAAACCGGCATGGCCTGGTTCTGGCCTGACCGTCGCGTGCGTAAATGGTTTGACGTCGAAGGTCTCGACAACCTGAAGCGTGCACAGTCGCAAAACCGCGGCGTGATGGTAGTAGGCGTACACTTTATGTCTCTGGAGTTGGGGGGCCGCGTGATGGGGCTTTGCCAACCCATGATGGCAACCTACCGCCCGCATAACAATAAGTTAATGGAGTGGATCCAGACCCGTGGTCGGATGCGCTCAAACAAAGCCATGATCGGCAGAAATAACCTGCGTGGCATTGTCGGCGCCCTGAAAAAAGGGGAAGCCGTATGGTTTGCTCCCGATCAGGACTATGGCCGCAAAGGCAGTTCGTTTGCACCCTTTTTCGCCGTCAAGGACGTCGCGACAACCAATGGTACCTACGTACTGTCACGTTTATCAGGTGCTGCAATGTTGACCGTCACCATGGTGAGAAAAACGGACAATTCTGGCTACCGTCTGTTTATCACGCCGGAGATGGAAGGTTACCCAACTGATGAGGGCCTGGCTGCGGCTTATATGAACAAAATAATTGAAAAAGAGATTATGCGTGCACCCGAGCAGTATCTCTGGATCCATCGTCGTTTCAAAACCCGCCCGATGGGTGAAGCCTCGTTATATACGTAAAAAGAAAGGCCAGATGGCCTTTCTTTTTTCTGCGGCTGAATTACTTAATGCCCCATTTGTTCTGTAGTTCAGTCATCCGTTGACTGTATTCGCGGGAAAGACAGGCTGGCTTATCCTGCTCTTTCCAGCACTCGTTGCGGCCTTTGATCCAACCGCGCTGCTCGGCTTTCAGCGTCGAATCATTGTTTGATTTCACCAACGCCTGCTTGTAGATGCCATTCAGTTTCAAGTCCATTGCGGAAAGTGACGGGCTCTGACAAATAATGTCCTCCATACTTCCCTTGTCGACCGCGGCACAGGAGAAAGACGGGCCAACATTCACCGATTTTTTCGCCGGCGCATAGCTCTTCTCATCGTCAGGCTGGCAAATCCCGTGCTTACGATTAGGGCCAGTCCAGGAAACGGCCGGGCTACCGTCATCATTACGGGAAATAGAAACGGTATTTTTACCGCTTTTCGCTTCCCAGTAATTTTCGTTGAATGTCTTAACGGTGGCTTTCTCTCCATCAATCCAGACATTACCTTTACCATCACTATTCACACCACCAATACTTGCACAGCTGAAATTCAACGCCTGCGGAGCTGCCGCCATCGACGTCAGTGGGGTAAGAACGAGTGCTAACATCATTAATCTGGTCATTTTTAACCTTTTCATTATCAATTTTTGCGCAAAATTAGCCGCATTATGAGCATGGTGATATGAGAATTCTCTGAGTAATCAGCGCGTCGCTCAGTGGCGATTCATTGCTGAAGGAAATCAAACTGTCGCCGATTCACGACACATGTAAGTTATTAAAATTAAATAAAAAAATGCCTCTTGTCTCGCTTCATTTTTAGGCGTACATTAGCGCCGTCTGGAGCATTACAGCTCAGAATTCTGAGATGATGCAGCGAAACAAACGCGGGGTATTCTCCCTTTCGTTGACGCTGGCGTCAGCTCTCTATCAGGTAAGTGTATGTTCATTTAGGCGTGCTTTAATACGCGGAGTGATGAAAAGTGAAATATTTCTTTATGGGCATTTCATTTATGGTCATCGTTTGGGCCGGTACATTTGCCCTGATGATCTAAATTAAAAGATGCAGCAAAAAACAGGAGCCCTCAGGCTCCTGTTTGCTTTTGTGGGTTAACCGTTTGGTTAATCGGCGCTTTCAGAGGCTGATTTCGTGCTGGAGGGCAGCAAACCATCTGCACGGAACATGGCTTTAATTCCTCGGATCGCCTGGCGAATACGGTCAAGGTTCTCAATTAACGCAAAGCGCACGTGGGTATCGCCATAATCACCAAAACCCACCCCCGGTGACACACAGACCTTCGCGTCATTCAGCATTTTTTTAGCAAACTCAAGCGAGCCCATTGCAGCATACTGCTCAGGAATTTTTGCCCAGACATACATCGACGCCTTTGGCATCTCTACCATCCAGCCCGCTTCATGCAGCCCTTTAACCAGCACATCGCGTCGACGCTTATACTGCTCTGCGATATCCCGTACGCACTGCTGATCGCCTTCCAGTGCGGCAATGGCCGCAACCTGCAACGGTGTAAAGGTTCCGTAATCGTGGTAGCTCTTAATCCGCGCCAGCGCATTAACCAGCGTTTTGTTACCCACCATAAAACCAATACGCCATCCCGCCATGTTATAGCTTTTCGACAGCGTAAAGAATTCAACCGCCACATCGCGGGCGCCAGGCACCTGCATGATCGACGGCGCTTTCCAGCCATCGTAGACGATATCGGCATAGGCGAGGTCGTGAACCACCAGCACGTCGTAGCGTTTAGCCAGCGCGACCACTTTCTCAAAGAATTCCAGCTCAACGCACTGCGCGGTAGGATTGGATGGGAAACCTAAGATCATCATCTTTGGTTTCGGGTAGCTTTCACGGATCGCCCGCTCCAGCTCATTAAAGAAGTCGACCCCTTCCACCAGCGGTACAGAACGCACCTGTGCCCCGGCGATCACCGCACCGTAAATATGAATAGGGTAACTTGGGTTAGGCACGAGGACCGTGTCACCGTGATCGAGCGTAGCCAGCATCAGATGCGCCAGCCCCTCTTTAGATCCGATGGTCACAATGGCTTCGGATTCAGGGTCGATCTCGACATCATAACGGTCCTGATACCAGCGGGAAATCGCCCGACGCAGACGCGGAATACCGCGAGAGGTTGAATAACCGTGGGTATCCGGGCGCTGGGCCACGGTACACAGTTTTTCGACAATGTGAGGAGGCGTAGCCCCATCCGGGTTCCCCATGCTGAAATCGATAATATCTTCGCCGCGCCGACGCGCAGCCATCTTCAGTTCAGCAGTGATGTTAAAAACATAAGGGGGAAGACGATCAATACGCGTAAAGCGACGTTCAGGGCGGGAGTCAGCCATAGTATCCTCAGATTCACGTTAGCGCCCGGACCGTCCGAGCGACGCTGCCACGATGGTGGCACGTTTAGAAAATAGCCTGAATAAATTCCTTCTGTCGAGAGGCAACGCAAAATATTTTCTCCTGCTCTAAAAGAGGATCAATAAAAATAAACAGGGAAATAAACATTTTACGTGGCCTGCAAAAATCACCATTCATTAACATATTGAAGTCATAAATTTTACTCTGAAAATCAATCAATCCTGGAAAATTCGGAGAAACACACTTTTCCTTTACAATCCCCTTTTAATTATATGGTTTTTCCTCATTAGCCCGGCGCAATGGGGATGCTGGTCATCCTTGCTCAGGTTACCTATCATAGAGGTTTAATCTATTCGCAAGAGTCACCCGTGCACGAAATATTCAATATGCTGCTGGCGGTCTTTGATCGGGCAGCGCTGATGCTGTTCTGCCTGTTTTTTCTGATTCGTATCCGCTTGTTTCGAGAACTGTTGCACAAGTCAGCCCACTCCCCGAAGGAACTGCTCGCCGTAACGGCCATTTTCTCTCTGTTTGCCCTGTTCAGTACCTGGTCCGGAGTACCGGTCGAAGGTTCTCTGGTAAACGTGCGTATTATTGCGGTGATGTCGGGGGGGATCCTGTTCGGTCCGTGGGTTGGCATCATTACCGGCATCATCGCAGGTATCCACCGCTATCTGATCGACATTGGCGGCGTCACCGCCCTGCCGTGCTTTATCACCAGTATTTTGGCGGGCTGTATTGCCGGCTGGATCAACCGTAAAATCCCCAAAGCACAGCACTGGCGTGCCGGTATTTTAGGTGGGATGCTGTGCGAAACGTTGACCATGATTCTGGTGGTCGCCTGGGCCCCCACCACCGAACTGGGGCTGGATATTGTCTCAAAAATCGGTATCCCGATGATCCTCGGCAGCGTCTGTATTGGCTTTATTGTGATGCTGGTACAAAGCGTCGAAGGAGAGAAAGAGGCCAGCGCCGCCAGGCAGGCCAAGCTGGCACTGGATATTGCCAACAAAACCCTGCCGCTCTTTCGCCAGGTCAACAGCGAGTCGTTACGTCAGGTATGCGAAATTATTCGCCATGACATTCACGCAGATGCGGTTGCCATCACCAATACCCAGCACGTTCTGGCCTATGTTGGCGTCGGGGAACTCAACTATCGCAATAACGATGACTTCGTCAGCCCCACTACGCAGGAAGCCATCAATCACGGCAAAATAATAATAAAAAACAATGATGAAGCGCATCGAACTCCGGAAATACACTCCATGCTGGTGATCCCGCTCTGGGAGAAAGGCGTCGTGACCGGCACGCTGAAAATCTACTACTGTCACGCCCATCAGATCACCTCCTCGTTACAGGAAATGGCGATCGGTTTGTCGCAGATTATCTCTACACAGCTTGAGGTTTCCCGTGCAGAGCAACTGCGGGAGATGGCAAATAAGGCAGAGCTACGTGCTCTGCAAAGTAAAATCAATCCCCATTTTCTGTTTAATGCGCTAAACGCTATTTCGTCATCGGTCAGGCTTAACCCAGATACCGCCCGCCAGCTGATTTTTAATTTGTCGCGTTATCTTCGCTATAATATTGAATTGAAAGACGATGAGCAGATCGATATTAAGAAAGAGCTGTATCAAATTAAGGACTACATCGCCATTGAACAGGCTCGCTTTGGCGATAAGCTAACGGTTATTTATGATATTGATGAAGAGGTAAGCTGCTATATTCCCAGCCTGCTGATTCAGCCGCTGGTAGAAAACGCCATCGTTCACGGTATCCAGTCGTGCAAAGGAAAAGGCGTGGTCACTATCAGCGTCGCAGAGTGCGGTAACCGGGTACGCATCGCCGTCAGGGATACCGGTCACGGTATCGATCCAAAAGTCATTGAGCGGGTCGAGTCCAACGAAATGCCGGGCAATAAAATCGGCCTGTTGAACGTGCATCATCGTGTGAAGCTGCTCTACGGCGAAGGGCTGCATATCCGCCGCCTGGAACCTGGCACCGAGATTGCGTTTTATGTGCCCAATCAGCACTCCCCCGCTGCCGCACCGGCGACCTTATTGCTTTAACCAGGAGTGAAGTTTTGAAAGTCATCATTGTTGAAGATGAATTCCTGGCCCAACAGGAACTGAGCTGGCTGATAAAAGAACACAGCCAGATGGAGATTGTCGGCACGTTTGACGACGGTCTGGACGTGCTAAAATTTCTGCAGCACAACCGCGTCGACGCCATTTTTCTCGATATTAATATTCCCTCGCTGGACGGCGTATTACTGGCGCAAAACATCAGCCAGTTCGCGCATAAACCCTTTATTGTGTTTATTACTGCATGGAAAGAACACGCTGTTGAGGCGTTTGAACTCGAAGCGTTTGACTACATTCTGAAGCCGTACCAGGAGTCACGGATTGTCGGAATGCTGCAAAAGCTGGAAGCAGCCTGGCAGCAACAACAAACGGGAACCCCACACATAACCCCCATCACGCGTGAGAATGACACCATCAATCTGATCAAAGATGAGCGAATCATCGTGACTCCGATCAACGATATCTACTACGCTGAAGCACATGAAAAGATGACGTTTGTCTACACACGACGGGAATCGTACGTCATGCCGATGAACATCAGCGAATTTTGCAGCAAACTGCCGGCTTCACATTTCTTCCGCTGTCACCGTTCGTTCTGCGTGAATCTGAATAAAATCCGTGAAATCGAACCATGGTTCAATAACACCTACATTCTGCGCTTAAAAGACCTGGAATTTGAAATTCCGGTCAGTCGGAGTAAAGTGAAAGAGTTCAGGCAGTTAATGCATTTATAGCGCTTATTCCACAGAGAAAGAGTGATGAAAGAGTCAGGCTTGCCCGCAGACCAACAGTTTTTTGCCGATCTGTTCAGCGGCCTGGTGTTAAACCCACAGCGCCTGGGCCGCGTGTGGTTTGCCACTCAGCCAGCCAATTTACCGACTGGCAGTTTATGTATTGACCTCCCGCGCCTCGAAATCGTGCTGCGCGGGGAGTACAGCAATAAGCTGGAGAAATCTCAGCACAGTCTGCCAGAAGGCGAAATACTGTTTATTCCGGCGAGAGCGGCGAATCTTCCCGGTAGCGACAAACCGGTAATGTTGTTGAGTTTGGTATTCTCACCGGCCTGGCTGGGCCTGTCGTTTTACGACAACCGTACAGCATCCCTTTTGCGCCCCGTTCGCCGTATTGAATTGCCGCATCCGCAGAGGGGTGAAGGCGAAGCGATGCTTACGGCATTGACTCACTTGAGCCGCTCTCCTCACGCTCAAAGTATCATTCAGCCACTCGTACTCAGCCTGCTACATCTGTGCCGCAGCGTGGTCAATACCCGACCTGAAACGCTGCGCCCGCGCGCTGAATTTATCTATCACAGCATGTGCAATTGGGTACAGGACAACTATGCCCAACCGCTGACTCGCGAAAACGTGGCGCAGTTTTTCAACATCACGCCAAACCACTTATCAAAACTGTTTACCCAACACGGCACGATGGGGTTTGTTGAGTATGTCCGCTGGGTCAGAATGGCGAAAGCACGCATTATCTTACAAAAATATCATCTGCCAATGAGCGAAGTAGCACAGCGATGCGGATATCAGGACAGTGACTATTTTTGTCGCCTTTTCCGCCGCCAGTTCGGCCTGACGCCGGGAGAGTACAGCGCTCGCTTTCAGTAGATCCCATTGCCCAATGATGGCTGTCCTTTGTTTGTAGTATATTGGTGGTTACTCTATTTTTTACAGGTGATGTCATGGCGAAGCTGAGCGGGAAATATCAACGTGCATATCAACGCGAATACGCCAAAGAAGCAGAGAAAAATGCCCTGGTATGGATAAGTCAGGATGACTATTTAGCTGAATGTCTGGATACTCATAAGCAATGTCACCAAGGTTATTCGCTTCAAGAGCAGATAAGCTCATGGCTTTTTATGTTACGCATGAAACGTATTCCGGATTTGTTAGGATTTAAAACCGCGATACAGTCAAATAATATGGAAATCCTACACTCATCTCTGCTGCAATCAGCCATGATTAAACATGCAACACTGGGTGTGGATTCAGGTTGTGACCACTGTATTAATATATGGACAACCCTGGATGTGCTTGCAGCAGGTCTGTTCGATCGCGTTCCGCTGTTATTACCTGAAAAATTAGGTATGAGTGATAACGGACACCCCGTTGCTATCGCGATGACTAATTTAATGATGGCGCTATGGTACCAACGTGCTGACTTTAAAGCCGATGCCAGAAAAAGAGCACAAAAGGTTCTGGCAACGAAGCAAGCGTCGGCCGACGTGTGTACCCTCCGCTATCTGATAGCACTCCTTGAAGAGGATGTGACAGAAGCAGGCACGCAACTCGATTTATATTGTAAAAGCGTATCTGCATTGAGGGAGCCGGGGATCACTAAGCTCCATAAAATGTTCTGGTCATATGCACATGGCTTATACAATATGGCTTTTATTATATTGGGCAGAGAACAAGCCAGTTTGATGCAAACACCAGAAGCGGATTGTTTTATTGATGACCTGGCGGAATGGCAAATTAAGCATAATTATCGCCATGGACCACTTTTTTTTGCATATCCTGAACCTATTGACGTTATTAATACTCTCATCTCGTGCACACCCCCAGAATGTTCTTTGCATCAACCCTACCTGGGTACGGATAAAAAATACAGAGAGGAAAGATACCTGCACGCAGAATGTTTTGAACAAAAGATGATAAAGATAATTTTGGATAAAGTTGTCGGTTAAAGCAGCCAGGCCGGACCAGACGCAGATACGTCATCATCCGGCCTGCCACGCAGACTCAAAACGTTAATTCTGTCTCCAGCAGCGCCAGAATACTTTCGGCATTTTCAGCGGCAAACAATGACTGGCGGAACGATTTATTCACCAGCTTACGCGCCAGCTGCGAAAAGACTTTCACATGGTTAATACCTTCATCCGCGCCCAGCGTCAGCATAATGACCAGTTCAACTTCACCCATTTCTGACTGCCAGTCAACCGGCCCGGCAAGCCGGGCTATGCTGATGCTGGAATGGCGGATCCACTGAGATTTCGTGTGCGGAATAGCCACGCCAAACCCGACGGCGGTAGTGACAATTTCCTCCCGCTGCCAGACATCCTCTTCCAGTTCAAACGGATGTTCAGTTCGTCCATTCACGCCAAGATTGCCGCACAGGAACTGGATCACCTGCTCTTTGTTGCTAAGATGTTCGCCAACAAAGATGTTCTCCAGTGCCAGCAACGGACGGACGTCTTTTTGCGGTGTAAACTGGTTCAATAACGCTTCTATTTCCTGCGCGCTGCGACATTCGCAGGCCTGTAGCGCGAGTTCCCGACATGCCTGACTATCCAGTTGACGGAGCTGACTTTTCAACGCCGGAACCCGCGGGCTGCTCATACTTAACTCGTCAAGCCCTAAGCCTACCAGCAGCGGCAAATAACGACTCTCCCCGCCCAGTTCACCGCAGATGCCAACCCATTTACCGCGATCATGCGCCACCCGGACTATCTGCTGCAACATACGCAGAAACGAAGGGGTAATCGGATTGTACAGCGGCGAAACACGCGGATTATTACGATCGACCGCGTACAGGTATTGGGTCATATCGTTTGAACCAATGCTGAAGAAATCCACTTCCTCACAAAAATGATCGATGATGTAACACACCGACGGCACTTCCACCATAATCCCCAGTGGGATGGCTGAGGCATGGCGTAAACCGTCCGCTTTCAGCTCAGCCATCGCTTTTTGCAGTTCGCTTTTTACCCACAGGATCTGGTCAAGGCTGTGCACCATCGGGATCATCAGCTGTGCGTTACCGAAGGTCGCCGCGCGTAAAATGGCCCGGAGTTGCGTGCGAAAAAGTCCGGCAAATTCAGGATAGATACGCACCGCGCGATAGCCGAGAAACGGATTCTCTTCCTGCGGAATATTGAGGTAAGGGATACTTTTATCACCGCCAATATCCATGGTACGAAAGATAACCGGTTTGTCGCCAGCGGCCAGCAGTACCTGCTGGTAGGCTTCAAACTGTTCCTGCTCATCAGGAGCGCTGTCCCGGTCCATAAACAGCATTTCGGTACGAAACAGACCAATACCTTCAGCACCGTTGGCAAAAGCCCCGGGGGCTTCCAGCGCGGTGCCAATGTTTGCCGCAACGTCGATTCGCTGACCATCGCGCGTCAGTGCAGGCTGTGCGGCATCAAGCGCCTGTCGCTGCTGGCATTCGTCGGCAAGCTTTTGTGCAATGCCATAATATCCACGCACGCCATCATTAGGATTGATCGCCAGTACGCCGCAGCGGGCGTCCAACACTGCCTGCTGCCCGACATACCGACTAATGGCCTCCACGGGCAGACTGCTGAGCACCGGGATCGCCGATGCGCGCGCCAGGATCAGAGTATGCGATGTACGCCCGGTCTTCTCGAGGATCATCCCGGACAGATGTTGTAAATTAAGGCTTAAAAACTGGCTAGGGGTAAGGTCTTCGGCAACCAGAATAGTCGGTTTGTCCAACACCAATGCATTACGTGGTCGTCTTTCAGGCCAGGTGATGTGCAGCAACTGCTCGCTGATATCACGAATATCACTGACTCGCTCACGCAGATAGTCGCTCCCGGAAGCTGACAGTTTTTCACATACCTGCTGCATATTAGCGATAATCGCCGCGCCCAATCCCAGATGCTGCTCGAGCATTAAGCGGCGAATGTTACCCGCAAACTCATCGTCCTGAATCAACGACAGGTGCGCACTCAGGATAGTTTTGCTCTCACCGTCACGTTCACGCAGTTGCTGATTAAGCTGTTCCGCCAGCGTCGCCAGGCTGTGCTCCAGCCGGGTGTTATCCTCCGCACTCACCGCAATAACGCGATAGCTTTCCAGGTTATCACTCTGCCATAGCGTCAGCATACCTGCACCTACGCCGCCCGCCAGCACGTTGCCATACAGCAAATCCGGGTTAAGGCGTATCAGCGATCGCGGCAGCGGATGTGCCGCCAGCTCTGCAGGCGTGGGCTGAACGCTGTCGCTGTCGATAAACCGGTGCTGGAGATAGGATTCCAGCGCACGTCTGGCCGGTTCTTCATCGCTACCGATCAGGGTTAAACTACAACTGTCATTAAACAGCGTTCCTGTGCCGATCAGCGCCAGCGAACTTTTCGCATCGGCCCGCGAGTTCTGCCGATGATTGATAAACGTCACCTCACTTTGCCACTGACTGCACTGTTCTTTCAGCTCCCACGCAGGGCGCGCATGCAGGCCATTGGGCAGCGGGCAAAGAAATTGAATCGTAAGCATAACAACTCCTGGTTAGCGCGAAATCAGCACCTGAAATCCGTCAGATGAACAACGGTTTCGCACGTAAGATGTGAAATAAGAGCCGACAGCAGTTGCTGTGTCTGGCTGATGTCACGACAGTCAGCAATCGACGCCGCGCAGTGCCCATGGCGGGTGGCGGGCCCCAGCACCACCGTCGGGATGCCCGTGCCGCTGACATGCACCGCCCCGCCGTCGGTGCCACCGTTGCTGAACATATCCAGCTGTAGCGGTATCCCCGCCTCAGCGGCAATGTTTTCGATCCATGCTGTTAATTTTGGTGGGGCAATAAGCGACTTATCGCTCAACACCAGCATCGGGCCTTTACCGAGCTGTCGGTGGTTCGCCGCGCCATAGTCAAAGTTTTTTGCCCAACAGGCGGTATCCAGCACAATCGCTATATCAGGCGCTACCGCCCGCGCTGCCGTTTGCCCTCCACGCAGCCCGACCTCTTCACTGGAACTGGCCACCAGCCAGACCTCACAAGGCAGTTCAGCGCTATGCCATTCACGCAGCAGAGCTATCAGCAAATAGCACCCGAGTCGGTCATCAAAGGCCTTGCCCATCACACGCTGATGCGGCAAAACCTGAAAAGTCGTGTCGAAGGTGACGCGATCGCCCGGGCGAACACCAGCCTGAATCACCTCGTCATAAGAACGTGCGCCCATATCGACCCGCAATGCGCTAACGTCACTGCCGTTGCGCTCCCCGTCAAGCAGCCCGGGGATTTTGCTCTCTTCCCGCGTGGTGATACGAACCGGCTGCAACTGTCTGGCCGCCATCCGCACATTGCCCACCGGCAAGACATCAATCGCCCCTTCGCTGGAGATACTGCGTACGATAAATCCCACTTCATCCATATGGGCGCAGATCATCACCTTCGGACCCGTTGATTCATTGAGGCGGATCAGTACCGATCCCAGACCATCGAAGCGCACCTCTTTATGCAGGCGATCCGCCTCTTTGAGTAAGATCTGACGAACCTCGTGTTCTGATGCGGCGATCGCATCCGCCTCGCTCAGGGCTTTCAGTAGCGATAAATCCATTACGCTTCTCCCGTGTGTAACAATGTTTTCGGCATGTTGTAGAGCACTTCACTACCGTCTGGTGTGACTAACACCACGTCCTCAATACGCACGCCCCCCAGCCCCGGCAAATAAATCCCCGGTTCGACGGTCAGCAGCATACCCGCCATCAGTTCGGTGGTATCGGTTGGGGAGAATCTTGGGTTTTCATGCACTTCAATGCCGATAGCGTGTCCGGTGTTATGGCCAAAGCAATCACCATAGCCAGCGTCGGCAATGACCTGGCGGGCCGCGGCATCTACCTCATGGCAAGGCCGGCCAGGGCGAATTGCTGCCACTGCCGCACGCTGCGCCGCAAGAACCGTCTGATAAACGGAAAACAGCACGCTTTCTTCTGCCGCTCCTGCATCAGAGATCCAAAACGTTCGCGTCATATCCGAACAATATCCCTGACACTGTGCGCCAAAATCCAGCGTGATAAACTCACCCGCCTCGACACGCTTGTCACTGGCTTTCCCGTGCGGCAGCGCGCCGCGCCAGCCGCTGGCGACAATGGTGTCAAAAGAGGCTTTTTCCGCACCCTGCCTGCGCATAAACCACTCCAGCTCAGCAGCTATCTCACGTTCACTAAGACCCGGCTGAATAAAACGACGAATGTGCTCAGCGCTGAGATCGGCAACCCGGCAGGCTTCGCGGATACAAGTAATTTCCTGCGCAGTTTTTACCTGCCGGAGCACATCCGGTACAGCACTCACCAACCGGGCATGCAGTTTGTCTGACCACCTGTTCGCCGTTTCCCAGCTCACCTGCTCGCCTTCAAATCCCACCGCGGACAGCTTTTCGTCATCAATAATGTGATTTATGCACGAATACAGCGTCTGCGTCGCATCGAGTAAATGGATCTGGTAGCCACGCGTGCGCGTTTCGACATCCGTGTAGTAACGCGAGTCGACCAGGATATGCGCACTTTTATGACTGACAAACACAAACCCGGAACTGCTGGAGAGCCCCAGATGCGGCTGTTTATTCTGTCGTGATGAAAGCAGTACCGCATCGAGGTGCTGCGCCGTTAGCCATTCCCGCAGTGAGATCAGTAAGCTCATGGTAACAATCCTTATACTCAGAGGCTTTCAATCAGCAGTTTGCCTTTGCGGTACATCATGTGGCGCAGGAACACCACCATCAGCGCCGTAATCACCGCTCCCAACACAATCCCCGCGATATAGACGCCGAGATTGGTGACCAACGGCCACGCCCAGATAGCCGACTCGGGGAACCACTGCACCGCGCCCAACCAGACAGCGGCTGTCGAACCCACAATCGCCCCAACCATATACGAAGGGATAGCCGTAATCGGGCTTTCCAGCGCAAAGGGAATTGCCCCTTCACTGATGCCCATAAACGCAAGGAACATCGCCGTTTTCCCTTGCGGGTAAAGCTGGGCACTGAACAGGCGATGACCGGTTAAACGACGGTCAATCAACGTGGCAAGCCCAAGGCCAATCGGCGGAATAACAATCGCAATAGAACGCGCCGTCACTGGCAAAACATGGTCTGTCGTAAAGCTGAAGGCAACAAATCCTGCGGCCTTATTGATAGGACCGCCGAGGTCAATCGCCGTTGCCGCCGCGATCCCCATGGCATACATCAGTGTGCCTTTCTCTCCGGCTGCCGTCAGCAGAGTACGAATGCCGCCGTTGATCCAGCCACCAAACGGGGTGATCACGTAATACATTGCCAGCATGACAAAAATAGCGGAGAGGATGGGCAGTAAAAAAGTGGTTTTGAACGCCAGCAGGAAATCCGGTAACTGGATTTTTTGGTTCATCCACTTCACCAGATATCCGGCGACAATCGAGATAATCAGTGCACCAATAAAAGTTGACGGGACGGGAGCACTGGTTGCCCACTGTAGAGTAGTGGGGTCGAAATTCAGTATCTGAGTCGGCTGGGTAGACATCAACCCACCGATAAATCCAGCAGGAAACGCCAGCTTACCGCCGATAGAGTTAGCCACAAACGCAGCAAACATCGGAATCGCAAAACCAAACAGCACGCCACCAAAGGATTGCGACAACCAGGCAAACTTCAGTAGAGAGAGATTAAAGCCATCGAATTTCCCACTATTTAGCGCATCCATAATGCTGGTGTCAGCGGGAATCTTGAGCCAGCTGTAGGCGATCAGTTGCGAGAAGGCGAGGATCACCCCGCCCATGATTAACGTCGGAACCATGCGCGAAATACCCGACATCACGTGCTGCGGGAGTTCGCCCCAAAAGCTATTGCGGGAGACCTGGGGATTTTTTATTGCCGCTGCCGCACCTGATGCGCCAGGCACAACGGTTGCACTGCGTTTTTTAATGGCCATACGTGTTTCCCTGTAGACAATTATTGTTGTTCTGCGGCAACCATCTCTTCGATCTCTTTAATGATGCCAGCAGCATTTTTTATTGCGTCCTGCAACGTAATTTCGTACACATCGCGCGTTTCAAAACGTTCGTTATCTTCCGGGGTGACGGCAACAGAATGGATAATTAACGTCGCCTCCGCGATATCTTGCGGCGTCAGGCGGTTTTGAATACCGTCTGCGCCCTGGGTTTCAATTTTCACTTCATAGCCGGCTTCAACTGCCGCCTCTTCCAGCGCCTGAGCGGCCATAAAGGTGTGGGCCAGGCCCATAGGGCACGCACAGACTGCAATCAGTTTTTTGCTCATAACAGATTCCTCGTAATAGTTAACGAGTGAAATTATGGCTGCAGGAAAGCAATGACCGTTACCAGATAAATAATGCTTTTACTGGACAAATAATTCCGCAATGCGGAAATGTGATGTGTGTCGGAAAGGGGAATAGCAGACGAAAAAAAACCGCGTAAATAACGCGGTTTCGGAATCTTGTCGTGAAACAATTACAGAATATGCCCCAGCGTCTGGCGCAGATGCGCACCGGAGCCCAGCAGGCCTGGGTTATCATGCACAATCAAATACACCGGAATATCCTGTACGTAGGCTTTAAAACGACCTTTATCTTCAAAGCCACCGCGGAAACCCGATGCTTTAAAGAATTCAAGGAAGCGCGGCACAATCCCGCCGGCAATATAAACACCGCCAAAGGTCCCCAGCGTTAACGCCAGATCGCCACCAAAGCGTCCCATGATCACGCAAAACAGCGACAGCGCCCGACGACAGTCAGTGCACGAGTCTGCCAGCGCACGTTCGGTGATATCCTTCGGCTGCAGGTTTTCCGGCAGACGTCCGTCGGATTTGACGATAGCGCGGTACAGGTTCACCAGCCCCGGACCGGACAGCACGCGTTCTGCAGAAACATGGCCAATCTCAGCGCGCAGGACTTCAAGAATAATCGCCTCTTCTTCGCTGTTAGGCGCAAAATCTACATGGCCGCCCTCTCCCGGCAGGCTCACCCAGCGCTTATCGACGTGCACCAGATGCGCTACGCCTAAACCGGTTCCCGCACCGTACACGGCAATCGGTTTACCTTCTACCGGCTCCGTGCCACCAAATTGGATCAAATGCTCTTTTTTCAGCATCGGGATCGCCATCGACACGGCGGTGAAATCATTGATGATTTCCAGATGGCTAAAACCGAGATTCTTTTTCATTTCAGCAATAGAAAACGCCCAGGTATGGTTGGTCATTGCCACCCAGTCGCCGGTAATCGGACAGGCAATCGCAATACACCCGTCTTCGACGCTGACGCTATGCTCATCCAGGTACACGCGAACCACGGCCTCAAGGCTGGGGTAATCCAGTCCTGAATAGGTCTTAGCCTGCGAAATTTCACCGCTGGCAATGTCGCACAGAGCAAGACGCGCGTTGGTGCCGCCAACATCACCTACTAAAGCATATTTTGTCATTCTTCTACTGCTCCGCTAAAGTCAGAATAAATCTTTGCCACACTGTAAATTCATGGGGGCATAACAACAACGGCCTGAAGGTTGATGCCGGTAAAATATCGACCTAGATCACAGAATTACTTTATCGTTTCAGCACCATTTGCAGCGATGTCAGCAGGCAGGCTGTGCAAACTATGCTTATGACTCTATTTGAGGGAATAGAAAATGCTCCATCCGCGAGCCAGAACGATGCTGTTGTTATCCACTCCCGCACTGATCATTGGCGTTGCCTCAAGCCTGGTGCTGATCATCGTCATGAAAGTGGCCGCCGTTTTACAGCAATTTTTATGGGAGCGCCTGCCCACCAGCATCGGCATTGCTCATGACTCTTCGCTGTGGATAATCGGTATGCTCACGCTGACCGGGATACTGGTCGGACTCGTCATTCGCTACAGCCACGGTCATGCGGGACCGGACCCAGCCTGTGAACCGCTAATCGGAATGCCGGTCCCCACGTCAGCACTGCCGGGCCTCCTGGCTGCGCTGATCCTCGGCCTGGCCGGCGGCGTCAGTTTGGGGCCTGAACACCCAATAATGACCGTGAATATCGCGCTGGCGGCGGCGATTGGCGTGCGTCTGTTCCCTCGAATTAATAAGCTGGACTGGACCATTCTCGCCTCTGCGGGCACCATCGGAGCGCTATTTGGTACGCCTGTCGCCGCGGCACTGATATTTTCACAAACGCTGAATGGCTCCAACGATGTGCCGCTATGGGATCGCCTGTTTGCACCACTACTGGCTGCTGCTGCCGGTGCACTGACGACTGACCTGTTCTTTCATCCGCATTTTTCATTGCCCATCGCCCAATATACTCAGCTACAGCTGACCGATATTTTTAGCGGCGCGGTGGTTGCCGCCATTGCCATTGCGGCAGGCATGGTGGCGGTGTGGTGTTTACCCCGTTTACATCAGTTGATTCATCGCCTGAAACACCCGGTATTGATCCTCGGCGTCGGCGGCTTTCTGCTTGGGATTCTGGGCATTATTGGGGGACCACTTACCCTGTTTAAAGGGCTGGATGAGATGCAGCAAATGGCGTTTAGCCAAACGCTGGGGGCATCAGACTATTTCATGCTCGCGGTGATCAAACTGGCGGCGTTAGTGATTGCTGCCGCCAGTGGTTTTCGTGGAGGACGTATTTTCCCGGCGGTATTCGTTGGCGTGGCACTGGGATTGATGCTGCATGCCCATGTCGAAGCGGTTCCGGCAGCAATCACCGTCTCCTGTGCCATTCTGGGACTGGTGCTGGTTGTCACCCGCGACGCCTGGCTAAGCCTGTTTATGGCGGCTGTAGTGGTCCCCGACGCCAACCTGCTGCCTCTGCTGTGCATCGTCATGCTTCCCGCCTGGCTGCTGTTGGCAGGCAAACCAATGATGATCGCCAACCGCCCCGATCAATAACTATCCCCCGTTACGGGATTCCAGCGCACGGGTCACCGTGCGCAGAAGCTCAGGCAGATCGACTTTTGGCAACATCACTTCAATTAACGAAAGCCGCTGCGGGCACGCCAGCCGGGCCAGAACTTCCTCCAGCTGTACAGCCTGCGTCACGCACCAGCACTCCGCCTGACACTCGCGGCTCAGCGCCTGTGGCACCTGCGTCCAGTTCCATCCGGCAATGTCGTTATAACGCTGGTTTGCCCCGTGAATAGCCCGCTCCACGGTATAGCCGTCATTATTGAGCAGCAAAATAACCGGCGTTTGTCTGTCTCTGAGCATCGTACCCAATTCCTGAATGGTAAGCTGGGCAGCACCATCGCCAATAATCAGGATCACCCGCCGATCCGGGTATGCCGTTTGCGCTCCCAGTGCGGCGGGTAAGGAATAACCAATCGATCCCCACAGCGGCTGTACCAGTACTTCCGCCCCGGAAGGTAACGAGAGCGTAGCGGCGCCAAATGCCGCGGTCCCCTGATCGACGAGGATAATGTCGTCAGGCGCCAGGTATTGCTGCACCGTATGCCAGAAGTTTTCCTGTGTCAGTGGCCCCTTTTCAACCTGACGTCGCCCGACAGGCGGGCGTTCTGGCGGCAGAGAAAACGACAGCTCCAGGCACAACTCCCGTAGCGTGGTAACCGCCTGCTCCATCGGGATGTTAAACCACTGGCTTCCCACACGTGAAGCATGCGGTTGAACCTCAATCGTGCGCTCCTGCGGCAAGCATTGTGTAAAACCGGCGGTTAGCGTGTCGACAAAACAGGTACCCACGCAAAAAACGGTGTCGGCATCTTCTATCGCCCGGCGCACATATTCACTGCTGGCCCCCGCGCTGTAGGTGCCAACAAACGCAGGATGACGTTCATCAAAAAGCCCTTTACCCATTAACAGTGTGGCATGAGCCATTGGCGTTTCTGCCATCCAGCGCTGCAAAACAGGCTGCAAACCAAAGCGCTGCGCAAGAAAATCCGCCAGCAACGCCACGCGCGAGCTGTCCAACAAGCGCTCACGGGCCTGATAACGAAACGCAGCAACGACGCTACTTTCCGATTCACTCAGAGGAATAATCAGTCTGTCCTGTGGGGGCGTGGCGGGCTGTTTGGCGACATCGGCAGGCAACATCAGATACCCTGGCCGACGTTCGGTTAACATGACCCGTAGCACGCGATCAATTTCATAGCAGGCGTTTTGCGCATCAAGCACCGCGCTGGCCGCCGTTACCGCTTGATGCATGCGATAAAAATGCAGAAAATCGCCGTCGCCCAGGGTGTGATGCATCAGCTCCCCACGCCGCTGGGCGCCGCTGCACGGCGCGCCCACTATCTGCAGCACGGGTACATATTCTGCGTAACTGCCTGCGATTCCATTAATGGCGCTTAACTCCCCGACGCCAAAGGTGGTGAGAAGCGCCCCTGCCCCGGCGACCCGGGCATAGCCATCCGCCGCATAAGCCGCATTTAATTCGTTTGCGCAGCCAACCCAACGCACGTCGGGGTGGTCAATCACGTGGTCAAGAAACTGCAAATTATAATCGCCCGGCACACCAAAAAGATGGCCAACACCACACCCTGCCAGTCTGTCCAGCAGGTAATCAGCAACGGAATACGCGGTTTGCATGACAGCTATCCTTCTGACGGTAACCTCATGTTGAGTATCGAAGAACTGTGATGACTGTCCAGAAAACACGACGTGGAGGGGTGGAAAGCAGGATTTACAGTTTTGCCGGTGAAATACCATTGAAGAATCGACCGTGTAACCGTATACACTAAAACATATACGTCATCTTGATATCAGGAAGGGGTCTACATGGTTTATCACGCGGATGAAAATCGCTATCAGACAATGGAGTACCGCCGCTGCGGTCAGAGCGGACTCAAGCTACCGGTTATCTCTCTGGGCTTATGGCACAATTTTGGCGACACCACGCAGGTAGAAAACAGCCGAAGCCTGCTACAGCGCGCGTTCGATCTGGGGATCACCCATTTTGATCTCGCCAATAACTACGGCCCACCTCCGGGCTCTGCCGAGCGAAATTTTGGCCGTATTTTGCAGGAAGATTTTTTACCGTGGCGGGATGAACTCATTATTTCCACCAAGGCGGGCTACACCATGTGGGATGGCCCCTACGGCGACTGGGGTTCGCGTAAATACCTGATTGCCAGCCTCGACCAGAGCCTGAAACGTATGGGTCTGGAGTACGTGGATATCTTCTACCACCATCGTCCCGATCCCGAAACGCCGCTCACAGAAACCATGAAGGCGCTGGATCACATTGTTCGCCAGGGAAAAGCGCTGTATGTCGGACTGTCTAACTATCCCGCCGACCTTGCCAGACAGGCGATTGAGATCCTCGACGACTTAGGTACCCCGTGCCTGATTCATCAGCCGAAATATTCCATGTTTGAACGTTGGGTTGAAGGGGGATTGTTGTCACTGTTGCAGGAAAAAGGCGTGGGCAGTATCGCTTTCTCTCCACTGGCGGGCGGGCAGTTAACCGACCGTTACCTGAACGGGATCCCGGCGGATTCTCGTGCGGCAAGCGGTAGCCGTTTTCTCAACCCGGATCAGATAACGCCCGAGAAACTGGAAAAAGTCCGCCAGCTGAACGCAATGGCTGAGCGTCGGGGACAAAAGCTCTCCCAAATGGCCCTGGCCTGGGTGTTGCGAGAAGACAAAGTCACCTCAGTGTTGATTGGTGCCAGTAAAACAGCGCAAATTGAAGATGCTGTTGGCATGCTGGCAAACCGTCATTTGTCTGCAGAAGAATGCGCAGAGATTGACGCCATCCTGAATTGTTTGAAATAAAGACACATTTATTAACAAAAAGTGCTCTCTTTCATGATTTAAGAGTTCAGGCGATTAAACGGGGCTTTACTGCCCCGTAATATTGCATTAACAGGCCGGCTACGGCTCGATCGTGAAGGAGAGAAAAAATGTTCAGGTCACTGATTCTGGCTGCAGCCTTATTGGCTTTCACGCCGCTGGCCGCAAACGCTGGTGAAATCACCCTGCTGCCATCAATAAAATTGCAAATTGGCGATCGCGATAATTATGGTAACTACTGGGATGGCGGCCACTGGCGCGACCGGGGTTACTGGCACAATAATTATGAATGGCGCAAAAATCGCTGGTGGCGTCATGATAATGGTAATCATCGTGGCTGGGATAAGCGCAAAGCGTACGAGCGCGGTTATCGTGAAGGCTGGAACGATCGCGATGACCATCGCGGTCGCGGCAAAGGCCACGGACGTGGTCATGGCCACCATCATTAATGTAACAAAAAGCCAGTAAGTCATCCCTTCGTACGAATGGCGAAAGCATTTTCGATGGCAAATTTAAAAAGGGTCTCTGTTTTTACAGGGACCCTTTTTGCGTGATGCTTACCCAAAAGCCAGACTTCGCGCGCCAACAGCAGGACCTTCCTTCGTTTTCTCAACTTTCCTTATCATTTCACTAATTCGCAAAATCGGAAAAAAAAATTCCGATTTATGATGTTTTTTTTTGAACTTTACGCCATAAATATTAACATTAATTTAATATTATATTATAAAAGTTGGGGGTGAACGCTAATGAAAAAACAAGAACGACATAAAGCCATTCGCGTCAAGCTGGTAACTGATAAAAAAGTTTATGTTAGCGAATTAGCGAGGGAATTATCAGTAACGACTCGTACTATCCGTAATGACTTAAACGAGTTATGTCAAAATACACGTTTCTCATTATTTCATGGTGGCGCACAATTAAAAAATACACCTGATGATGAATCCTTATTTGAACAATCATTTACAAAAACAATATTGAATGGATTTAAAAGTAACAAAGAGACTACGCCTACCGCTACCCGTTCTACACAAAATAACTATATTGATGAAAGTATTTATATCCTCGGATCGTTTAACGTCGATATTGTCTCTGAAACAACGACACTGCCCCAGGTTGGGCAAACAATACGCGCATCTGCAACCCATTTTTATGCTGGAGGAAAAGGTACAAACCAAGCTGTCGCTGCGGCAAAAATAAATAACAACGTTCACTTGACGGTTAAGTTAGGAGCAGATGAGTTTTCAAAAAAAGCGAAGCGCTATTTAACAAACACTGAAATCTCATCATTTTCTTTTTTTGAAAATGAAATGTCATCAACTGGCATTGCTATCGTCTGGGTTTCTGGCGCCACCGGAGATAACATGATCAGTATCGATCTTGGGGCCAATGAAACATTTACCCAAGAGGATATTTTGCTGGATATTGATACCATTCGCAATTGTAAGGTTTTTTTGACTCAACTAGAAAATAATTTTCCCATAACCCGTTATGCAGTAATGCAAGCAAAACTTGGGAAGTCTCTTGTTGTATTGAATCCGGCCCCCTATGTTTCAGAAATAAAAGAAATATTGCATTTAATAGATATTATTACACCGAATAAAATTGAAGCCGAAGCATTGTCTGGCATTAGCATTGTCGATATTTATTCGGCAAAAAATGCGGCCAAAAGCATCCACATTCAAGGCGCAAAATGCGTCATTATCACGTTAGGTAGCGAAGGTTGTCTGATTTTTGATGGTAAAGTTTTTACTCATATTCCTGCCTATAAATCAGCGGTCGTCGATACTAGTGGAGCAGGTGATGCCTTTACCGGGGCGCTGGCTGCATGTATTGCAAACGGTAAAGGACTCATCAATGCAGCGCAGTATGCTTCTGCGTTTGCATCATTGAAAGTTGAACGCAAAGGTGCATCAAACATGCCCAGTAACTCGCTCGTTTATCACCGAATGCAGTAACTGTTGAGAGCATTACCCCCTACACCTATAGGATAATCATATGAAAAATAAAATGTTTTATCGTGTTATCAGTGCAACTATCGGATTAGCACTCTCCGCCTCCTTCGCCGCACCTGCTATTGCTGATGATACGCAGATGCATAAACCTAAAGTCGCGCTGGTCATGAAATCACTGGCAAACGAGTTTTTCCTGACAATGGAGACAGGTGCAAAAGATTATCAGAAAAAAAATGCAGACAAATTTGACTTGATTTCTAACGGAATCAAGAACGAAACGGATACAGCAAATCAAATTCAGATCGTAGAGCAAATGATCGTCTCTAAAGCTGATGCCATCATCATTGCACCATCAGACTCTAAAGCACTCCTGCCCGTAATTAAGAAAGCGATTGATGCAGGAATAATTGTTATTAACATTGATAATAAATTTGATGATGGCGTACTTAAAGATAAAAACTTAAACATTCCTTTTGTTGGCCCGGATAACCAAAAAGGTGCAAAAGATATTGGTGACTATTTAGCAAAACACCTTAAACCGGGCGATCAGGTCGGTATTATCGAGGGTATTCCAACCTCCAGCAACTCTCAGCAGCGTACTCTTGGGTTCCAGAATGCAATGGCTCAGGGTGGAATGAAAGTGGTTTCTGTTCAATCTGGTCAATGGGAAATTAACAACGCTAATGCAGTTGCCGCTGCAATGTTAAGCGAATATCCCGATATCAAAGCGCTGTTAGCAGATAACGACAATATGGCATTAGGTGCTGTTTCCGCGATTCGTTCAGCAGGAAAGAAAGGACAGGTTATGGTGGTTGGCTATGACAATATTGAAGCGATTAAGCCGATGTTGAATGATGGCCGCGTATTAGCGACAGCGGATCAATTTGCATCCCAGCAAGCGGTATTTGGCATTGATGCCGCACTTGACGCGCTCAAAAATGGCAAAAAACAGAGTGAGTTATCCAGCAACGTTGAAACACCAATAAAACTTATTGTTAAACAATAAGCTAATAACAGTACGCCGCTGTGATATTGCAACGACACGGGTATCACAGCAGCTTACCGGATAGGGTCAGAATATGAAAAGTGGGCAAGAGATCCTCGTAATACAGGGAATAGGTAAAACCTATAATGAACCTGTCCTGGTGGATGTGACACTAGCGTTATATCCAGGAAAAGTATTAGCGCTGACGGGGGAAAACGGAGCCGGAAAAAGTACCTTATCAAAAATCATTGGGGGACTGACTAGCGCAACCGCCGGACAGATGATTTATCAGGGTCAACCTTACGCACCAGCCAGCAGGAAAGAGGCTGAAAAATTGGGTGTTCGCATGGTAATGCAGGAACTCAATTTACTCCCTACGCTATCGGTGGCAGAGAATCTGTTTCTCGAACAGCTCCCTCACCGATTTGGCTGGATTGATCGTAAAAAGTTAGAGGAAATGGCTCGCCCCGTCATGGCAATGGTTGGACTGCAATCAATCGACCCGAATACTCTGGTGGGTGAATTAGGTATCGGCCATCAGCAAATGATTGAAATCGCCAGAAACTTAATAGGTGAAAGCCGAGTACTTATTCTGGATGAACCGACAGCCATGCTCAGTAGCCGCGAGGTTGAATTATTGTTTAAACAGATAGCACTATTCAAAGCCCGTGGCGTTTCAATAATTTACATCTCTCACCGACTGGATGAGCTAGCAATAATTGCGGATGACATTGCGGTACTGCGAGATGGCCATTTGGTTTGTGTAGACGAGATCAAGCACTTTACCAGCGATCAAATTGTTTCCCTGATGGTCGGACGCGATTTGGAAAGTTCATTTGATTTAAGTAGCCGCCAGGCTGGACGGCCCATTCTCAAAGTAGAAAATTTCAAGCGGGGGAAAATTATTCGGGATACCTCATTTACGTTGTACAGTGGTGAAGTATTAGGTATTAGCGGTCTGGTTGGCTCTGGTCGAACCGAACTTCTGCGTGCTATTTTTGGCGCGGATAAAATTGATAGTGGCACGCTACAGACTGGCGACCCATTAAAACCGATAGTAATTCACTCTCCTGCAGATGCCATTCGACACGGTATTGCATTAGTCACAGAAGACCGTAAAGGTGAAGGCCTTTTATTACCCCAATCAGTTGCAGCTAATATTTCACTGGGCAACAGCGACAAGATAAGCCATCTGTCGGTCGTTAATACTTTGAGCGAAACGACGTTAGCGAACAAACACATTAAAAGTTTAGGTGTCCGTACAGCCAACACTTTGCAGGCCGTGGAAAGTTTATCAGGTGGCAATCAGCAAAAAGTGCTAATTAGCCGTTGGCTGGAACGAGATTGCGAGGTTGTCTTATTTGATGAGCCCACTCGTGGTATTGATGTCGGTGCAAAACAAGATATCTACCAATTATTGAATATGTTAACGGAAAAGGGAAAAGGTGTTGTTGTCGTTTCCAGTGACCTTCGCGAACTCATGCTCGTTTGCGATCGTATTGCGGTAATTTCCGATGGAAAGTTAGTGAACACATTTTCGCGGGAAGACTGGAGCCAGGATCGAATTTTAGCAGCAGCATTTTCTGCATATCAGCATGCAGAAAAGACTTCCAGCGAATAGCCGGGGATAAAAAATGAAGAACAACTTAGCGACAAAACAAGCGGCAGCAGAGAAAAGAAACGCCCAGTCGTCATGGACAGGACTAAGTAGCTACATCGGGTTACTCGGGGCATTATTAGCGATGATCGTACTCTTTTCATGCCTCAGCGCGCATTTCCTGAGTATGAACACTTTTAGTACTATTGCGAATCAAATCCCTGACTTAATCGTTATGTCGGTGGGGATGACATTTATATTAATTATTGCCGGTATCGATCTTTCCGTGGGGTCACTACTGGCTCTTGCCGCTGCAGTGGTAAGCGTTACCTATTTAAATTTCCATTGGACGCCGTGGCTAGCAGCTCTTTCTGGTATCGCACTCGCAACATTGGTTGGTGCGCTAACAGGCTTGATTACTGTGGCCTGGCGTATTCCGGCATTTATCGTCTCTCTTGGGGTGCTGGAAATGGCGCGTGGCGCAGCATACCAGTTGACTGATTCGCGGACAGCTTATATCGGTTCTATTTATGACTATCTGGCCGACCCGATTTTCTTCGGTGTCTCCCCTTCTTTTATCATTGCGATCGTAGTCATTATTGTCGGGCATTTAGTATTAACCAGAACTGTATTTGGCCGCCATTTGATTGGCATTGGTACAAATGAAGAGGCCGTACGATTATCAGGCATAAATCCAGGCCCTTATAAGATTGCTGTATTTGCACTTATGGGGGGATTATCCGGTCTGGCTTCACTGTTTCAGGTGGCACGTCTTGAGGCCGCAGACCCGAATAGCGGCGTTGGCATGGAGCTACAGGTTATTGCTGCTGTCGTGATTGGCGGCACAAGCTTGATGGGAGGACGAGGTTCAATTATTTGTACTTTTCTTGGCGCGTTAATTATTTCCGTTCTGGCAGCAGGGCTGGCGCAAGTTGGCGCAAGCGAGCCCACAAAACGCTTCATAACAGGTGCAGTTATTATTGTTGCAGTAGTACTTGATACCTACCGTAGCCACCTAAATAAAAAATAATCGACATGGTTACCCGGCACTATCGGGTAACCATAAGTCTGCTATAAACCAAGCGCCGTCCCTACCAGCAGCCAGAGATTTAGCGCCACCACCAGTACCACAATCATCCAGCCAACATATTTAACCCAGACGGTGTTAACTAAATCCCCCATTAACGTACCGTTACTGGTGAATATCAGGAGTGGTACCAGCGCCAGCGCGATACCGAAACTCAGCAACACCTGGCTCATGACCAGAATACGGGTGGAATCCAGTCCCATCAGAATGACGATGAATGACGGCATCATAGTAACCGTACGACGAACCCACAGCGGGATATGAAAACGGATAAACCCCTGCATCACAACCTGTCCGGCCAGCGTGCCGACAACTGTTGAAGAAAGCCCCGCCGCCACCAGGCTGAGACCAAATACCGTCGCCGCCGCATGACTCAACAACGGTTCCAGCGTCAGATAAGCCTGATCGAGATCGGTAATGCCGGTATGACCACTGAAGTGAAAGGCTGCGGCAGCAGTAGCCATCATTGCCAGATTGACAAACCCGGCAATGGTCATGGCGATAGCCACATCCCACTTAGTTGCCGCGTAGCGCTGTTGCCGTGTCCCGCCATGAAGATGCTGAGTTAAAGAGGAGTGCAAATAAATGACGTGCGGCATAATGGTCGCGCCGAGTACGCCGGCTGCCAGAAAGACCGCCTCAGAGTTCGGCAGACTGGGAATGATCATGCCCTTACTCAGCTGCGCCAGATTCGGCTGCGAGAAGATCAGTTCGACAATATATGCCGCGGCCACAAACAACAGTAATCCACCAATTACTTTTTCCAGTGGTTTTTGCCCGCGACGTTGCAGCATCAGGATTAAAAATGTGGCGATACCGGTCAGCACCGCCCCCTGTAACAGCGAAACGCCGAGGATCAGCTTAAAGCCAATCGCGGCACCGATAAACTCGGCAAGATCGGTCGCCATAGCAATGATTTCAGCCTGCACCCAGTAAAACCACACCACCGGACGTGGGTAGTGATCGCGAATTTGCTCGGCGAGGTTTTTACCGGTGGCAATCCCCAGCTTGGCCGACAATACCTGAATCAGCATTGCCATCAGGTTTGCCCAGACGACGACCCACAGCAGTTTATAGCCAAAACTGGCCCCGGCCTGGATATTGGTGGCAAAGTTACCAGGATCGATATACCCGATAGCCGCGATGAATGCAGGCCCCATTAACGCAAGTTTCAACTTGCGTGCTGCCCGTCCACTGCTTGTCTCAACGCGATCGTTCGTCATTTTCGTGCCTCAAAAACATAGCCTTTGCTATGTTTCAAATTACGTCAATTGAGAATGATTATCAAATTCATTTTGATGGATAAAAATGATTTCTTTGATAGTGCTGGTCTATAAATAGATCGGGGACCTGGAAATACCGATGAAATGTTTAATTAATGTTATGAGATTAGCACAATGACATAACTTTTCACTTCCATACTAAACATCACGGAAGTGTATTACCGATCACTAATTTTGAATCTCGTCACAGGTCCTTATTATAGTGTGTGTTTGATCTCGTTTTCTTTGGTGTTGTTACATAGAATGTGCAAGGAAATTAAACCTGCCTCATGTTTGGAGCAAATATGGACCGCGTTCTTCATTTTGTCCTGGCCCTTGCCGTGGTTGCGGTACTCGCACTGCTGGTAAGCAGTGACCGTAAACAAATTCGCATTCGTTATGTTATTCAATTACTTGTTATCGAAGTGTTACTGGCGTGGTTCTTCCTGAATTCTGATGTCGGGCTGGGCTTCGTGAAAGGCTTCTCCGAGATGTTTGAAAAACTGCTCGGTTTTGCTAATGAAGGGACAAACTTTGTCTTCGGCAGCATGAACGATAAAGGCCTGGCATTCTTCTTCCTGAAAGTACTGTGCCCAATCGTCTTCATTTCCGCCCTGATCGGTATTCTGCAGCATATCCGCGTTCTGCCTGTTATCATCCGCGCAATTGGATTTTTGTTATCCAAAGTCAACGGTATGGGCAAGCTGGAGTCCTTCAACGCCGTCAGCTCGCTGATCCTGGGTCAGTCTGAAAACTTTATTGCCTATAAAGATATTCTGGGCAAGATGTCACGCAACCGCATGTACACCATGGCAGCGACGGCAATGTCCACCGTTTCCATGTCCATCGTCGGCGCGTACATGACCATGCTGGAACCAAAATACGTTGTTGCTGCATTGGTTCTGAACATGTTCAGCACCTTTATTGTACTGTCGCTGATCAACCCTTACCGCGTGGATGCCAGCGAAGAAAATATTCAGATGTCTAACCTGCATGAAGGACAGAGCTTCTTCGAAATGCTGGGTGAGTACATTCTGGCAGGCTTCAAGGTCGCGATTATCGTGGCAGCAATGCTGATCGGTTTCATCGCGCTGATTGCCGCGCTGAACGCCCTGTTTGCCACCGTCACCGGCTGGTTTGGCTACAGCATCTCCTTCCAGGGCATCCTGGGCTACATCTTCTACCCGGTTGCATGGGTGATGGGTGTGCCGTCCAGCGAAGCGCTGCAGGTGGGTAGTATCATGGCGACTAAACTGGTTTCCAACGAATTCGTGGCCATGATGGACCTGCAGAAAATCGCGTCTACGCTCTCTCCACGCGCGGAAGGTATTCTGTCTGTGTTCCTGGTCTCCTTCGCTAACTTCTCTTCCATCGGTATCATTGCAGGCGCAATCAAAGGCCTGAACGAAGAGCAAGGCAACGTGGTATCCCGCTTTGGTCTGAAGCTGGTATACGGCTCTACGCTGGTGAGCGTACTGTCCGCATCCATCGCAGCACTGGTGCTGTAAGACAGTAGCATCGCAATCGTAGTGACTCGGCCGGGGAGATTCTCCCCGGTTTTTTTATGTCCGTCATTTGGTGATCTGACAGAGGAAGCAGAGGATCGTGCAGAAAGTAGAAACAAAAAACCCCCGCTTTTCAGCGAGGGTCTTAATTTTGGTGGAGCTAAGCGGGATCGAACCGCTGACCTCCTGCATGCCATGCAGGCGCTCTCCCAGCTGAGCTATAGCCCCACGATGCCTTTACGTACCAAATTTAGTGGGATTAAATTTGGTGGAGCTAAGCGGGATCGAACCGCTGACCTCTTGCATGCCATGCAAGCGCTCTCCCAGCTGAGCTATAGCCCCGTCACGTAAAGCTTGTCGAGTTGACGGGCGGCATAATATGAATTCCCTTCGCGCGTGTCAACGGCAAAATTAACTCACTGAATTCAATCGCTGAAAAAGCAGGCAAATGAAGAACATTGCGCAACAACTCGCATTCAGTAGTTAAACGCGTCACGGTTTCTAGTAAAATGGTGCTATAAACTGAACCACTAATTAACCCCACGACTACTCAGGGAATCGTTATGTTCAAGGAACGGATGACGCCAGAAGAACTTGCTAATCTGACCGGTTACAGCCGGCAGACCATTAATAAATGGGTGCGCAAGGAAGGCTGGGCTACGTCACCAAAACCGGGCGTTCAGGGCGGAAAAGCTCGTCTGGTTCACGTCAACGAACAAGTTCGCGAATACATTCGCAGTGCAGAGCGTTCAGCTGAAGGTTTATCGGATAACTTATCTTTAGCTGGCGACTCTTCTATTGAAACACTGCTGATCACCCTCGCGAAAGAAATGACGCCAGCAGAACAGAAAATGTTTACGTCATTGATCCTGCGTGAAGGCATTACCGGTTTGTTACAACGCTTAGGGATCCGCGACAGCAAATAATATGAAAAAATTACGCAGCAAAATGACCACCGAAGAGCTGGCTGAATGTCTCGGAGTCGCGAAACAAACGGTCAATCGTTGGATCAGAGAACAAAACTGGAAAACCGAAAAGTTTCCCGGTGTGAAGGGTGGTCGCGCAAGGCTTATTCATATTGATGCCGGCGTACGGGAATTTATTCTCAATATCCCAGCTTTTCGCAAAATCCCGGAATTTTATCAGGCTGAAGAACCCGTTGCAGAATACACGCACGTTGTCCGTAGCCACGCCTGTCGCCAGATAATCAGCGCGTTGGATAACATGTCACCAGCGGAACAAGAAAAACTGGCGCTGTTTCTTTCGCGCGAAGGTATTCGTAGTTTTCTCACCCGTCTGGGTATTGATGAATCCGAATAAATGCCAAAAAAAACGGCAGGATCTGCGCCTGCCGTTTTGTTGTCTCTCAGACTGTCTTACTGCTGCTTTTCACGCTCAGCAATAAACGCCAGCGCTTTGTTAATACGTTCAATGCTGCGGGATTTACCAATCGCATGCACCGTAACGTCTAATCCTGGAGACTGGCCTGCACCGGTAACCGCAACGCGCAGCGGCATACCGACTTTACCCATCCCCACTTCCAGCTCATCAGCGGTAGACTGAATGGCGTGATGTACGTTTTCAGCGGTCCATTCGGTGATGGCAGCAATTTTATCACGCACCACTTCCAGCGGCTGACGCGCAACCGGACGCAGGTGTTTCTTCGCAGCATCCGCATCGAACTCAGCAAAGTCTTCATAGAAGTAGCGGCAGCTCTGCGCCATCTCTTTCAGGGTTTTGCAGCGCTCGCCCAGCAGTTTTACCAGCTCGGACAATTGCGGACCCACGCGGGTATCGATATTTTCCTGCTCAATGTGCCACTGCAGATGCGTTGCCACATATTCAGGCGCCAGAGTGTTAATGTAGTGATGGTTCAGCCACTGCAGTTTTTCGGTATTGAATGCGCTCGCCGATTTGCTTACCGCACCAAGAGAGAACAGCTTGATCATCTCTTCGCGGGTGAAGATTTCCTGATCGCCGCTGGACCAGCCCAGACGCACCAAATAGTTCAGCAGCGCTTCCGGCAGGTAACCATCGTCGCGATACTGCATCACGCTGACCGCACCGTGACGTTTGGACAGTTTTTTACCGTCGTCGCCGTTGATCATCGACACGTGCGCGTAAACCGGCACCGGCGCGTTCAGCGCCTTCAGGATGTTGATCTGACGCGGGGTGTTGTTGATATGGTCTTCACCACGAATAACGTGGGTAATTTCCATATCCCAGTCATCAACAACCACACAGAAGTTATAGGTTGGAGAACCGTCGGTACGGCGGATGATCAGATCGTCGAGTTCCTGGTTGCTGAATTCGATCGGCCCACGGATCTGGTCGTCAAAAATAACGGAACCGTCCTGCGGGTTGGCAAAACGCACCACGCAAGGTTCGTCATCGGCGTGATGTTCGTGGCCGTGGCGGCAGCGACCGTCATAACGTGGCTTCTCACCTTTCGCCATCTGATCTTCACGCAGCTGTTCCAGACGCTCTTTGGAGCAATAGCATTTATACGCTGTACCCGCTTCCAGCATCTCATCAATAACGGCGTTGTAGCGATCAAAACGTTTGGTCTGGAAGTACGGACCTTCATCCCACTCCAGATTCAGCCAGTTCATGCCATCCATAATGGCTTCGATAGCTTCCGGCGTGGAGCGTTCGAGATCGGTGTCTTCAATACGCAGCACAAACTCACCGCTATGGTTACGTGCAAAAAGCCAGGAATAAAGAGCAGTACGCGCACCGCCGACGTGCAGATAACCTGTCGGGCTAGGCGCGAAGCGAGTTTTGATTTTCATGAAATGGCCTTACGTTTATAAAGATGCCGACAACCGGCAAATCCTGGGAAGATTATCAGGCCCGTATTCTATCACCGTGGTCTGATTCCTCAATGTTGTTCAGGTTGGAACATCACGCTTTGCCATTTTCGTATACAAATCATGCCGCATGGACTATTTCGCGATCGTTTTGTTTAAATTTACGACGAACGAACAATTTCTTTAGAAAATGCGTTGACTCATTTTCAACTCTCCCTATAATGCGACTCCACACAGCGGGGGTGATTAGCTCAGCTGGGAGAGCACCTCCCTTACAAGGAGGGGGTCGGCGGTTCGATCCCGTCATCACCCACCAACTACTTTATGTAGTCTCCGCCGTGTAGAACAGAAAATTGAGAAGTGGGTGATTAGCTCAGCTGGGAGAGCACCTCCCTTACAAGGAGGGGGTCGGCGGTTCGATCCCGTCATCACCCACCACTTTCTCGCCAGCTGGATTTTCTGTCAAAATATGAAGTACCGAAGTGGGTGATTAGCTCAGCTGGGAGAGCACCTCCCTTACAAGGAGGGGGTCGGCGGTTCGATCCCGTCATCACCCACCACTTCGGGGCGTTAGCTCAGTTGGTAGAGCAGTTGACTTTTAATCAATTGGTCGCAGGTTCGAATCCTGCACGCCCCACCAATGTAAAAAGGCGCCCTAAAGGCGCCTTTTTGCTATGCGTAGAATTTAACAATTCAGCCATTCTCTGCCTGATGCACTGCGCTTATCAGGCCTACGGTCTACGTCGTTGTAGGCCGGATAAGACGTCAGTCGCCATCCGGCACACATCACATCGTCAATGCCCCAACCAGTTTCTCCAGCGCAGGTGTTGCCTGCTGTTGGTCATACACAATATATAAATCAGCAGGAATGCGTTCTTCCAGCGGGCGGAATACCACGCCAGGCCAGTTCATCTGCGCATAACTATCTGCAATTAACGTAATACCAATCCCCATACTGATCATCGCCAGCACCGTTTGTGGCTCCCTCACCTCACGAATAATCATCGGTGAAAATCCGGCGCTCTGGCACACACGCTGCAAAAATGCCCAGTCAGTATGAATGGAAGGCATCGTGACAAAATATTCATTACGCAGCGCTTCCAGCGGCACGGCGTCACGAGCGCTCAGCGGATGTTCTTCCGGCATCGCCACCAGAAATGAAGACTCATGCAAGCGCAGGCTGGTAAATCCGGGCGAGGGTGCTGTCGCCATCCGCCAAATTCCCGCATCCAGCTCACGCCGCTCCAGCAGCGTCATCTGCATTGCCGGCATGTTTTCGCGAAACAGCACCTCAACGTTCGGGTTCTCTTTCAAAAATCGCCGCATCACCGGGCGCATTTTTCCCCACATCGCCGTGCCTATTACGCCCAGTTCGACTCGCCCTGCCTCACCGCGGCCAATCTGCTCCACGCGTGCCAGCGCCTGGTTAGCGCTGGATAACAGGCGGCGTGACTCTTCCATCAGGATTTTTCCGGCGTGGGTTAACGTCACGCTACGGGAATGCCGGATAAACAACAGTGTGCCGAGCTGCTGCTCCAGCTCTTTGATGTGAATACTTAGCGGGGGTTGTGACATATTCAGGCGGGCAGCCGCACGTCCAAAATGCAGTTCTTCTGCGACTGCCAGAAAATAACGCAGTAACTTCAGATCGATACGATGCGTGCGTTCCATGAGTAATGCGCTCCAGCGGAGAAGGATAATGCGCAAAGTTACCACATTGCATCACAGAACATAAAACGGCGGGCAGCATTCGCCCGCCGCAGGTAAGGATTAATGTGCCAGCGATTTCTGCACGGACCTTTCCGGCTCATGCTTGTATTTGAAGAACAGCGCAAAAATGACGGCCAACGCCAGCGCATAAGCCGCAAACACCAGCCAGATGGTTTGCCAGTCCTTCACGCCATCGATGGAGAAATAGTCCACCGCCATGCCGCTCAGGATTGAACCTACCCACGCCCCGACGCCGTTCACCATGGTCATAAACAGCCCCTGTGCGCTGGCGCGAATGTTGGAACTGACTTCCTGCTCGACGAACACCGATCCGGATATGTTGAAGAAATCAAACGCGCAACCGTAAACGATCATCGACATCAGTAACAGCACAAAGCCAAACGGTGACGGATCGCCAAACGCAAAGAAACCAAAACGCAGCGTCCACGCCAGCATGCTCATCAGCATCACCGTTTTAATCCCAAAGCGTTTGAGGAAGAACGGAATGGTGAGAATGAAGCCCACTTCCGCCATCTGCGACACCGACAGCAAAATAGAGGGGTATTTCACGACAAAGCTGCCAGCAAATTCAGGGTTACGGGCAAAATCATGCAGGAACGGATTACCAAAGACGTTGGTGATTTGCAGTACCGCCCCCAGCATCATGGCAAAGAGAAAGAATATCGCCATACGCGGATTTTTAAACAGCACAAACGCATCCAGTCCCAGCTTACCGGCAAGCGTCGTTGCCACTTTCTTCTCAGCAACCGGGATTTTCGGTAAGGTAAACGCGTACATCGCCAGCAGTAATGAGGCGCCGGAGGCGATATACAGCTGGGCGCTGCTCAGTTCCAGTCCCATCAGGCTTACCGTCCACATCGCCACAATAAAGCCAATCGTGCCAAACACGCGAATCGGCGGGAAAGCCGTGACCGGATCCTGGCCGGATTGCGCCAGGCAGGAGTATGAGACGCTGTTCGACAACGCAATCGTCGGCATATAAGCCATGGCGTTAATCAGCATCACCCAGAACATGGTATCTGCATCGGTCACGGTGGTGGCATACAGCAGCACACCCGCGCACACCAGGTGACACAGCATGTAGGCGCGTTCGGCGCGCAGCCATTTATCCGCGATGATCCCCATGATGCCAGGCATAATAATCGCCGCCAGCCCTTTCGAGCTATAAACCATACCCACGTTGGCACCGGTAAAATGCAGGGTGTTGATCATGTAAGAACCCAGGGTCACCAACCAGCTTCCCCAGATGAAATATTGCAAAAACGACATGAGCTTTAAGCGTGAGGCGATACCCATTTTTCCGTTCCTTGCCAAAAAAGTAAGACCCCGCAAGCGGGGTCAGTTATCGTTTTTATTCAGGCCAGCTTGCGCAAGAAGCCGCAGATCAAATTGATGAAGTTCTGTCGAGAGAGTTCCGCCGCCGCCAACGTCTGGGCATGGGATAACTTCACATCCCCCAGCCCTTCTGCCAGGTTGGTGATGGCAGAAACCGCAACCACCTTCAATTCACAGTGACGTGCAGCGATAACTTCAGGGACCACCGACATACCAACCACATCACCGCCAATAATCTGCATCATGCGAATTTCTGCCGCCGTCTCAAAGTTCGGTCCCGGATAGGAGACAAATACGCCTTCGCTCAGCGGGAATCCTTCTTCTTTCGCTACGGTTTGCAGGATCGCACGGTAGTCTGCATCGTAGGCGTTCGCCAGCGAGAAGAAACGCTCGCCAAAACGCTCATCGTTGAGTCCAACCATTGGCGTGCCTGGCATGGTATTAATGTGATCGCTGAGCGCCACCAGGCTGCCCGGACCGACTTCAGGACGTAAAGAGCCCGCCGCGTTGGTGCAAAATAGCAGTTCGCAGCCCAGCAGTTTAAGGGTACGAATAGCATCGGTCATCACCGTCATACCGCGACCTTCGTAAAAGTGTCCACGCCCTTTCATGCAGGCCACAGGAACGCCAGCCAGATTCCCCAGCACCAGTTCCCCCGCATGTCCGTGTACGGTGCTAACCGGGAACCCTGGCAGCTTCTCGTAAGAGATCGCCACCGCATCCTCGATTTGCTCGGCCAACGCGCCCAGCCCGGAGCCGAGGATAAACGCCACGCGTGGCGTGAAGTCAGGTTTATAACCACGAATGATATCGGCGCTATACCAGGGATTCTGCGAGAAAAGAGTGTGGCTCATGAGATGTCCTTAAAACTGAGTAATCGAAAATAACGTAGCGTACCCCGATGTTATAACGAGACTACGCAATCGATTACCAATACAGTTTTTCCCGTCGATCGATAGTAAATCGGTATGGATGAGTTGCGCTAAACCCGCCCAACTTCACATTATTCTCCTGCCGGAAATGGCATGGGGGGCGCTTATAACTGATACAGCGGATCCCGTGCGCGACCGGCGGTTAATTCACTGGCCTGTATGCGCACTACGTCCCACAATGCCTGAGCGGCGGTCGATAAAGAGCGATTTTTACGTCGAGCCAGCATCAGCTGTCGTTCAATCACCGGCGTCAGACGTTTGACCTGCAAATGGCTGCCCTGCGGCAGAGGGAGCGCCAGCGCGGGCAGAACGCTGATACCAATCCCCGCTTCGACCATCGGAAATAGCGTTGCCGGGTGGCCTATCTCCTGCACAATGTTGGCATCAATGGAGAAATGGGCCAGTGCCGCATCAATCAGCGGTCGGCTACCAGAGGCGTAATCCTGCAACACCAGACGTTCGTGCAGGAGATCCTGCCAATTAACCCACTCCCGCTCGGCTAAAGGATGATCCTCCCGACACAGCAGCAGGAAGGGTTCCGACAGCACCGCTTCACACTGCAGGTCCGTTGCCGCCCCCGGATCAATAACAATGCCGAAATCCACTTCCCCCTGACGAATACTTTCCAGTACCCACTGCTGCGGCCTGTCATGCAGGACAAAATCGATCGCGGGATAAAGCGCATTACTCTGGGCAATACACTGGGGAATAAGATGGGCAGAGATGGTCTGGCTGGCCGCGACACGAACTGTACCGGTGAGCTGCGTGCCAACCTGCCCGGCTTCGCGCAGCGTGCTGTGCAGCTCATCCAGGATACGCTCAAGGCGTGCTGCCAGCTGTTGTCCGGCGTCGGTAAGCACCACCTCTCGCGTGGTCCTGTCCAACAGGCGCACGCCCGTCTGCCCTTCCAGCTCTTTTACGCTGTGGCTCACCGCCGACTGGCTTAAGCCGATGATATCCCCCGCCCGACTAAAGCTTTTAGCCTGAGCGACGGTGACAAAGATACGCAGTTGACGCAGAGAGTAATTCATCGATTTAATTCATATATGGATGCAATAAATCAATTTTATTTCTCAAACAGAAAAACGCAAACTAGTACGACCGAATTCCAGGAGCTTTTATGAAACTTTTTCGTATCCTCGATCCGTTCACGTTGACGCTGATTACCGTTGTGTTACTGGCATCTTTTTTTCCCGCCGAGGGTGGATTTGTCCCTTTCTTTGAAGGGTTAACCACCGCAGCGATTGCCCTGCTGTTCTTTATGCATGGGGCCAAACTCTCACGAGAAGCCATTATTGCCGGCGGTAGCCACTGGCGGTTGCATCTGTGGGTGATGTGCAGCACCTTTGTCGTCTTCCCGGTGCTGGGCGTGCTGTTTGCCTGGTGGGCACCGGTTAACGTCGATCCGATGCTGTACACGGGTTTCCTGTATCTGTGCATTTTGCCTGCCACGGTGCAGTCGGCGATTGCCTTCACCTCGCTGGCCGGTGGTAACGTGGCCGCCGCCGTGTGCTCTGCCTCCGCCTCCAGCCTGTTAGGTATTTTTCTCTCACCGTTGTTGGTCGGTCTGGTGATGAATATGCATGGCGCAGAAGGCAGCCTTGAGCAGGTGGGTAAAATCATGCTGCAGCTGCTGCTGCCGTTCGTGCTGGGGCATCTTTCACGCCCGTGGATTGGTAACTGGGTGTCACGACATAAAAAATGGATCGCTAAAACGGACCAGTCTTCGATTCTGCTGGTGGTTTATTCTGCCTTCAGCGAAGCCGTGGTGAATGGGATCTGGCACAAAGTCGGGGTAGGTTCACTGTTGTTTATCGTGGTAGTCAGCGTCGTACTGCTGGCTATTGTGATCGGGATAAATGTCTTTGTGGCGCGTAAATGCGGTTTCAATAAGGCCGATGAAATCACCATTGTATTCTGCGGGTCGAAAAAGAGCCTGGCGAACGGGATCCCCATGGCAAACATTCTGTTCCCGACGTCGGTGATCGGCATGATGGTGCTGCCGTTGATGATATTCCATCAAATCCAGCTGATGGTCTGCGCGGTGCTGGCTCGTCGCTATAAGCGACAAACTGACGCCTTGCAGGCGCAGCAGGAAGGCCGCGCCGCAAAGGCTTAAAGCGGACGTTTCAGGGGCTGTACCAGCTGCGTCAGCCCCTCAGTTTTAATCAGCAACGTAATTTGCATCAGTTCACCCAGTTTGCCCGGTGGAAATTCATCCTTACGGGCAAACCACAGCAGATACTCTTCCGGCACATCAATCAACCGACGCCCTTTGTATTTGCCAAAGGGCATGACGGTATTAGCGATGTCAATCAGTTGCTCTTTTTCCATCTCAGGCGCCCAGTAAGCGGATCATCTCCGCTTCATCAATCACAGCGATACCCAGCTCCTGTGCTTTGGCAAGCTTGGAGCCTGCGGCTTCACCGGCAATCACCAGATCGGTTTTCTTCGACACGCTGCCCGCCACTTTCGCCCCCAGTTCGGTCAACCGGGCTTTGGCGTCATCGCGCGACATCCGGCTCAGGCTTCCCGTCAGTACCACCGTTTTCCCGGCAAACGGGCTGTCGATCTCTTCGGCGTTGATGACCACCGGCGCAGGCCAGTGAATGCCCTGTGCCAGTAGCTGGCCAATGACCTCACGGTTGCTCTCTTCGGCAAAGAAGTTAAACACGTGAGTGGCCACCACAATGCCAACGTCAGGGACTTTTTGCAGCTCCTCAATGGACGCCGCTTCCAGCGCATCCAACGTACCGAAATAGCTTGCCAGACCTGCGGCCGTGGCTTCGCCCACTTCACGGATACCCAACGCATAGAGAAAGCGGGCAAACGTGGTTTGTTTGGCTTTTTCCAGCGCATTGACCACATTTTGTGCCGACTTCGGCCCCATGCGATCCAGCCCCGTCAACTTACCGGCCGTTAACTGGAACAGATCGGCTGGCGTATGGACATACTCTTTCTCGACCAGTTGATCGATAATCTTATCGCCCATGCCGTCCACATCCAGCGCCCGACGCGAAACAAAATGCTTGAGGGATTCTTTACGCTGTGCACCGCAAATGAGACCACCGGTGCAGCGGGTAACGACTTCACCTTCCACACGCTCAACGTCAGAACCACACACCGGGCAATGGGTTGGGAAGACGATTTCACGCGTCTCTTCGGGGCGCTCGGAAAGCACCACGTTCACCACCTGCGGGATCACATCACCCGCGCGGCGAATCACCACCTTGTCACCAATGCGTAAACCCAGACGATCGATTTCATCGGCGTTGTGCAGCGTGGCGTTACTGACCAGCACCCCTGCTACCTGTACCGGTTCAAGGCGAGCAACGGGGGTTATCGCCCCGGTACGTCCGACCTGAAACTCAACGTCGCGCACAAAGGTCATCTGTTCCTGCGCCGGGAACTTAAACGCCACCGCCCAGCGCGGCGCACGGGCCACAAAGCCCAGTTGCTCCTGCAGCGCCAGCGAGTTGACCTTAATCACCACGCCGTCAATGTCGAAGCCGAGCGTTGGTCGGTCTGCTTCAACCTGATGATAGTAAGCAAGTACTTCCTCCGGAGAGTCGCACAGCGTGACCCTGTCGCTGACCGGAAGTCCCCACGCTTTGAATTGCAGCAAACGCCCCAAATGGGTATCCGGCAGTTCACCCCCTTCCAGCACGCCGACGCCATAGCAGAAGAAAGTCAGCGGTCGCTTCGCCGTGATACGCGGATCGAGCTGGCGTAATGAACCGGCTGCCGCGTTACGAGGGTTAGCAAACACTTTATTGCCAGTACGACGCGCGTCTTCATTGATTTTTTCAAAACCCGCCTGCGGCAAAAAGACTTCGCCACGTACTTCCAGACGCGTTGGAATATTGTCGCCGCGCAGCTTGAGCGGGATCGCGCGAATGGTACGCACATTCGAGGTAATGTCTTCACCGGTCGTGCCATCACCGCGCGTTGCCGCGCTGACCAGCACGCCGTTTTCATACAGAATGCTTACCGCCAGACCGTCCAGCTTCAGTTCACAGCACCAGGTCAGCTTATCCGTACTCTTCAGTCGGTCCTGTACGCGTTTATTGAACGCGAGAAAACTCTCTTCATCAAATACGTTGTCCAGCGACAGCATCGGCACTTCATGACGTATCTGACTGAAGGACGCCAGCGGAGCCGCACCGACGCGTTGCGTCGGCGAGTCGGGCGTAATCAGATCCGGGTGCTGAGCTTCCAGTTCACGCAGTTCGCGCATCAGGCGATCATATTCCGCATCGGGAATGTCCGGTGCGTCCATCACATGGTAAAGATACTCATGATGGCGAAGCGTGGTTCGCAGTTCTGTCAGTTGTTGTTCGATTGATTCCATATCGCACCATCAATGATAAAAAACCCCCGACAGGCGGGGGTTCAGAAAGGAGATGTCACGCCAGAGGGCAATCAGGCGTGAGATTCTATAACGTCGCGGATGCGGTCCTGATACTCGCGCAGTTTCTGCGGCGTCATCATGCGACGTTGATCGTCGAGCACCACACCCCCCACTTCATCGGCGATGTGCTGCGCTGACTGCAGCATCAGCTTAAAGTTTTGCAGCTCATCCCCGTAGGACGGCACCTGCATAAAGATAGTCACGCCAGGCGTAGTGAAATCGCCAGTCATCTCAGGGTCGAATGTCCCCGGATTCACCATATTGGCCAGACTGAACAGTGACGGGCCGCTGCCATCGGGGCTCAGATGACGATGGAAAATATTCATATCGCCAAATTTAAAGCCTGCCTGCTGAATGCTGTTGAGCAGCACTTCACCATTGAGTTCGCTACCATGATGTGCCGCCACGTTCATAATAATGACCGTTTCTTTAGGCTGCGGTTTTTCCACAACGGGCGCTGGCTCAACGACCGGCTCTGGCTGCGGTTGCTCAACGACAGGCTCGGCTGGCTGGAAGGCCTGCGGTGCAGGCTGTGGCGCATGCTGCACCGGCTGCTGAACTTGCGGCGCGACCGGCTGGTGCTGCATCGGCTGCTGTGGTACAGGCTGATGCGACACCGGTTGTACAGGCTGCTGCACAGGCTGAACATGCGGCGGCGGTACCGGCGCTTGAGCGGGCTGCTGCGCGGGTTGACGCGGCTGAGCAGACGCATAAGGCGGCTGGTACTGGTGTTGCGGCGACTGAGGAGGAACACCATGTTCCTGACCGCTGCCGGGAGCATGATTCACACGATGTACGCGGACTTCGCCCACGCCTTCGTCTTCCTCGACGTTATCGCCGATAGAATCCTCGTCATCACGTTTAGACTTCATGCGTTTCAGTGGGCGATCGCGGAATATAGAAGACCGTTCTTTACGGCTAGTCCAGAAACCATGTACCAGTAAAGCGATTATGGCGATCGCGCCAACAATGATTAATATCAGACGCAAATCCTGCATCATTATATTCTCTGTTGTTCTAACACCTTGCCACCACGGCAAACATTTACTCACTAAGAGTATTTGCCGATTACGTCTAGTGCAAGTGTACTCTTGGCTTTCACAGCATAAAGATGAATAAAATCGTGCTTTTTGCTGTTTTTTCGAACATTTCTGAACAGCTTAACGCTCAACAACCCGGTAATATACGCGAAGTTGACCTGGACTTAGACCACAAGGAGCATGTCCCGACTATGGTTTCATCATCTGCAAGTGTACCACGCAGCGGTTTTTATTATTTTTCTCAGGGATGGAAGCTCATCAGCCAACCGGGGATCCGTCGCTTTGTTCTCCTGCCGTTGCTGGTGAACATTTTGCTGATGGGGGGCGCGTTCTGGTGGTTATTTAGCCAACTGGATAGCTGGATACCCGCTCTAATGAGTCATGTTCCGGACTGGCTACAGTGGCTCAGTTATTTGCTGTGGCCCATTGTGACATTCTCCGTGCTGCTGGTATTTGGCTATTTTTTCTCCACGCTTGCCAACTGGATCGCGGCACCGTTTAACGGCTTACTGGCTGAACAACTGGAAGCGCGGCTGACCGGCGCAACGCCACCCGACACCGGCGTGCTCGGTATTATGAAAGATGTTCCGCGTATTATGAAACGTGAATGGCAAAAGCTGGCCTGGTACCTTCCGCGCGCTGTCGTACTGCTGCTGCTCTATTTTATCCCCGGCATTGGACAGACCGTTGCGCCAGTACTGTGGTTCCTGTTTAGCGCGTGGATGCTGGCTATCCAATATTGTGATTACCCGTTTGATAACCACAAAGTGCCGTTCAAAGAGATGCGTACCGCCCTGCGCGCGCGCAAAGTCACCAATATGCAGTTTGGCGCGCTGACCAGCCTGTTCACCCTGATCCCGGTGCTCAACATGTTTATCATGCCGGTTGCCGTTTGCGGTGCCACCGCGATGTGGGTAGATTGCTATCGTGCTAAGCACGCGTTATGGAAGTAATGCAAAAATGTGTAAATGCGGGCCGTCTTATGCCCGCTCTTATTCCATACTGCAAGGCATTATTTCTCATCAGCATATAGATATGCGATTTCCTTACTTCCCCATACTTTCTCAACAGGTATGCTGATGCGGTATCCCAATTTCATACAGTTAAGGACAGGCCATGAGTAAGATTTTTGAAGACAACTCGCTGACTATCGGTCATACGCCGCTGGTTCGACTGAACCGTATCGGTAACGGACGCATTCTGGCGAAGGTAGAATCACGCAACCCGAGCTTTAGCGTCAAATGCCGTATCGGTGCCAATATGATTTGGGATGCCGAAAAACGTGGTGTGCTGAAGCCGGGTATTGAACTGGTTGAACCGACCAGCGGCAACACCGGTATTGCCCTGGCCTACGTTGCTGCCGCGCGCGGTTACAAGCTGACCCTGACGATGCCGGAAACGATGAGCATTGAGCGTCGTAAGCTGCTGAAAGCGCTGGGTGCAAATCTGGTGCTAACTGAAGGCGCAAAAGGCATGAAGGGCGCGATTCAGAAAGCAGAAGAAATTGTTGCCAGCAATCCGGAAAAATTCCTGCTGCTTCAGCAATTCAGTAACCCGGCTAACCCAGAAATTCACGAAAAAACCACCGGCCCGGAAATCTGGGAAGACACCGATGGTCAGGTGGATGTGTTTATCTCCGGCGTTGGCACCGGCGGTACGCTGACCGGCGTTTCCCGCTATATCAAAGGGACCAAAGGCAAAACGGATTTGATCACCGTTGCCGTAGAACCGACAGATTCTCCGGTCATCGCTCAGGCGTTGGCGGGTGAAGAACTCAAGCCCGGCCCACATAAAATTCAGGGCATTGGCGCTGGTTTCATTCCGGGCAACCTCGATCTGAAACTGATTGATAAAGTGGTCGCCATCACTAACGACGAGGCTATCTCTACCGCGCGTCGCTTGATGGAAGAAGAAGGTATTCTGGCAGGTATCTCTTCAGGAGCCGCGGTTGCTGCCGCGCTTAAACTCCAGGAAGATGAAAGCTTTACCAATAAGAATATAGTGGTTATTCTACCGTCATCGGGTGAGCGTTATCTGAGCACTGCACTGTTTGCCGATCTCTTTACTGAGAAAGAACTGCAACAGTAATGCCAGCATGTTAAAAACGCGTAAAAAAGCACCCTTTTGGGTGCTTTTTTGTGGCCTGCTTCAAAGTTTCACCCCACCTGGCATTGATTCAACCCGCCGGAACTGGTATTTAACCAAACTAATTATTTTGATGCGCGAAATTAATCGTTACAGGAAAAGCGCGAGCTGAATCGATTTAATGATTTGGTTCAATTCTTCCTTTCGCGGCATAATGTTTAATGACGAAAGAAACGTCAGTGGCAAGAAGTTGCCCGCAACGGATTGCACCGAACTCCTTTTGTGTCGCGACCTGTTTAGGTCGACGCTAACAATACAGGCTAAAGTTAAGCCGCCAGGCTAGACTTTAGTTCCACAACACTAAACCTATAAGTTGGGGAAATATAATGTTCCAGCAAGAAGTTACCATTACCGCTCCGAACGGTCTGCATACTCGCCCTGCTGCTCAGTTCGTTAAAGAAGCAAAAGGCTTTACGTCTGAAATTACTGTGACTTCCAACGGCAAAAGCGCTAGCGCCAAAAGCCTGTTTAAACTGCAGACTCTGGGCCTGACTCAGGGCACCGTTGTTACCCTTTCCGCAGAAGGCGAAGACGAGCAGAAAGCAGTTGAGCATCTGGTTAAACTGATGGCTGAACTCGAGTAAGTTCAACGAGTTCTTTTCAATATCAGTCACAAGTAAGGTAGGGTTATGATTTCAGGCATTTTAGCATCCCCGGGTATCGCTTTCGGCAAAGCACTGCTGCTGAAAGAAGACGAAATCGTCATTGACCGGAAAAAAATTTCTGCCGACAAGGTTGATCAGGAAGTTGAACGTTTTCTGAGCGGTCGTGCCAAGGCATCTGCGCAACTGGAAGCGATCAAAACCAAAGCTGGTGAAACGTTCGGTGAAGAAAAAGAAGCCATCTTTGAAGGGCATATCATGCTGCTCGAAGATGAGGAGCTGGAGCAGGAAATCATAGCCCTGATTAAAGATAAGCACATGACGGCTGACGCAGCTGCGCATGAAATTATCGAAGGTCAGGCCACCGCTCTGGAAGAGCTGGATGATGAATACCTGAAAGAACGTGCGGCTGACGTACGTGACATCGGTAAACGCCTGCTGCGTAACATCCTGGGTCTGGCAATTATTGACCTGAGCGCTATTCAGGACGAAGTTATCCTGGTTGCCGCCGATCTGACACCGTCAGAAACCGCACAGCTGAACCTGAATAAGGTGCTGGGTTTCATCACTGACGCGGGTGGACGTACTTCCCATACCTCAATCATGGCGCGTTCTCTGGAACTGCCTGCCATCGTGGGTACCGGCAGCGTCACCTCTCAGGTGAAAAACGACGACTATCTGATTCTGGATGCCGTAAACAATCTGGTTTACGTCAATCCAACCAACGACGTTATTGAGCAACTGCGTGCCGTTCAGGAGCAAGTTGCTACCGAGAAAGCGGAACTCGCTAAGCTGAAAGATCTGCCAGCTATCACGCTGGACGGTCATCAGGTTGAAGTGTGCGCCAACATCGGTACCGTGCGTGACGTTGAAGGCGCTGAGCGTAATGGCGCTGAAGGCGTGGGTCTGTATCGTACCGAATTCCTGTTCATGGACCGTGACTCGCTGCCAACTGAAGAAGAACAGTTTGCGGCGTATAAAGCCGTTGCTGAAGCCTGTGGCTCGCAGGCGGTCATCGTGCGTACCATGGACATTGGCGGCGATAAAGAGCTGCCGTACATGAACTTCCCGAAAGAAGAAAACCCGTTCCTGGGCTGGCGTGCTATTCGTATCGCGCTGGATCGTAAAGAAATCCTGCGTGACCAGGTTCGCGCCATCCTGCGTGCCTCTGCTTTCGGCAAACTGCGCATCATGTTCCCGATGATCATCTCTGTTGAAGAAGTACGCGCACTGCGCAAAGAGATCGAAATCTACAAACAGGAACTGCGTGACGAAGGCAAAGCATTTGACGAAACCATTGAGATTGGCGTGATGGTGGAAACACCGGCTGCGGCAACCATTGCACGTCATTTAGCCAAAGAAGTTGACTTCTTTAGTATCGGCACCAATGATTTAACGCAGTACACCCTGGCAGTTGACCGTGGTAATGATATGATTTCCCACCTTTACCAACCGATGTCGCCATCTGTTCTGACGCTGATCAAGCAAGTTATTGATGCTTCTCATGCTGAAGGCAAATGGACCGGCATGTGTGGTGAGCTTGCAGGCGACGAACGTGCTACACTTCTGTTGCTGGGGATGGGTCTGGACGAATTCTCTATGAGCGCCATTTCTATCCCGCGCATTAAGAAGATTATCCGTAACACGAACTTCGAAGATGCGAAGGTGTTAGCAGAGCAGGCTCTTGCTCAACCGACAACGGACGAGTTAATGACGCTGGTTAACAAGTTCATTGAAGAAAAAACAATCTGCTAATCCACGAGATGCGGCCCAATTTACTGCTTAGGAGAAGATCATGGGTTTGTTCGATAAACTGAAATCTCTGGTTTCTGATGATAAGAAAGACACCGGAACTATTGAGATTATAGCTCCGCTCTCTGGCGAGATCGTCAACATCGAAGACGTGCCGGATGTAGTTTTTGCTGAAAAAATCGTTGGTGATGGCATCGCTATCAAACCAACCGGTAACAAAATGGTTGCCCCTGTAGACGGCACCATCGGCAAAATCTTTGAAACCAACCATGCGTTCTCTATCGAATCTGATAGCGGCATTGAGCTGTTCGTTCACTTCGGTATTGATACCGTTGAACTGAAAGGCGAAGGCTTCAAGCGTATTGCTGAAGAAGGTCAACGCGTTAAAGTGGGCGACCCGGTTATTGAATTCGATCTGGCACTGCTGGAAGAAAAAGCCAAGTCTACCCTGACGCCGGTTGTTATCTCCAACATGGACGAAATCAAAGAACTGATCAAACTGTCCGGTAGCGTGACCGTGGGCGAAACCCCGGTTATCCGCATCAAGAAGTAATTCTGCGTAGGCCGGATGAGGCGTTTACGCTTCCATCCGGCAATCAGGCAGCACTTTACCGGATGGCGCTGCGCTTATCCGGCCTACAAAGAAACTCTCATCGTAGGCCGGATAAGACGTTCACGCCACCATCCGGCATTAAATCTGCGAGGTCATCGGGCGGTAACACGCTTCGCGCATCAAAATTTTCATCCCTTCAGGCCCGCTTTCCAGCATCCGTCTTTCTGAATCCGCCACCAGCAGTTCACAGTCATATCCGCCGGCAATACCAAACATCGCGCGCGCCACGCAGATATCTTCCAGCGCCTCGGTGCCGCTGGTATCAAAATGCCCCACTAAACGTCCATGCTGGCGAACCACCAACCGATAACTCTTCATCGCGCCTCCCCTGCCGGTGGCAGAATTAATTCATCACACCCGCACAGGTGGGTCCAGGTCATCACTTCCAGCACGCGCTGCGCAGCATCATGTGTGGCGGCGGTAAGCGCTTTTCCTGCAACGATACCGCTTATCAGTTCAGCGCAAAACAGATCGCCGGTTCCCTTGAGGTCCGTTTTCACCCGCGGATGGGCTAACACCTCAACCGTTTCAGCCGTCACCACCGCCACGTTGATGACCTCCTCGACATCACCCGGTGCGCTGGTAATTACCACCCATTTTAGCGTGTCGGTGAGCAGGGATTTTGCCGCCAGAATCGCCTCATCAAGCGTGCGACACGGTTTTCCACTCAGCATTTGCAGTTCAAACACGTTCGGCGTCACGCCCTGCGCCAGCGGGAGCAGGTGCGTGCGGTACGCCTCCGGAATCTCGGCCTTCACGTACATCCCGCTGTCGATATCACCCATCACCGGATCGACCAGAATACACAGCTCTGGATGCGCGGCGCGAACGGTTTCCAGCCACCGTGCGAGCAGCGCTATCTGCTCTGCGCTTCCCATATAGCCGGTCGTTACCGCCTTGAGTTCACGTAAGGCATCGCGCTCATGTAAAGCAATGAGATAACCATTAAACCAGTCGCCGGGGATAATCCCGCCATAAAAGGTTTCATAATGTGGGGTGTTACTGAACAGCACCGTCGGTACCGCCGTCACCCGTAACCCATGCGCTTTAATGGCCGGCACGGCAATACTGTTGCCTACGCTGCCATACACCACCTGTGACTGGACGGCGACGATATCGGTTTGTAACGCCCGATGCTTGTCGTCGAAGAGCACTGACTGTATTTCACTCTCCTGCTCCATAAACCTCTCCTCTCGCTGGACAGCGGGCTGATGCCTCACTATTATCGTCATATGCTAAAATTCATTTTGTCATAGGTCAATAATGATCGACGGAAAAACCGCTAACGAAATTTTTGACAGTATTCGTCAACATATCACTACAGGCGTACTTGTCGCAGGAGACACGCTGCCGCCGGTCAGGGATCTGGCAACGGTATTAAACGTTAATCGCAATACTGTCGCAGCGGCCTATAAACGCCTGGTCACTACCGGACTGGCACTTAGCCAGGGACGTAACGGCACGGTAATCAAGGGCGTATCCTCGCCCGTTGCGCTGGAAGGGGGGAATCCGGATACACCGCTAACCGACCTTTCCGGCGGCAATCCTGCGCCTTCACGCCTCCCCGACCTGAGTCACTATTTCGCGAAAATAAATAACTCCCCCCGCTTGTATGGCGACGAGGTTGTCTCCCCTGGGCTTAAGACGTGGGCGACGCAATGGATGCAGGATGTCCTGCCCGGCCCAGGTGAAATTGATATTACCAGCGGCGCCATTGATGCCATCGAACGGCTACTGTGCGCCCATTTGCTGCCGGGTGATAGCGTCGCCGTCGAAGATCCCTGCTTTTTAAGCAGCATCAATATGCTGCGTTATGCCGGGTACTCAGCAAGCCCGGTCAGCGTGGACAGCGAAGGCATGCAGCCAGACATGCTGGAGCTGGCGCTACAGAAAGGAGCGCGGGCGGTGATCCTGACCCCGCGCGCGCACAATCCAACCGGCTGTAGCCTCAGTGCTATCCGCGCCGCCCGGTTGCAGGATATCCTGTCACGTTACCCGCAAACGCTGGTGATTATCGACGATCACTTTGCCCTGCTGTCCGCATCCCCGTTGTACCCGGTGATTGCGCCGCAGACAAAACACTGGGCAGTCATCTGTTCGATGTCAAAAACATTAGGCCCGGATCTACGCCTCGCCATCGTTGCCAGCGATCCCGATACCTCGGCAAAACTGCGTCTGCGGCTTAACGCCGGCAGTCAGTGGGTCAGCCACCTGTTGCAGGATTTGGCCTGCGCCTGTCTGAGTGATGAGAACTATCAGCGCACGTTGGTGCAGACTCAGCAGTTTTACGCCGCTCAGCAACAAAAGCTAAGCCAGGCCCTTCAGCAACAGGGCATTGAACTTGCCGCTGGCGATGGTCTGAATCTGTGGCTGCCGCTACAGACCCACAGCCAGTCGCTCGCTTTCGCGCTGGCGAAAGCCGGCTGGCTGGTACGAGAAGGCGAAGTATTTGGCATCAATGCGCCGTCACACGGCCTGCGCATTACGCTGTCAACATTAGACGACCACGACATTACCAGGCTGGCGGCTGATATTCATCAGGCGCTGAAGCGCTAACCGGAGAGAATACATGCGAGTTCATTTTGTTATTCATGAGTCATTTGAATCTGCTGGCGCATATCTGCCATGGGCCGAAGAACGCGGTTACGCCATCAGCTGGTCGCGCGTTTACGCCGGAGAATCCGTTCCCGCCAGTACCGACGGTTTCGATATGCTGGTGGTCTTCGGTGGCCCGCAATCACCGCGTACCACGCTGGCAGAGTGCCCATATTTTGATGCTCAGGCTGAACAGCACCTGATCAACCAGGCGATTGCGGCGCGTAAGATTGTGGTCGGTATTTGTCTCGGTTCGCAACTGATCGGTGAGGCTCTGGGGGCGAGAGTGTGTCAAAGCCCGGAAAAAGAGATTGGTCATTACCCCATTACGTTGACCGACGCAGGTAAAACGCATCCGCTGATCGCCCACTTCGGTTCACCGCTGATGGTCGGGCACTGGCATAACGATATGCCGGGGTTAACCGATCAGGCCACGGTTCTTGCCACCAGCGAGGGTTGCCCACGACAAATTGTGCAGTACGGTAATTTTGTCTATGGTTTCCAGTGCCATATGGAGTTCACTGCCGAAGCGGTTGAAGGGCTGATCCAGCACTCAGAGCAGGAACTGGCGGATGCCAAAGGTAAACCGTTTATTCGATCCGTTACAGAAATGCGTGCATGGAACTACGCGCAGATGAACGAGAAGTTGTGGCAGTTCCTTGATTTGCTGGTAGAAAAACGTAACGATTGAACATTGCAGGCCGGATAACACGCTTTACGTCATCATCCGGCGATCGTGTCGTATGTTTGCCTGATGGCGCTACGCTTATCAGGCCGACAAATTAGATCCCTGCGCCCTGGTTGAAGTGCTCTTCACCGAACACGCCGGTCGAGAGATAGCGATCGCCGCGATCGCAAACGATCGCCACCACAACCGCACCAGGGTTTTGCTCTGCTATACGGCGCGCACCGGCTACCGCGCCGCCGGAACTCACACCACAAAAAATACCCTCGCGAACCGCCAGTTCACGCATGGTTTTCTCAGCGTCGTCCTGATGAATATCCAGTACTTCATCCACCAGCGAAGCGTTAAAAATCCCCGGCATATATTCCGCGGGCCAGCGACGTATCCCCGGAATACTGCTGCCCTCTTCCGGTTGTAATCCGACGATGGTCACGGGTTTGTCCTGCTCGCGTAGAAAACGCGACACGCCAGTAATGGTGCCGGTGGTGCCCATACTGGAAACGAAATGAGTGATACGGCCTGAGGTTTGCTGCCAGATCTCCGGCCCGGTGGTGGTGTAATGCGCGTACGGATTATCAGGGTTGTTAAACTGATCGAGTAGCGTGCCCTCACCGCGCTGAGCCATCTCCAGGGCTAAGTCGCGCGCCCCTTCCATGCCCTGCTCTTTGCTAACCAGAATCAGCTCAGCACCGTAGGCGCGCATCGCGGCACGACGCTCCTGACTCATGTTGTCCGGCATCAACAGCTTCATACGATAGCCTTTCAGCGCAGCAATCATCGCCAGCGCGATCCCGGTATTGCCGCTGGTCGCCTCGATCAGCACATCACCAGGCTTAATTTCTCCACGTTTTTCCGCTTCGACAATCATCGACAACGCGGCGCGATCTTTCACCGACCCTGCCGGGTTATTGCCTTCCAGCTTGACCCAAATTTCACTGCCGTTATCCGGCGCCAGACGTTGCAGTTTTACCAGAGGCGTATTGCCTATTGTTTGTTCTAATGTGTTCACGTTTTCTGCTCAATAAAATGCCGGGTGGCGCTGCGCTTACCCGGCCTACAGGTCATGATTTAGCCCGTAGGCCCGGTAAGCATAGCGCCACCGGGCGATAACTATGCGAATTAACCTATCAGGCGGATTGTGCCAGAGCAAGTTCGGTTTCACGCGTTTCAATCCGCTGTTCACCGTTATACAGACGCGCATTTTGCAGTCCCACAAACAGACGTTCACCGCGGCTTGGGGGGTTATCGCCCTGCATCACCACCGTCAGCGGCTCGTTATACCACCCCAGTGGCTGGACAACTAATTGGGTGTAGTGACCTTTCGGACTGGCTTCCAGCACCTGTACCGGCAGCGGCGAATCGAGGCTGGTACGGCGGCTCACATCGACTTCCCACGGACGCAGGAACAGATCGACCGGTCCCTGATACGCGGGCGTATATCCCAGCGGCCAGCGATGCGCGCCAACGTGGAACTGCCCACCGCGTACGGTGCCCTGCAGGCGGTTCACTTCGCCCATAAACTCCAGCACAAAGCGGGTGGCCGGTTCACGCCATACCTGATCCGGCGCATCGGCCTGCTCGATATGACCCTGGCTCATCACCACCACGCGATCCGCCACTTCCGTCGCCTCTTCCTGATCGTGGGTGACGAACACGCTGGTGAATTTCAGTTCTTCATGCAACTGACGCAGCCAGCGACGCAACTCTTTACGCACCTGGGCATCAAGCGCGCCAAATGGTTCGTCGAGCAGCAGGATCTGCGGCTCTACCGCCAGCGCACGCGCCAGCGCCACACGCTGCTTTTGACCGCCGGAAAGCTGCGCCGGGAAGCGTTCTGCCAGATGGGCCAACTGTACCATTTCCAGCAGTTTGGTGACTTTTGCTTTGATCGCCGCCGCATTCGGACGCTCGCGACGTGGCAGTACCGTCAGACCAAAGGCGATATTGTCGAAGACGGTCATATGCCGGAACAGCGCGTAGTGCTGGAATACAAACCCCACCTTACGCTCGCGAGCGTGCAGACGACTGACGTCCGTACCGTGAAAGCGAATATGTCCGCTGGACTGATGCTCCAGCCCGGCAATAATGCGCAGCAGCGTAGTTTTGCCTGAACCGGACGGCCCCAGCAGCGCGACCATCTGACCTGAAGGAATATCCAGTGAGATATCGTTCAGCACCTGGGTGCGACCAAAAGACTTCTTAATATTGGCAATCTCAATGCTCATGATTTTCCTCCTGCTGCGCGCGTTTTTCCTGGTTCTCCAGACGCCATTGCAACATGCTCTTCAAAAACAGGGTAACAATCGCCATCAGCGTTAATAACGCCGCAGCGGTAAAGGAGCCGACAGTGTTGTAGTCCTGCTCCAGTAATTCAATCTGCAGAGGCAGCGACAGGGTTTCGCCGCGAATCGAGCCGGACACCACCGACACCGCGCCAAACTCACCAATCGCGCGGGCGTTGGTCAGCACCACGCCGTACAGCAGCGCCCAGCGAATGTTTGGCAAGGTCACGCGGCGGAACATCTGCCAGCCGGATGCGCCAAGTAGAATAGCCGCCTCGTCTTCATTGCTGCCCTGGCTCAACATCACCGGTACCAGCTCACGCACCACAAACGGACAGGTGACGAAGACCGTGACCAGCACCATTCCCGGCCAGGCGAACATCACCTGCAGGTTGTGCTCATCCAGCCAGCCGCCGAGCGGGCCGTTGGAACCATAAAACAGCAGATAGACCAGACCGGCGACCACTGGCGACACGGCAAACGGGATATCCAGCAACGTCAGCAGCAACTGGCGACCGGGGAAGTTAAAGCGCGTGACCAGCCACGCCAGCAGCACGCCAAACACCAGGTTCACCGGTACCGCAATCAGCGCAATCAGCACCGTTAGCCAAATAGCGTGCAGCATGTCCGGGTCGGCCAGGTTCTGTAATACCGGCATTAATCCCTTGCTGAACGCCTGCACGAAGATATAAATCATCGGCACCAGCAAAATGAACGCGGAGACCAGCATACCCGTGCCGATCAGAAACCATTTCCCCCAGTTGATGTGGGGCGCGCCATAGCGTTTCAATTGGGTAATCTCTGCCATCAGTGACCTACCACGCGTCGACCAAAGCGACTCTGCAGGGTGTTAATCGAAAACAGCAACAACAGCGATGCCCCGAGGATCACCGACGCAATCGCGCTGGCGGCCGGATAGTCAAACTCCTGTAAGCGAACAAAAATCATCAGCGAAGTGACTTCCGTTTTCCAGGCGATGTTCCCGGCGATGAAGATAACCGCACCAAATTCTCCCAGGCTGCGGGTGAACGAAAGTGCGATCCCGGCAACCAGCGCCGGAGATAATTCCGGCAGCACCACTTTACGAAAGCTCTGCAAGCGCGTGGCGCCGAGTGTTTCCGCAGCTTCTTCATACTCCGGGCCTAACTCTTCCAGCACCGGCTGTACGGTACGCACTACGAACGGAATGCTGGTAAACGCCATGGCGACCGCAATACCGAGCCAGGTGTAGGTTACTTTAATATCCAGTTTCGCCAGCCACTCGCCGTAAAAACCGTTAACCGAAAACAGCGAGGCCAGCGTCAGGCCCGCCACTGCTGTAGGCAGCGCAAACGGCAGGTCCATTAACGCATCCAGCAGTGTGCGACCTGGAAAGCGATAGCGGGTTAAGATCCACGCCATCAGCAGGCCGAACACGCCGTTAAAGATCGAGGCCACAAACGCGGACAGCAGCGTGACCTTATAGGCTGCCACCACCTGCGGATTGGTAATCACTTCCCAGTATTGCGCCCAGCTCATTTGCGCCAGTTGCATCACCAGCGCACTGAGCGGCAGCAGCAATATCAGGCAGACAAACAGTAAGCTGGTGCCCAGGCTTAAGGTAAAGCCGGGCAGCACGCGTCGGGAGGAAACAGCAAACATTTACTTACGCCCCGCCGCCAACAGTTTGTCCAGCTCACCGCCGCTGACAAAGTGCGTTTTCATCACCTCAGGCCATGCGCCAAACTGATCTTCCACGCGGAACAACTCGGTCTGCGGGAATTTATCTTTCAGCTTATCCATCACCTGCGGGTTATTCACACGGTAGTAGTAATCCGTGATGATGGTCTGCGCCTGCGGGCTGTACAGCCAGTTCAGGTAGGCTTTCGCCGCTTTCTCAGTGCCATTGGCCTGCACGTTTTTATCGACCCACGCCACCGGGAACTCGGCGAGGATATTGGTCTTAGGAATAACGACCTCGAAACCCTGCGCTTCATACTGCTTACGAATGTTGTTCACTTCTGATTCGAAGCTGATCAGCACATCGCCCAGCCCACGTTCTGCAAAGGTGGTGGTGGCACCGCGACCGCCGGTATCAAAGACTTCAACATTTTTCAGGAACTGGGTCATGAACTGTTCGGTTTTAGCGTTATCGCCGCCGTCCGCTTTTGCTGCCGCACCCCACGCCGCCAGATAGGTATAGCGCGCGTTACCGGAGGTTTTCGGGTTTGGGAAGATCAGTTTGACGTCAGAACGCACCAGATCATTCCAGTCATGGATGTTTTTCGGGTTCCCTTTACGCACCAGGAAGCCCATTGTGGAATAGAACGGCGAGCTGTTATTCGGCAGACGGCTTTGCCAGTCGGCGGGGATCAGCTTTCCTTTGTCATGTAGAATCTGTACGTCAGTGACCTGGTTATAGGTCACGACGTCGGCTTTAAGCCCCTGCAGAATCGCCAGCGCCTGTTTTGATGACCCGGCATGAGATTGTTTAATCGTCAGCTTGTCACCGCCGTTATCCTGCGCCCATTGCTGTTCAAACGACGGGTTAAGGGCGGCAAACAGCTCACGAGACACATCATAGGAACTGTTCAGCAGTTCCGTTGCCTGCGCCTGACCGACCAGCAGCAGCGCCGCCAGCGTCAGGGTTCTTTTTTTCAGTAAGTTAACGGCCATTGCGCACCCTTATAAATTTAATGACTTTCTTATGGCCATCATATTTATAACGGGAGTAAAAGGAGTAACGGTTTTATATACCGTTTGATGATTTGAAAGTTGAAAAGAGAATAAGAGGTAACTCCTCCCCTGTTCGCGGGGAGGAGACAAGCATCACTCAGACGCCGACGCTAACACTTTCTGGCAGGGTGCTGCCGCCATCGATCACGTTCTGCGTGCCGGTTAAGTAGCTGGACTCATCAGACGCCAGGAACGCCGCCAGTTCACCGACTTCAAGCGGACACGCCAGGCGACGCAGCGGAATGGCTTTTGCCATTTCAGTTAACACTGATTCCGGATCGTCCGGGTTAGACTGACGCGCGATGTTTTCCGCCATTGGCGTGCGGACATAGCCGGGGCAAATCGCATTAACGCGGATGCCGGATTGCGCGTATTCCACCGCCAGCGATTTGGTTAAGCCGATAATCGCGGCTTTTGACAGCGCATAGGCCGTTTCCCCCGGATCGGCGACCATATCGCCGGTGACGGATGACATCATCACGATGCGCCCATCCTTGCGAGCAACCATCTCCGGCAGAACGGCTTTCGTCACATTCCAGACACCTTTGATGTTGATATCAATATGGAAGTCGCGATCTTCATCGCTCATTTCAAGGAAGCTGCCGAGGCGGCATACGCCTGCGTTGTTGACCAGAATATCAATTTTGCCCTCAATGTTCTTCGCGCGTTTTACCGCCGCCGTGACAGAAGCAAAATCTCTGACGTCCGCATGAACTGCCGTACAACGGTGACCGCGTCCAACAAGCTCATCCGCCAGTTTTTCAATCTCATCGGAGATATCCAGCAAGATCAGGTTCGCACCGTGGCGGGCAAATGTTCTGGCAATCCCTTCGCCAATACCCTGAGATGCGCCCGTAATCAATGCTGTTTTGCCCGTGAGTTTTCCCATTTCAATATTCTCCTTTTGAATATGAAGCATCCGCTTCATTCACGCAGAAGATACAGCATTAACAAATCAGTGCTGCGAAATGGCTCACTAAATCAGGTTAATTTCAGGTAAAAAAAATCCCCGACGGTGCGGGGAGATGTATTTTACGCCAGCGTGTAGGCCGGAGAAGGCGTTATGCCACCATCCGGCAACTCACTCTCACAGCGCCATTAAGCGGTCCAGCGATGGCGCAAAATAATAGCCGCCGGTCACCGGCTTGGTGAAGCGCAGCATGGCGTCACGTTTACCGTCGGTGTCGCCGAACATGCTCAGCAGTTGCTGCTCAATATTGTGCAGGCGCGCGCAGTAAGCGCAGAAGTACAGACCGTGCGTACCGCTGGCGGTACCGTATGGCAGGCTCTGGCGGACAATTTTCAGCCCTTTACCGTCTTCTTTCAAATCCACGCGGCTCAGGTGAGAGGTGGCCGGGCGATCGTCGCCGTCGATCTCTTCGTTGGCTTCTTTGGTACGACCAATCATCATTTCCTGATCGTGGATGCTCATGCGATTCAACTGCTTCAGGTTGTGCTCCCAGCGCTGCACGAACACATAGCTACCACCCGCATCCACGCCATCTTTGATAACCGCAACGTCACGACGCGTCTCTTCCCCGGCCGGGTTTTCCGTACCATCAACGAAGCCGCTCAGATCACGCTCTTCGACCCAACGGAAACCGTGGATCTCTTCTTTCACGTCGATGCAATCACCAAAGGCGTCCATGGCCGCCTGCGCAACAGAGAAATTCACGTCATGACGCAGAGAAAGAATGTGGATCAGCACGTCATACTGCGTTGCCGGGGCCAGACCTTTACCGTAAGGGATAAAGTCCTTTAACTCTTCAGCCCCTACTCCACCGCTCAGCGTGCGCCAGGTTTTGTTACCGAAAGCCACAACCGCGCCCAGATGGGCATCCGGGAATTTTGCTTCAAAGGTCGCCAACTTATCAGCAAATGTTTTGCTGGCAGCGCGCAAAGCCTCAACGTCGCCTTTTACATTGGCTTCAATCCAAATCGCCGCACGGCAATGTTCTGGCAAAATGCCACTCTGAACCTGAGACATTGTTCCTCCTGAAAAAAAGATGCCACGACCTCGTGGCATTGATGGGCGTTATTCTACCTGTTTTTTTAGTCTGTCGATTTGTTCAGACGCAAATTAACGCCGCCAGATAATTTTGCTTACTTTCCAGTCTTTCAGCGTATCGTCAGACGGCATTATGCCTTCAGGACCGCTCCACTCACCGGAAAAAATGTAGCTAATATGCTGACTTCCCTCAGCTTTACACTCAACACCTGCACTGTCATCGCCGGTCGCTTTCTGGCAATTACCGAACGCTTTGGTGTAAAGGTCACTAAACGGTGTACCGATTTCTGCACCGGACGCTGACGAAATATCGCCGTCCAGTACATCAATACGGCTGATGGTCCCCCCATCGCCATTGATCACCATCGCCAATTTATCTTCTTTCATTGCTTCAAAAAAGCGCACCACATTGCCGTTGTCGGTCTTCATCCCGCTGCGCAGGCGATAATCTCCGTCCAGCGCATCGGCAATGGCTTTCTCATCCAGCGGCGTCGCAGCAGTGAGTTGTCCCACCCCCTGCTCGGTGACTTCCGTCGAAGAACCAAACCAGTTCCACGGATTTGCGGCGGACCAGTTCACCGACGAGAGCGTCGAGCAGCCAGTCAGTACCAGCGGCATCGCGCATAACATCAAACGCAGCGATTTCATCTCACATCCTTTCTTTATTAATTAACGTTGCTTGGAGTCCGGCTTCATAAAAAAGTGCCGTTATTCTTTTTCGATGGCAAAACAGGCACGTAAACGCGGGTTAGTCAGTAGCCAGACCAGGGCGACAACATCGGCTACCAGCAGCGCCAGCCCAACGCCATTGACCGGATCGCCCCCCAACCACAGCAGTGGCTGCCAGCAAAGCAACGCCAACTGGGCCAAAATCAGTAATCCGCGCAGCCAGCGCCACAGCGCAGGAAATGCAAAACGCCGCCCGCTGAGTAAAAACGCCAGCACTGCGGGAACACCTGGGAGCAATCCCAGCCAGAACGCATCGTGATCGGGGTAAAACAAATTCAGTAAGGTGTTGCCCTGTTCGCGAGAAGATCCCGCAATCACAAACAGCACCCACGTACGCGCCTGAAGCAGCAGCACGCACCAGAACAAAACAGGGAGGCGCAGACGCCCGTGACTGTCATAGTCGGCGGGATGAAACTCAGTACTCTTCATCTTCAATCAAGCGCTTGCCCAGATTGAGTACGTCAGCATGTTCATATCCCAGACGTTCATACATGCCCAGCACGATGTCATTGTCGTCACGCACCATAATTTGAATCTTCGGGCATCCGCGGGCAATGAGCTTTTTCTCCAGCCGACTAAGCAGCGCATTAGCAATGCCACGAGCACGAAATTCAGGGTGTACGCCAAGATAGTACGCTGAGCCGCGATGACCGTCGTAACCCCCCATCACCGTGCCAACGACTTCACCGTTCACCTCGGCGACCAGGAACAAGCTGACGTCGTGATTCACCTTGCGCTCAATGTCCATTTCCGGATCGTTCCATGGACGCAGCAGGTCGCAGCGCTCCCAGAGGGTGATAACCTCTTCGAAATCTTCCTGGCGAAATACGCGTATCTCCATGGTATTGAGACCCTTTTTAGCCCTAAAAATAGTGATTATGGCGTGAACAACTGATTAAGCCAATATCTGACGCGAAGCGGCGTAAAAAATGGCATAATAAGCAACTGTCACGTATTGAAATGAAAAGTAAAACAATTATTATCCCGATCCGTCGCAACGGACTACGCGATACGATATAACATCTGGAACTTATTTATTACAACTCAGGCCGTATGAGCACTTTTAAACCACTAAAAACTCTCACATCGCGCCGCCAGGTGCTGAAAGCCGGGCTGGCTGCCCTGACGCTGTCAGGTATGTCGCCAGCTATCGCTAAAGAAGAAGCGCTAAAAACCAACAATGGTCACAGTAAACCGAAAGCGAAGAAATCGGGCGCAAAGCGCGTTGTGGTTCTCGATCCGGGTCACGGTGGCATTGATACCGGGGCAATTGGTCGCAACGGTTCGAAGGAAAAACACGTGGTGCTGGCGATTGCCAAAAACGTGCGATCCATCCTGCGTAGCCAGGGGATCGATGCCCGGCTGACCCGCTCCGGCGATACCTTTATTCCGCTTTACGACCGCGTCGAGATCGCCCACAAGCACGGTGCCGACCTGTTTATGTCCATCCACGCAGACGGTTTTACTAACCCCAGCGCGGCGGGGGCGTCGGTCTTTGCTCTGTCTAACCGCGGCGCCAGTAGCGCCATGGCAAAGTATCTGTCCGATCGTGAAAACCGCGCGGATGAAGTCGCCGGGAAAAAAGCCACCGGCAAAGATCATTTGCTGCAGCAAGTGCTGTTCGATCTGGTTCAGACCGACACCATTAAAAATAGCCTGACCTTAGGGTCGCACATCCTGAAGAAGATCAAGCCAGTACACCGTCTGCACAGCCGCAGTACAGAACAGGCCGCCTTCGTGGTGCTAAAATCGCCGTCCATTCCTTCGGTGCTGGTAGAAACCTCATTTATTACCAACCCGGAAGAAGAACGCCTGCTGGGCACCACGGCATTCCGGCAGAAAATTGCCACCGCCATCGCCAATGGCGTTATCAGCTATTTCCACTGGTTTGATAACCAGAAAGCCCACTCGAAGAAACGTTAATCATGAAGCCCGATGCCCAGCGCGTTAAACAGTTCCTGCTCAGCCTGCAGGATGATATTTGCCAGCAACTGTCTGCCGTAGACGGCGCTGAATTTGTTGAAGATAGCTGGCAGCGCGAAGCGGGTGGCGGCGGACGTAGCCGGGTGCTGCGTAACGGTGGGATTTTTGAACAAGCGGGCGTGAATTTCTCCCATGTCCATGGTGACGCGATGCCAGCCTCGGCGACAGCACATCGACCAGAACTGGCCGGGCGCAGTTTTGAAGCGATGGGCGTGTCACTGGTGGTGCACCCGCTCAACCCGTACATTCCTACCAGTCATGCTAACGTGCGGTTTTTTATCGCCGAAAAACCCGGTGCCGATCCGGTCTGGTGGTTTGGCGGTGGCTTTGATTTAACGCCCTACTACGGCTTTGAAGAGGACGCCGTTCACTGGCACCGCACGGCGCTTGATCTGTGCCAGCCGTTTGGCGATGACGTTTACCCGCGTTACAAAAAGTGGTGCGATGACTACTTTTTCCTTAAGCATCGCAACGAACAGCGCGGCATCGGCGGACTGTTTTTCGATGATTTAAATACCCCGGACTTCGACCACTGTTTCGATTTTATGCGAGCAGTTGGCACAGGCTATACCGACGCGTATCTGCCGATCGTTGAGCGGCGTAAAGTGATGAGTTGGGGTGAGCGCGAGCGCAACTTCCAGCTTTATCGTCGTGGACGCTACGTGGAATTTAACCTGGTGTGGGATCGCGGCACGCTGTTTGGTCTACAGACCGGCGGGCGTACGGAATCCATTCTGATGTCGATGCCGCCGCTGGTGCGCTGGGAGTATGACTGGCAGCCGGAAGCGAACAGCCCGGAAGCCGCCCTTAACGAGTTTATTCAGGTGCGCGACTGGGTGTCATTGCCTGATGGCGGCTAACGCCTTATCCGGCCTACAACTTCAAAAATGGCACCGTCCCTTAGGTCGGATAAAACGCGAAGCGTCGCATCCGACTCAATAATCTCATCACGCCCACTGACGCATACGCTGATGCAGCGTGAGCGACGGTTTCTCGGCGAATAGCTGCTGGTAATCGGTGGCAAACTGCCCTAAATGCCAGAATCCCCACTGCATCGCGGCATCTTTTACCGTCGTACTCTGCGACCACGGGCTGATAAGCTCACGGCGCACTGCGTTCAAACGAATGCGTTTTAACCAGGCATTCGGCCCGATCCCGAGGATCGCATGGAAGGCATTTTGCAAGGTTCTTCGGCTGACATGCAGCTGATTGCACAGGTCGAGCACGGTCAGCGGCTCCGACATATTTTCCAGCACATATTCGCGCGCACGCGACAGCAACCGACGGTAACTCTGATGGCTGATACTCTCGGCGGTGATGATCGGCTGGGCTTCATCCAACATGGTACCCATCGCCAACAGCAGATTATCCCCTAACACTTTGCGCACCGCAGGCTGGTGAAGATTTTCAGGATTCTCGCTAAACGTCGCCAGCGCCTGTTGCACAAAGCCCCACAATGCGGCTTTGTGTTGTTCTTTTACTTCCAGCGCCGACTGGTTGCGCAGCATATGCAGCACCCTTTCCGGGTTGTGCAGGAAGTTAGCCTGACGAGCGATTGCCTCTTCAGAGATCACGACGCCAAGAATGGTGTAGTCATCCGGCGTACTCAGCTCAAATTCCGTCCCGCCCGGACGGGTGGCAATTTCAGCGCTACCCAGACATTGGGTGCCAATAAACCCCTGTTCGCCGCGCGTAGCAGGAATACCAAACCAGAATGAATTTGGCCAGACGAGACAGGACTGACGTAGCGCCAGCCCGGTGTATTCACGGAACACCTGAATATCATCAAGCAGGATTTCAGTGAACTCGCCATGAAATTTACCTGGATGCAGCTGGTCGTAGATCTGCTGCCAGGCGGTAATGGTCAGCGCGTGCTCATACACATCCGTTGTTCGCCGCTGATGAACGTTGTCCACTTCCACTTTCGGCGTAAGTTTAACGTCTTCGGGTAATACTTCATGATAAAGATGGTGCAGGTTTGCAGTACGTTTCTTTTTCATGACCTTTGAAGCCGGAAGCTTCACTGAAGCCCCCGGCCCTCCGACAGGTTAATTTTTTAAGCGATAGCGACTACTGCGTTTACGCAACGCTCCGGCAGAAAAGAGCTGTTCCAGCGCAATTCTGGCTTTATCAAGTGACCAACCAAAGTGCGCGGCCACTTCCCCTGCCGTCATTCCCTGACGGACCGATGTTAACAGCGCCAGTAATTCGTCAGAGGATTCAGAGGACACCGGTGCTTCCTGCGTCTTCTCTGTTTTCACGTCTGATGTCACTTCCGGCTTCGGTTCTGATTTCTTCGGTTCTGGTTTTTTCGGCTGGCGCGTAAAACCGCCGATCAGCCACTGGGTGTCATCATCCGGCCGTCCTATCTCCTTGCGGCTGATAACACGTCCTGTACGCGCAGCAGCAGCACAACCGGCATCCAGCGCTGCACGACACGCCGCCAGATCGCCTTCCACCACCAGCGTTAGCCTGCCAGGATCGAGCACCTGGTGGCTAAGCAGACGCACGTTCGCGGCTTTCAGCATGGCATCCGCCGCATCTACGGCAGCCACCATGCCATCCACTTCCAGTAATCCCAGTGAATTGATCATTGCAACCTCTCTTACGCGCGCTGGACAGGATTACGGGCAATATCCAGAACAGCATCAGCGAAGGCATTACAGGCGGCTTTACAGGCGGCCTGGCTACCGGTTAAAAACGCCGCCGAGTAGTTGGTTTCTGACGGTGGCGGCACGTAGGTAACAATCTGTACATCGGCAGATTTCAGCGCAGCATCAATCCCGTAGGTTGCTTCTAATGGCGGAGCCACCAGATAAGCCATCGGATCGCCCAGTACGCATCCCGCCGTAGCAGAAAGATATGAACCGGTACGCGATACCACGTGTGCCAGGAAAGCCGTATTTTCTGCATCATTGGCCCACTGGAACGCGGCGCCATTTTCAATATTGGCCACCATCGCATCCAGACCCGCGCGAACTTCCGCCGGGTTAGGTCCACCGAGCATAATCAACACTTCACCTGCCGTTGGAGAAGGTCCGTGCGCCGCACCGGCATACAGCGAGCGGCCATAAACCACTTCGACCATTGCCTGTTTTGTCGCTTCGTCTGCGGCAATATACGCCACGTCATCAGAGTCTGCTGTGATGAGTCCGAGGCTACGTATATGTGGCGGTAATTTAAGTTCGCGGGCAAAACCGTCATTTACCGAGGCAATCACGCGCATGGCGGTGACTGAAGGTCTAATCAAATCTAATGCTGGCATGATGCCTCCTTAACGGGTCATGTTGATGCCGGACGCTTTTTGCTCCAGCATGCGTTTGGCCAAATCCACGATTACCGCAGCCGCTTCGACCGGTGGCGTACCGCCCTGGTGAATGTTGGAAATACAGGTTCTGTCGGCCTCAACGGTAGTCGCCACGCGCGGTGAATAGACCGCGTAGCAGGAAAGACTTTCCGACTGGCCTAAGCCCGGACGTTCACCGACCAGCAGGATCACCGCTTTCGCACCCAGCAGCTCGCCAATCTGATCTTCGATTTTCACGCGGCCATAGCGGACAAAGAACGGCGTGCCAACCTTCAGCCCAGCCTGTTTTAATCCAGACAACAATGGCGGCAGGATCTCTTCGTAGTTGGCGGTGATGGCATCCGTAGACAGGCCATCAGAGACAATCACCTGGACATCCGGGTTCGCCACGCACTGGGATTTCAGCGCTTCAATCGCTTCCGCACTCAGACGACGGCCCATGTCCGGGCGGGTCAGGTACAGATTTTTGTCACTGATTTCCGAGCGCACTTCCAGCAAGCCTTGTGCTTTCACCCACTCTTCCGGCACCTCTTTCAGCACGGTATCTTTCGAGCGTGAGTGGTCAGCCAGGAAGCGCAGCAGCGCCTGGGTACGCGGACGCGGGCCAGCACGACCGGTACAGACACGTGCAGCGGTGCTGCGACGCAGTTCCGTCAACACTTCTGCGCGGTGCGGGTTTTCAACGCCGATCCACGCTTTCGCTTCCGGCGATCCTAAATCCATGGCACAGCTTTCGCCCGTTGGTGCGGCGCACTGCGTGGTGCTACATTTCACTTCCGCTGACGGCGCTTGAGCCTGCGGTTGTGACTCACCCATTGACGCCATTACGCTGCGTACAATTTCTTCAATCTGTTTTTGATCCATCGTGTGTCATCCCCGCGTCATCAGAAGAACAGTGACGGATCGCCCGCCCGTTTGGTCAGGCGACCGTTTGCCATAATGCCCATGTTTTCCAGCCAGCGTTCAAACTCCGGCGACGGACGCAGGTTCAGCAACTGGCGCACAGTCGCGGTGTCGTGGAACGCGGTGGTCTGATAGTTGAGCATGATGTCGTCACCGAGCGGCATGCCCATGATGTAGTTGCAGCCTGCAGTGGCGAGCAGAATCATCAGGTTTTCATTGAGGTTCTGGTCAGCATCGGCATGGTTGGTGTAACAACAGTCACAGCCCATCGAAATGCCGCTCAGCTTGCCCATGAAATGATCTTCTAAACCGGCGCGAATAATCTGGCGGTCATTGTAGAGATACTCTGGCCCGATAAAGCCGACAACGGTATTCACCAGGAACGGATCGTAGTGGCGTGCCAGCCCATAGTTACGCGCTTCCATCGTCACCTGATCGGCACCGAAGTTAGCGCCAGCAGAAAGCGCAGACCCCTGCCCGGTCTCAAAGTACAGGCAGTTTTCCCCGGCGATACGGTTGAATTCAGCGCCCACTGCACGCGCCTCGTCCAGCATCGCCAGCTCAACGCCGAACTCTTTCAAGCCTTTCTCGCTACCGCAGATACTCTGGAAAATCAGCCCGCCCGGCGCGCCGCGACGAATCGCTTCGATCTGGGTAGTAACGTGCGCCAGCACGCAGCCCTGGGTAGGAATGTTGTATTTGTCGATCACGCCATACACGGTGTCGAGTACGCGGCTTAAGTTCTCCACGTCATCGGTTACCGGGTTAACGCCGATCACCGCATCGCCCGCACCGAAAGAAAGCCCTTCGTAGATTTGCGCGGCAATACTCTGCACATCGTCACGGGTGTCGTTCGGCTGCAAACGGCAGCTGAAGGTGCCCGGCAAGCCGATCGTGGTGTTGGCTTTTTTGATCACCGGCATTTTTTTGCCGCCGTAGATCAGGTCCGCGTTGGAGCAAATTTTTGCCACCCCAGCGACCACTTCTGACGTTAACCCTTTGCGCATAAACGCAATGTCATCGACAGAGGTTTCATCACTCAACACGTACTCGCGCAGCTCACTGATGCTCCAGTTTTTGATGCGGTTATAGGCCGTTTCGTTGACGTCATCCTGAATCAGACGCGTGACGCAGTCCTCTTCATAGGAAATCACCGGGTTGTTGCGGATATCCGCCACCGTCATTTCCGACAACACCTGTTTGGCCGCCACGCGCTCCTGTGAGCTTGTCGCGGCGACACCTGCCAGCACATCCCCCGAACGCAGTTCGTTGGCTTTGGCCAGCACCTCTTTTACATCCTTAAACTGATAAACATTGCCGAACAATGTGGTCTTTAGTTTCATAAGTCGTTCCCTCAGGAAGGAAATGCGAGTGATTTCACCGTCACCGGCACAACCGATCCGCCAAAAAGAGGCGTACCAATGTCGATATAGTCCCCCGCCCGGACAATCACCTCATCGATGACCGCCAGCGGGTGTTGCTGTAACTGTGGGCGTAACAGCATGCCCAGGGCTTTACCAAAATCCTGCTCGGCTACCACCAGCAGGGGATGCGGATTCGGATAACGCGCGACAAAGGCCAGCAGCGCGTCGATGACCGTTAACAGCGCGGCGTAGCGCACCGGCAGCGACCCGGGCAGCGCCAGCACATAGGCATCTGTTTTCGGATCAAGATCGAGCTGCATCAGCGCCTGCTGCCAGGCCGCCACTAGATCAGCCTCATCAACCGGGATCGCCACCGGCAGATTGCGCAGCGGGAGCGCCACGCCTTCCAGCCAGATGGTGCTGCCCGACAGCGACAGCGTATGCGCCCCGGCGCCAATCACCGTGGCGCGCACGGTTTGCGCCGGGAACTGCACGTTCATCTCACGCAAGCGCGGATGTTCATGCAGCGCCGTCGCCAGCAGCGGTCCAATGTCAGAAAAACAGAACGGATCGGCAGGCTGGTTGCGGTAGCACTCGCCCACTCCTCCGGAAAGCGTAATCACATCCGGTTTCACGCCCGCAGGCAGTAAACCGGTTTGCATCAGCGCCTGCGCCAGGGCAGAAGGCGTGCCGTCAATCACTTCCACGATCAGATTCGCCATTCGCCGCGCGACCTGGACAAGCTGTGCGGCATTGAGCGTTCGGGCGTCAGTACCGGCACCAAACACCTCGTCGACGATCATCTGTCCCGGCTGGTGCGCATGGACCACGCGCCCCTGGCCGTCAGTTTCCAGCAGTCGTCCCCCGACGTTCAGGCACGCAGAGCCGCTGACCTTTCCGGCATCAAACAGTACGTAGTTTGACGTCCCGCCGCCGATGTCGATATTCAGCACGCTGCACAGACGCTGCTCAGACAGAGTTTGTGCACCAGCACCGTGACCGGCAATCACCGATTCCAGATGCGGACCGGCACTGGCCACCACGAAGTCACCCAGCGACTGGGAGAGCGTCATCACCGCCGGACGGGCGTTGCGGGTTTTCGCGCTTTCTCCGGTAATGATGATCGCGCCGGAATCAACCGTTTCCGGCGCAATACCCGCCGCCTGGTACTGGGCCAGGATCAGCGCTTTAAGTTCAGCCTCTTTCAACCCGCCCTGCTTATCGACGGGTGTGAAGAAGACCGGGCTTTGCCAGCTAATTTCGCGTTTGATAAATTCGTAGCGCGGCACCTGCGACACTGCCGCACGGTTAACCAGCTCAAGGCGGGAGAAGATCACCTGAGTGGTGGTGGTGCCGATATCGATACCGACGCTCAGTAGCTGGCGAGTATTCACGATTGCGCCTCCGCTTTTGCTTCTGCAGTTTCCGCGTCAACAACGGCCGGAACATTTTCGTCTTTTGGCACCAGCATCATCGCCACGCCAATCGCCGTCACACCACCAATCAACTTGCCGACAATCATCGGGAAGATCATGGCGTTCATGTTCGCGGCGGCAAAACCTAAGTGGTCACCCAGAGCGAAGGCTGCAGAGACCGCGAACGCGCAGTTGATCACTTTGCCGCGGGTATCCATATTTTTCATCATGCCGAACATCGGGATGTTGTTCGCCAGAGTTGCCACCATACCCGCAGCGGCTATATTGTTGATTTTCAGCAGGTTGCCGACACTCATTAGCGGTTTTTCAAACCAGCGGGTCAGCAGCAGCACCATCGGGTAGGCACCCAGCAGCACGCAGGAGATAGAACCGATTACTTCGATGGCGCGCATCACTTCGCCGGGCTTATCACCCGCAGACATGAAGATAGGATCGAGACCCGGGATCAGCTCCCAGCCAAGCAGGAACTTAATGACCGCCGCCGCCAGGCCGATGGTGATCAGCGCCACCAGGAACTTGGCGAAGATCTGGAAACCGTTAATCATTTTTTCCGGGATAAATTTCAGCCCCAGCGCCACCAGGATGGCGACGATCAGCACCGGAATCATGTTCATCAGAATCAGCGCGAAGGTGAACTCCACCGGTTGCCCGTTGATTTCAACCCCGGAGTACATTGCCACCAGGCCGCCTGCGATACAGCCAACCGGAATGGTCACGATACCGGCCAGTACGCCCAGAGCCAGATAACGACGGTCTGACGGTTCAATAATTCCCAGCGCAACCGGGATGGAGAAGACCAGCGTCGGCCCCATCATTGCCCCGAGGATCAGGCCAGAGTACAGCCATGCGGCCACATCGCCACCCGCCAGTTCTTTCGCCAGGAAGAAGCCGCCCATATCACACGCCAGCAGCGTTCCGGCAAACATTGACGGGTTCGCGCCCAACATTTCATACAGCGGAATAATTACCGGTCCGAGCACATGCGCCAGTACCGGCGCCAGCGCAGTCATACCGACCATCGCCAGACCCAGTGCGCCCATCGCCATAAAACCTTCTTCAAACTGACCGCCCGATCCCTCGATGCTCTTACCAAACTTACCGAGGTAACGCGCTGAACCACCGAACTGCGACAGGATCCTGTCCACGGCGGCAATCAGCATAAAGAACATCATGATGTACATGATGATTTCGTTAATTCCCATAGCCCTATCTCCATTTGCCAGGTGCTTAGTAGGCCTGATAAGCGCAGCGCCATCAGGCAATGATGTCGCGTTGTTGCCGGATGGCGGCGCGAACGCCTTATCCGGCCTACGTCCTGGTATGCCTTATTGTGCCGCCGCGTACAGGCCGATAATCTGTTCCTGCGTGGCGGTTCGTGGGTTGCTGCGTATACAAATATCGTTCAATGCGGCTTGCGCCCAGGTACTGTAATGCTCAGGTTTCGCGCCTACGTCAGCGAGCCGTTTGGTCTGGCCCACTTCGGCGATCAGCTCAATGACCGCGCTGATAGCGTCACGATCGTCTGATTTCTTATTGGTTAACGCTCTGCCGATATGGCTGAAGCGTTCACGGCACACCATGCGGTTAAAGCCCATTACCGTAGGAAGCAGCATGGCATTAGCCTGCCCGTGCGGGATGTGCAGCGCAGCACCTGGCTGGTGAGCCATCGCATGACACAAGCCCAAACCTGCGCTGGAAAAAGCCATCCCCGCCATACAGGAAGCCAGTAACATGCTTTCGCGCGCCGCCAGGTCATGGCCGTAACCCACCGCTTTAGGCAGCGACTTGCCGATCATCGCAATCGCGCCAATTGCCAGGCTGTCGGTAAACGGTGTCGCGTTCAGCGCGCTGTAGGCTTCAACAGCGTGGGTGAGTGCATCGATGCCAGTCATTGCCGTCACGTGCGGCGGTACGCCTTCCGTTACCGCCGCATCGAGAATGGCGACGTCCGGCATCAGCGTGGCGTGGGCCAGCACTTTTTTCAGTCCGGTAGCGGCATCGATAATCACCGTGACGTTGGTGGTTTCTGACCCGGTCCCGGCGGTGGTTGGCACGGCAATCAGCGGTAAACGAGGACGCAGCACGCTGTTTTCCGTCATATCAGCCAGTGTCTGCGTTGGGTTGGTTACCAGCAACGCGACGGCTTTGGCGGCATCCAGTACCGAGCCGCCGCCAAAGGCCACAACACCGTCACATTTTGACTCGCGCAGCTGTGCGACCGCCGCGCAAACGTCAGTGATGCACGGTTCCCCGACCGGGCACGGCCACAGCGTCATCGCCACGCCTTTCATCGCCAGGCTGCGTTCCAGTGAGGCGGTCATTCCCGCTTCATGCAGGAAGCTATCTACCATAACGAACATGTGCGTCAGCCCGCGCGTTTGCGCTTCCTGTCCGCAGGTGCTGAGCGCTCCCAGTCCGCATAGCGTGACCGGTGGAACGCTGAACGTTTTTACGCGTTGTAGATTCAGGGCATCGAATGCCTGAAAGAGCGCGGTCTGCAATTCAGCTTGCATAGATTCCTTCCGCTTTTACTTTTCCGCTATTGGCAATCGCCAGCGGGGTCATAAACAGACTGTGCTGCGGTAAATGCACCTGCAGCTCCGGGAAACGCTTACGGAACAGCTCATCAACCCCCGGCTGCATACAGGACCCACCGGCCAGCCATAAATCCATGACGCCCTGCCCGGCAATATGGTGGGCGACAATTTCCGCCATTTTTTCGTAAACTGGCTTCACTACCGGCCAGATTTCCTTGCCGTTGCTGCGCTTGTACTGCTCGGCTTCTTCCAGTTGAATACGACGATTCCCAGCCAGCGTCAGAGAAATGTGATGCCCACCGGTCGCTTCGTCGGCGGAATAGGTCACTTTGCCCTGCTTCACGATGGCAATACCGGTCGTCCCACCGCCGATATCCACCACGCCTGCGTTATCCAGCTGAAGTAGATCCGCCACGGCGGTGGGCTCATCCAGCACATGGCTAACCTCAAGTCCGGCAGACTCCAGCACGTTAATGGAGATACGCGGGTCCGTTCCTGGCGGGAACGAGGTTGCCGCGTGGGTAAAGCGGCAGCCCAGTTGTTGTTCGAGCGTATCGAGATGGCGACGAACAATGGTCACGGCACCGAAAAAATCCCAGACGATGCCGTCACGCACGACGTCGGCCCAGTCCAGACAAACCGCAACCGGCTGTCCTTCACTGTCGACAACCATCGACACCACATCACAGGTCCCCAAATCAACGCCGAGCCACAGCGGTGAATCACTCGCGGCCGGCGTCTGGTTACACAGCGTTGCTGCTTTTTGCAGTCTGGGTGTGAGCCACAGTTGTTCGTCATGCGCCATCTCTTTCACTCCTTATACGATGCGAAACGCATCCACCAATACACAGCGACGCAGGCGGACAAACGTGCGCGCACTGGTCACCCCTTCCCCGGTTGGCGTAGTAATGGTCATGGTGGTCCAGCCTTCACCGCCAAGCCCAAGACCGGCAATGCACGGTCCGTTCTTGACGAAAATGCTGGTATCGATGGCGTTAGCCATACGGTTCATGTTATCGATGTTGCGTGAGTGCATCGCCGCCGTATGGTGGCAACCACCTTCAAGCGTGACCGCCAGCGCAATGGCTTCGTCAACGTTAGCCACCCGCACTACCGGCAGCACCGGCATCATCAGTTCAGTTACCGCAAACGGATGTGTGGCTGAGGTTTCGACGAACAACAAGCGGGTTTGCTCCGGGACATTCAGGCCGATCGCCGCGGCGATTTTGGCCGCATCGCGCCCGACCCAGTCACGGCTAACCGTGCCTTTACCGCGTTCATCGACGTTTTTCATCAACACCGGCTGCAATTGCTCAGCCTGAGCTGCAGTGAGCTTGACCGCGTGCTGACCTTCCATCAGACGCATCAGCTCGTCGGCAACGCTATCCACGACGATCAGGACTTTTTCATCGGCGCAGATGATGTTGTTATCAAACGACGCACCTTTAACGATGGACTGCGCGGCGCGCGCCAGATCGGCGGTTTCATCCACCACCACCGGCGGGTTACCCGCACCTGCGGCAATCAGACGTTTGTTGGTGTGCTTACGCGCAGATTCCACCACCGCTTCGCCGCCGGTCACCACCAACAAGCCGATGCCTGGGTACTTGAACAGACGCTGAGCGGTTTCGATATCCGGATTGGCAACGGTCACCAGCAGGTTTGCCGGACCACCCGCAGCGACTACCGCCTGGTTAAGCAGACCGATCGCACGCTGAGAAACGCCTTTTGCAGCAGGATGCGGCGCAAAGACCACGCTGTTACCCGCCGCAATCAGGCTGATGGCGTTATTAATGACGGTCGCGGCCGGGTTGGTGGACGGCGTTACCGATGCCACCACGCCCCACGGCGCATTTTCAATCAGCGTCAGGCCGTTATCGCCGGTCAGTACCTGTGGAGACAAGCATTCCACGCCCGGCGTGCCGCGTGCCTGCGCCACGTTTTTGGCAAATTTATCTTCAACGCGCCCCATGCCGGTTTCACTGACGGCAAATTCCGCTAATTCTCTGGCGTGTTTTTCGCCTGCTTCACGAATGGCGTGAATGGCCAACTGGCGCATAGCGACGCTTTTCAGCTCCTGCTGTGCCAGTTTTGCTGCCGCCACTGCGTCATCCAGGGAGGCAAATACGCCCATTTCTTGAACGGCACTGACGGGTTGGCTGCTGTCTTTCATTTTCAGCAGCACCGCTTTCACGACCTGTTCAATATCCTGTTGATTCATGATTTTCTGCCTTATTTATGGAAGATCACCTGACCACCTGCCACCACTTCATCGACAATGCCAATCACGCACAGATCGACAGGCGATGAGTCACTACTGTGCGCCTGGCGGGCAGAGCTTCCACTGACCAGCAGCACCCACTCTCCGGTTCCCGCCCCGATGCTGTCGGTAGCAACAGCACACTGCCCGTCGGGATTTCCCTGAGCATCAATCATTTCCACCATCAGCAACTTGTCGTGCGCGAGCCCCTGATGGCGTACGGTACAAACAATTTGTCCTGTGACGATTGCCAGTTTCATACCCGCCTCCGTGGCATATTTCAGGTAAAACCTCCCCCTACCCTCCGCAGAAGGTAATGTGAAAAGGAGAGAGGGTGACGCCAGCTTTCTCTTAACAATCCAGTGGCGTCACATGGACGACTTACATATCGTTGCTGTCGCCTTTGAAGCTGATCGGGAATACTTCTTCCAGATCGCCATGCGGACGCGGGATAACGTGTACAGAAACCAGTTCGCCAATACGCTGCGCAGCAGCAGCTCCGGCATCCGTAGCTGCTTTGCAAGCGGCCACATCACCACGAACCATGGCAGTACACAGGCCGCCACCGATCTGCTTCACGCCAACCAGTTTCACGCGTGCCGCTTTAACCATTGCGTCAGAAGCCTCAATCAGTGCAACCAGGCCCCGGGTTTCGATCATTCCTAATGCTTCCATTGTGTTTTCCTCTTAGTAGAAGGGGTCCAGAACGGGACCTAAACAACCAGTGTTTGCGAGGCGCTTTCACGACTCATTTCAGTCTGGCGCGGCACAGCTGCCACCAACGCCAGTTCGATAATTTCCTGCACGCTACAGCCGCGAGAGAGGTCGTGAAGCGGTGCGGCAAGTCCCTGAATTAAGGGGCCGACTGCACGATACCCTCCCAGGCGCTGGGCGATTTTATAACCAATATTGCCTGCCTCCAGCGACGGGAAAACCATCACATTGGCATTGCCCTGTAGCGGACTGGCGGGCGCTTTTTGCGCGGCGACATCCGGTACAAAAGCGGCATCAAACTGCAGTTCACCGTCGACGGTAAGCTGCGGCGCGCGTTCACGAACGATGTCCGTTGCCTGCTGCACGTTAGCGACGTTGGGATGACGGGCACTGCCATTACTTGAAAACGACAGCATGGCCACTCGCGGCTCTTCACCGGTAATCGCCTGCCAGGTTTCCGCGCTGGCGATGGCAATATCCGCCAGCTGTGCGGCGGTCGGCTGCGGCACCACGCTACAGTCGGCAAATCCTAATGACGGTCCGAGATACTGCGGCAGCATCAGGAAAATCGACGACAGCGTTTTGCAACCCGGCTGTAAGCCAATGATGCGCAACCCTGCGCGCAGCACGTTTGCCGTTGACGACAGGTTGCCGGCAATACAGACATCGGCTTTACCGGCACTGACCATCGCGGCGGCAAACATCAGCGGATCGTTGAGTTTTTCCCGCGCATCCGGCGGCGTTTTTTCGCCCGCACGGGCCAGCCAGCGCAGGGCAAATTCTTCACGCATTTGCACATTGCTTTGCGGATCGACAACCTGAATACCGTCCATTGCCACGCGGTGACTGAGGGCAAACTGGCGCAATGCAAATGGGCTGGCGACGAGAATAGGGCGAGCCAGACCGTGCTGATGCAGGTAGTTCGCCGCTTTCAGCACTCGGACATCCAGCGCATCCGGGAACACCACCCGAGCAGGTGAACGTTTGGCGAGTTGGCGAGCGCGTTCAATGATCATGACTTCTCCCCTAATCGCTGTTGGATTTGGCTGACGCTCAGTGGATGCTTCGCCACGCTCAAAATCATCATTACGTAAACCGTACTCGAAAGACGGTTTAGCGCCTGCAGGATGTCTGGCCGCAACACATCAAAACCACGGGTGATAAACACCTGCGCCGCCACCGTTTCCGTTTCACGGACTTTAGTGCGCAACAAATTAAGCAGTGCAGCATCACGACCGTGGCTGGCTTCCGGCACCAGATGGTCGTGGTCCAGGTAGCGCAGCGGTTGATGCGAGAGCCGGTGTAAATCTCCGTCGCTTAAGCCAACAATGGCCTGTGCATTCAGAGGTTCGTCCATGGCGTCGGCGCGCATAATGTTGCCTAAGCGCGAGCGGATATCCGCCAGCCACGGCTGCCACGGTTCGGCCAGCTCAATCTGTAACCACACGGCCAGCGCAATGGTGCTGTCCAGCGCCGCGCGAAATCCCAGGCGCGGGTCACTTTTGGCGACCATTTTGTCCGCTGTCAGATGCGTCAGCGTGTCAGGTTTCTTCGCCACCGGTTGATGACACAGCTCGCAGCTTGCCTGCGGGTGTGCATCGCTGCTGGTTAAACCATGCACCGGCTGCGGTTGCTGCTGCTCGTCGTCGATAAACAGGCTTCCCTGCTCATCGATAAACTTAATGCGCAGTCGACGACTGTCCAGCAACTCCCGGGCAGACGGCGTCAGGCGAGCATCAGCGGGGAGATGAATTTCAGCCCCTTCGCTAAGCGTATGATTCGCCCTGAGCCATGCTTCGGTAATGAAATCCTTCATACATCCGCCTTAGCAGGACTGCCAGTTCGCAGGCCAGGCCACATACAGGAACTTCACCGTCGTCGGCGTACCAAACTCAATGCTGGAACCTTTCGGGATAAACATCACATCCCCGGCCTTCGCAATCATGGTTTCGCCTTCATGACGAACGTGCAGCTCGCCTTCCAGAATCATGTCAATTTCGTCGTAGTTCAGCGTCCATGGGAAAAATGCGTTATCCCACTGCATAAACCCGGCGGCCATGCTGCTCCCGTCCTGGTCAGTGACTAAGTCGGTTAAGCCGACGCAGTGCGGCTGGGCACCATCAAAACGGCCAAACTTGACGCTGCTGCCGTCAATGACTTTGACGCCACCTTTGCCGGTCACCGAGGCAAAGCTGGGCTGCATTCCGCCCTGCTCCAGCGACTGTTTCTCCTTCATCACTTTGTCCATCAACTGCGCGACCAGGCTTTCGGTAAACTGTCCTTCCGGTAACTGCGCAATGATGGTTTCGCGAATACGCTGGCTTTCCGTTTTGCCGTCATCCACCGCAGTTGGTGCTGCCGTAGACGTTGATACGGCTGCCGGCGCGGATTCATCGCATTCAGTGATAGTGACGCCCAGCAGCGCCGCAACTTCGCGTGCTTCCGGGGTGATGATACTGGCGCGCAGAACAACCGATACGTCCTGTTCACCGCGTGCGTGGGCCGCACGAATATCGTTAGCTGTGATGAGTTTTTTCACCTGCCCTTTCCTCCTTTTGGCTGAGCTCAGTCAGATAATCCACCAGGTGCTGCACACTGCTTGGGTCATGGCTATTGAGCTCAAAAATCGGCTCCTGAAACCCTATCCCGCGAAGTAATTGTCGCGTTGCGGCGACATTGGCATCCGGCACATCCGTTTTGCTGATAACGGCGATTTGTCGTTTACTGGCGCCGATATCCAACAGCCCGGCAGGTAAGCGACTTTCCAAATCATTTGCCGCGTGTATATAAATCAACGTATCAACATCCTGCAGCGTGGTAATTAAGGCGTGATACCAGCGCGGATGGCTAAAATATTCTCCCGGTGTGTCGATATCGCCGTTTTCATTAAACTCGACAGCCTGTGTTTTTCTGGCGAGGGAATAATTCCCCTGGAGCGCATTAAAGAGCGTGGTTTTTCCCGCCCCCACCGTACCGACAAACGCAATACGTTTCATCGCCGCCTCTGATTAACTTTTTGTCAGGTTGCACAAAGTGAAATTTAATAACCGACCCAGACCACTTACCGTCTGGAGCAACGCCTCTTCCACTGCACCTACAGAGCCGTAGATCACCAGCGCACCGCTGAATCTATCGAGAAAGCCGATATGTACATCCGCCGCTTTCATGGCTAAGTCACCGGCAATCATCGCCGTTTCACCCGGCGTTAAGGTCATAATGCCGATCGCGCCAGACTCGGGAACGCCGATCTTTTTCGCCAACTCTTCACCGGGGTGCGCTATCAGATGCGCCAGCGTGACCTGTTTCCCCGGCACAAATTCCTGGATGATGCGTTCTTTTTCCATTGCTCACCGCCTCTGCTAAAACTGACCCCATCGTGGCAATTTTTCGTCAGAGTAAATAACAAAATTCGGCAACCAGGTTTAAAAGGTGAGGGAGATCACTAAGAAAATAAAAATAAGGGTTAAAAATCAGGATGAGGTGATTTATTAATGCGGGGGAGAGTGTGCGTATAAAAAATGCCGAGTGAAGGGCTTCACGCGGCATCATCACGACTTTTCAAACTATTCTTTTGTTACCGCTGGAGCCTGGTAACCGCCCCCCAGCGATTTCATTAGCTGAATATTTTGAATAACCCGCTGGGTGTCCAGGATGAGTAGCGATATCTCTTCCGCCAGAACGGGAAGCCGGGCTTCGGTTGCCTGTAAGCGGCTTCCCAGACCACGTTGAAAGGCGGCTTCAGCGGCAGCCTGGGTATAGCGCATCGCCTCAACCCGGTCTAGTTGCATTCCTCGTTCTTCATTCAGCGTCTGCAAACGCGTACCGTTGATCGCAACATCGCGCACGGCGTCGAGTACCTGTTGATTATAGCGTTCAATCATCATGTTACTGGCGGCCCGGGTGTGCTGCAGGTTGGCATTGAGACGCCCGCCATCGAACAACGGCAGGCGCAAGCCAGGAATGAAGTTAATCTGCTTGCTGGTACTTTTAAACAGCTGGTCGAGATGAATTGCATCCAGGCCAAAAAACGCTTTGATATCGAAACTCGGATAGAACAGCGCGCGAGCGGCATCCACCTGGCTTAGCGATGCCTGCACGTACCAGCGCATCGCCTGTAAATCAGGACGTCTGGCGAGCAATTCATACGATAGCGTTGCTGGAAGACCGGTTTGTATCTGCGGCAAAGCAATCGGCTTGATATCAGGAAAATCGCTGGTACCGATCAGCGCCCGCAGCGACTCCCGCGTTTCTTTGATTTGCCCTTTTACCGCCGCAATCTGTTTGTCCACTGCCAGCATCTGCGCTCTGGCACCGTGGTACGGCACCTTCGCTTCCAGCCCGTGGGCAACTTTGCTCTGGTGCGCTTTCACGGCGAAATCAATAACGTCACGGGTTTGTTGCAGCAGATCAAGCATCTGATAGCTAGCCTGCATACTGTAATAAAGCTGCGCTACGCCAGCGCTGAGAGACAGCTCAACTGCCGCCGTCTCAGCAAGTGCAGCATTTTGCGCGCCGATGGCCGCCGCAACCGCTGAACGATGCGCGCCCCACAGATCAAGATCCAGACCGGCAAACAACCCCACCGTCGCTTCAGTGTAGTAAGGGCCGTCCATACCAAGCTTTGGCGCATCCATCGCATAAGGGCTAAGGAAGCCGTTGGCCGAAACCCGTTGCCGATTGACCATCCCTAATGCGGCAACCTGGAGCCGTGATCCGGCCTCTAACAGATCGGCCTGCGATTGTGCCTGCTCTTCGCGCAGTTTCGCCTCAGCCAGCGTATGCGAGCCGGAAAGCGTTCGCTGAATCAGAGTGTCCAGTTGCGGATCGTTGAACTGACGCCACCATTGCGCCTGCGGCCATCCCTGGCTGGCGAGATGAATGTCATCAGCCAGTTTGATTTGATCGGGCTGAATGGACTGATGCTGGGCAGAATCTTTACGTATCAGCGCACAACCGGTGAGCGCTGTGGTGCTGGCAAGAATGCCACAAAGTAGTAATCGTGGAAGGTTACTGGTCATAGTTGAGAGACTCCTTGCACCGGCTCTCTGGCTGGCGATTGATCCGTGTGGGTCCAGTCGGGTAAACGGATCATCTGCTGCATGACGCATTGCTCCTGTTTGTCTGACCCGGATAATTTTTCCAAAGAGGAGGATGAGAGCGCGATATCAGGAGGTGAACTCGTGCCGCCCGTCAGGCCCTGCGCGTATTTTTCTAACGCATCGGCAAAACGGGCCGCTCTCGCCTGCTGTGCTTCGTCGTCCAGCATTCCGGTATGCTCCCAGGTTGTTTCCCAGGCATAAAGAATTTCTCGCCCCTGGTGAATAACCTGCTGGCCGTAATTAACCAGCCTGATGCGCTCATCGGCATCCAGATGACGCTCTAATGCCACCCGCTCGCAAATTTCCTCGCAGCCGCTGATGGTTGCCAGAAAACCGATGCGCAGTTGCAAATAGTTGCGCTGAGCCACCGCATCCTGCGGGCGCGGAATACGCATCAGCTTACTGAGTATCCCCAGCGCGCCCGCCAGCTTTTTCGGCAGCACGCCCGCTTCGCTTTCTGGCCAGATGAAGGTGTAGACAACGGCTGAAACCGCAGTACCAATCAGGATCCCGATGGCACGATCGCGCACTTCAACCAGGTCGTAGATCGGCCCGAATGTGTTCTCAAGCGTTGCCAGTGCGAAAGTGACGACCATCTGCGTACCGATGTAGGACGAGCGTTCCGAGCCGGTGGCGATCCACGCGCCAAGCAGGAATATCGGTGTCAGAACACACAATAATTCAACGATACCGTCTAGCCAGGGCATAATAAAAATCGTCACCAGCAGTGCTAAAATTGCGCCATATAGCGCACCGCCAAAGCGCAACGCCATTTTCTGATACGACGAAGCAATACTGGCATTCGCCACAATGATGCAGGTCAGCATACAGGTGTGGATGCCTTCCCAATCGACGCCGGAATAAAAGACATAGCAAATCAGGCATGCCAGCAGCGTTTTCAGGGCATAGCGGATATAGACCGGATTGGTAAACGCATCAGCAGCCATTGACGGCGGCTTCGCTGCCGGGGTTGGCGGCGCGTCGGGATCCATATGCCCTTGCTGTAACAACATCTGACAGAGCGTTTGCAGACCACACGCCTGCGCGACGGCACTCTCGTCAGTGCTGAGATGCCATTCGCTACGCCAGGGGTCACCCTGAGTAATCGCATTTTGCAGCCCGGCAATTTCACCGCGCAGCTTACTGATTAACTCGCCGGTTGGCGGGTCGCTGGGTATGGCCGAAATATCAAAGCGGTTAAGCGTGGCATATATCCAGGTCACCGTTGTGACACAGGTCTGCCACCAGGCGCTTCTTGCGCGCCAGTCAGCATCATCAGCCATGCAAAAGACGTTAAGCTTTTGCAGAGCCAGCGCTTCTTTCTCAATGTTTTTTTCTGCCAGAGGCACAACGGGCGACGTCAAATGGCTAACTGCGTCATCCAGCCTCTCGCAAAGCGCCGTGCGCATCTGCAGAACCGCCCGGCTGGGAAACCACAAAACGCCGGTCAGCACCATCAACAGGGTGGGATAGAGGCCAACCACAATACACCACAGCGTTAAACGCAGTACGATATCCGGATAATCGAGCATCCCCGGAAAGGTTTGGCCATATACCGCCACAATGGCAACGGCGAAAAAGACCAAACCCAGGCGATGGGTGCGCATCATAAACATGCTTCCCAACACAATCAGGCTGGCAATACCCATGCGTAGTAACGGATAGCTGTAGGTCCATTTGTAGATCAGCAGCAGGCTACAAATCTCAAGTACGGTGGCGACCACAAACAGAATCGCCACAAATTTGGTATAAAAGGCGTTGGACTGAATACCGTAAAACAGCACCGCCAGCGATATTGCCAGGAATGGGATTTCAAAGGTCATTGAAACCAGCACCACCACCAGGCAATTCACCCATAGCAGCATCGTCTGATGGGTCCGCCCCGGACGCCGCTCGCTTAGCTCTTCATGAAAGAATGCCAGCAGCCGAACACATGACATCGGTAAATAATTGAGGGCGCGCATTATTGCGGCTCGAGCGTTGCGACAGCCGAAGCGCCAATACGAAACATCTCTGCATCCGGTTTATCCACCCTAATTTTCACCGGAAAACGCTGTGCCACGCGGACCCAGTTAATTGAGCGGGATACGTGCGGTAATCCTCCCAGCACAATGCCACCATCATCGGGCAGCACCCCGTAGCCAATCGAATCCACTTTTCCCTGGAAGGTTCTGCCAGAATCGCTCATCAAATGAAGAGTCGCGGGAACGCCCGGGCGAATATTTTTTAAGTCCGTCTCGCGAAAATTAGCGATGACATACCACTGGCGTGTGTCGATCAGGGTAAATACGGGCTTCATTGCTGAAGCAAACTGGCCGACGGACGTTTTCAGAGAAACAATCCGTCCATCAAAAGGTGCACGAACAATCGTCATATCCAGATAGAGCTTAGTCAGGGCGATATCAGCCTGTACAACCTCACGCTGGGCCACCAGCGCATCAACGCCGCTCACGGCGCTGGCCGCCTGCTGTGCCTGGAGTAAAATAGCATTGAGATCGGCCGCGGCGGCCCGCTGCGCCGTTCTGGCGCGGTCAACATCCTCCGCCGAGACAAAGCCTTCCGATAACAAAGGCTCGGTGCGATGCAATGTATCACCCGCCTGTTTTGCCGCGGCGCGCGCTTTTGCAACTGCCGCCTGAACGGAATCAGCACCGTATTTTTGTGCATCTACGCTGCGCTGGGTCAGCATAATCTGCTTATCAAGCGCGGCAAGCGCGGCTTCCGCCTTCGCCAGATTGGCTTGATACTGGCGCGGATCGATGCGGAAAAGCAGATCCCCCTGCTTGACCGGCTGGTTATCTTTTACCGCCAGCTCGACAATGCGCCCACTGACTTCGGGTACAACGTCAATGGTATCCGCAGCGGCATAGGCATCATTTGTTGATGGCGAACTGTCCACTCGCCAGATCACAAACACCAACACGACCAACGTCAGTAGTACCAGAACCAAAGCCGGTATTTTTTTACCCGGCGATTTTTTCAGTGAACTTTCCATGAGGGCATCTCAACATGAATTAAAAAAACACCAGCCAGAACAGCATGGAGTAGAGGATAAAAAGGCTGGTATACACAATAGTGGGAAATCCTGGCCGTATATTTCTGTAAGTAATAAATCGCCGGGTGAGCAATGTCAGAAGTACGCCCATAATAATGCAAAATAGCCAACCAGGATAATATGCGCCGATAACGGGAATAGCGGGCGACAGGGTACATCCGGTTAATAACATCGCTGGCGTAAGCCAGAAAATCTTTTCAACTTGCGTCACAATACGGGATTTAGATTTTTGCATAATGAAATACATCCTGTTTATTGCGAACAATATCCTGAGTGAATATAAAATATCTTAAGAAGGTAAAAGTATCGCTACCCATTACTAATAGTAAACTCTTTTATCAACTCACCGCATTCATAGCTTATATTTAATATCTATTATCCCGTCAAATACATTCAGAAAATGGATAATTAAATGCTTTAAGAAGCTCACAACCAACCTCTCTCCTCATGATATTACCGCGCTATAGTGTCATAATAGCCAACATCAGCATGTATTATTCTGAATTTACGTCTCGACCTCAATAAATTCTCAGGTGATATGGTTGAATGTCATTACTACCAATAGACGCATTGCCCTGCCGCCCCTCTGAGTAAGGCGTAGCAGAGCATCGGAAAATAGTTTTTAAGGGTCAGAGTAATATGTCTCAAAATATATCAACCCGTGCTTTTCATGCTATGGCGAAACCCAGCGGGTCGGACTGCAACCTGAACTGCGCTTACTGCTTCTATCTCGAAAAACACGCGTTATATGACGATGTTCCACAACCTCGTATGAATGATGCAATGCTGGAGCATTATGTCCGCGATTATATTGCCTCATGCAATCCAAAGTCAGAGGTGGCATTCACCTGGCAAGGTGGCGAGCCGACGCTACTGGGACTGGATTTTTACCGTCGCGCTGTCGCCCTTCAGGTCCAATATGGTAACGGGCGGCAGATCAGCAATAGTTTTCAAACCAACGGCGTGCTGTTAGATGATGCGTGGTGCGAGTTTTTTGTACGCCATAATTTCCTGATTGGCTTATCGCTGGACGGGCCTGAGGACATTCATAACGAATACCGCCTGACTAAGGGTGGCCGTCCGACGCACAAGCTCGTGATGCGTGCTTTAGCGCGGCTTCAGCAGCATGGCGTGCAGTATAACGTGCTGGCCTGCGTGAATCACCATAGCGCCCGGCAGCCGGAGAAAGTGTACGAATTTCTCGTCGCCAGCGGTATCGAGTTTATTCAGTTTATCCCCGTCGTCGAGCGTCTGGCCGACGCATCAGCACAGCAGTCCGGCCTGACGCTACGCTCGCCCGGCGAAGCCTCCGGGACGCTAACATCATGGTCGGTACAACCTGAAGACTATGGTACATTTCTTTGTCACGTTTTTGACCGCTGGGTTAAGCGTGACGTAGGTAAAGTTTACGTCATGAACATTGAGTGGGCATTCGCCAGCTTCGTCGGCATGCCCGGCGCGGTCTGCCATCACCAGCCTACCTGCGGTCGTTCCGTGGTTGTCGAGCATAATGGCGACGTTTATGCCTGCGACCATTACGTCTACCCGCAATATCATTTAGGCAACATCTGTGAGCAAACCTTTGCAGCAATGCTGGACTCAGCAAAACAGGTTGATTTCGGTAAAGATAAATACACCACTCTGCCCAATCAGTGCCGTCAGTGTTCGGTACTAAAAGCCTGCTGGGGCGGATGTCCAAAGCATCGTTTTGCGTTAACGCAAGAGGGCAAACCGGGATTGAATTATTTGTGTGCCGGATTTCGCCGCTATTTCCAGCACTTACCGCCATATCTGAAGGCAATGGCCGATCTGATGGCGATGGGCCGCCCGGCCAGCGATATTATGCATGCCCATTTACACAATCGCAGAAAAGAGAAATAAGATAACCGGCTGCATAAGAAGCCGGTTATCTACTGAATAAAACTTAGAGTTTAATCTGCACTTTAGGCGGGTATTTTTTCAGAATTTCCATGTAGTTATGGACTTCAGTCTGTAAAGGTACCCCCATCGGAATATGGCGTACACCAACACTTTCATCTTCCTGCGGATTGGTATAGAGGTTAAATATCATCGTACCCGCCGTTTTCATAATTGCGCCGGTAAACCCGCCTTGATAGCCGGTTTGCGTGAAAGCAAAAGGCTGCTGGATAAGCAGATGATATTTAAATTCATCAATACGAACCGCCGAAAGCTCGCCATTGAGGAAGTAGTGTTCTGCTTTACGGTTTGACTGTCCGTCTTTACCGATAAAGAAAGATGCCTGGTCAACGCCATCAATAAAGGTTTTTTCAGGCACCAGTTTCGCCAGCTCCGCGCCCGGATGGCCTGCCAGTGAAAGACTGGTCGGGAACAAATCCGCCAAATCCACAATCCCGTCGGATCTACGCGGTTGGATCATTCCCTTCCAGTAAACAAACGTCGGCACGCGCACCCCGCCCTCCCACGTTGAGCCTTTCGCGCCACGGAACGGCGTGCGGCCATGTGGCGGCACTTCCGCTTCCGGGCCGTTATCGGAGGTGAAGACGATCAGCGTATTATCCAGTTGCCCGCTGGTCTCCAGCGCTTTGTACAGGTTGGCAAAGACGTCATTCATCTCCACCATACAATCGCTGTAGGAAGTGCGTGCTGGCGAGCGCCCGGCATAATGGGCATTCGGATAGTTATCAAAATGGCAACCACGCGTTCCGTAATACAGGAAGAACGGCTTATCTTTCTTCGCCATGCTGTTAATAAACTCAACGCCGTACTTCATCCAACGCTGGTCCAGATCTTCCATATACTTCGGCGTGATTTCGGCTACAGCTTCCTGCTTGCCTCCGCGTACCGCATGGACATCATTTTTATCGAACGGCAGATTCTGAATATACTGGCTACGGGCAGGACTTAGCGCCACCTCCGGATTCACATTCGGATCGCGCCATTCGGTGTACATGTCGGAGACGGAGTTAAAACCGCGGAAATCGTCAAAACCGACGTTTTGCGGCTGCGAACCGGTATTCTCGCCCATGTGCCATTTACCGATGGCTTGCGTGATATAGCCTTGATCGTGCAACAGTTGCGGTAGCGTGGTCAGTCCTTCAAGACCGCCAGGCATACCGTACATTGGCGGCATTAAAATTCCATGGTGAACGGAGTATTGCCCGGTCATGATCGTCGCACGAGTTGGGGAAGAACTCGGTTGCGAATAGGCCGACGTCAGGACTAATCCCTGATTTGCGACGGCATCGATATCCGGCGTCGGGTTACCCACGGCCTCCCCTCCCCCGTTAAAACCGACATCCATCCAGCCGACGTCATCAAGAATGAACACCACAATATTAGGCTTTTTGCCCGTTTTCTTTTCTAACTCGGCCAGCTTCTGCCGCGTATCTTTATCCTGTGCAGGATGAGACATGACCGGCATCAAGTTGTCAGCAATTTTTGTCGCTGGCGTAACAAGATATTGATTGGGATGGTCGTATCCTGCATGTCCATCCTGGGAAGTCGCAACGGCGGGGGTATCTGCCGCGCTGACGGTCAATGGGATCGCTGCGGCAATAGCTATTGCAAGCAGCCTTGGAGAAAATGCTAAGTCCATAAGAATAAGCTCCCTAATTTTTTGTTCCCCAAAGGGGATTGAGACAACAGCCATGCCAAATAATGACTTTAGCCATATTTATCGTCATGACTTACTGGTTATTATTGAATTCAATGTAACTGTACCAATTACATTTAACATTACTGGTAGAACGCTGGAAATCATCATGATTTCAGTTACGTCATTTCAATACCATCTCGATATCACCTTTGTAAATGCTATTACGTTAGCAATTCTCTCTGGCCATCAATACAAGTATCAATACCGTGAATAAAATCATTTCATCTGTTACAGCACAGTTCTATTAAATATTAATAAACAGCCCATAATTAATTGTATTCAAGTGAATTTCATCACCAATCACAACCCACGCACTTCATACAAAATACAAAGCAATATAATCAATGAATATATTATTAATATTTTCTTACAAAAAAATTAGGTAAAATAGCATTTCATAAAAAATGAAAAACAAATCAAAGAAATGAATATCCTGTTATCTAATGTACAAAAAGACGGGATAATTAATATCGTACATTGATAATATCAAGATTTGAATAATGGTAAAATCAGAGAAAACGAGAAGTGAAGTAAAGGTGCGGGAGAGTTCCCGCACCAGTATATATTACAGCGGTTGTGTTTGCGCTTCTACAACAGCCAGCGCCACCATATTCACGATACGACGAACAGAGGCGATCGGCGTTAATACATGAACCGGTTTCGCCACACCCATCAGCACCGGGCCGACCGTTACACCTTCAGAGCTGGACACGCGTAGTAAGTTGTAACTAATACGCGCCGCTTCCATATTCGGCATCACCAGAATATTGGCGGAGCCTTTCAGCGGACTGTCCGGCATCCGATCGTTACGAATGCTTTCTACCAGCGCGGCATCACCGTGCATCTCACCGTCGATCATCAGTTCTGGCGCACGCGCCTTGATAAGCTCCAGCGCTGCGCGCATTTTGCTGGCCGACGGACAGTTGGAAGAGCCAAAGTTGGAGTGCGACAGCAATGCCACCTTCGGTTCGATACCAAAACGCCGTACGGTTTCGGCCGCCATCACGGCGATTTCCGCCAGCTGATCCGGCGTCGGGTCATCGTTAACGTAGGTATCGGCGATAAAGGTGTTGCCGCTTGGCAGCAACAGCGCGTTCATCGCCCCCGCCGTATGCACACCGTCGCGGTGACCAAATACCGCTTTCACCACGCTGAAATGCTCGTGATAGTCGCCAATCGTGCCGCAGATCATCGCATCCGCTTCACCGCGTTGCACCATGATCGCACCAATCACCGTGGTGTTGGCAATCACCGCACGCTGCGCCTGCTCCTGGGTGATCCCCCGGCGCTTCATAATCTGATAATACTCACTCCAGTACTCTTTGAAGCGCGGATCGGATTCGTTGTTGACGATCTCAAAATCAACACCGGCTTTGATCTGCAGCCCCAGTTTCTGGATGCGCATTTCGATCACGCTCGGACGGCCAATCAGGATCGGCTTCGCCAGACCTAAGGTGATCAATTCCTGGGTCGCATGCAGCACGCGCGCCTCTTCCCCTTCCGTCAGCACCACGCGCTTCGGCGCTTTGCGTGCCAGCGAGAAAATCGGCTTCATGAACAGGTTGGTTTTGTAGACAAACTCACTCAGCTTATCGATGTACGCATCAAAGTCGGCAATCGGGCGCGTTGCCACGCCGGAGTCCATGGCCGCTTTCGCCACCGCCGGTGCAATTTTGACAATCAGACGCGGGTCAAACGGCTTAGGAATGATGTATTCCGGGCCAAAGCTCAGGTCCTGATCGCCATAGGCGGAGGCCACCACTTCGCTCTGCTCAGCATGCGCCAGTTCCGCAATAGCGTGTACCGCCGCCAGCTTCATCTCTTCGTTGATTGCAGTGGCACCCACGTCCAGCGCACCGCGGAAGATGAACGGGAAGCACAGGACGTTGTTGACCTGGTTCGGGTAGTCGGAGCGACCGGTACAAATAATGGCATCGGAACGCACTTCTTTCGCCAGCGGCGGCAGAATTTCCGGTTCCGGGTTGGCCAGCGCCAGAATCATCGGCGCACGCGCCATTTTCTTGACCATCTCCTGGCTCAGCACTTTCGGGCCGGAACAGCCAAGGAAGATGTCAGCCCCGTCAATCACGTCATCCAGTGTACGCTTGCCGTCATCTTCCACCGCATAGGCCGCTTTGGTTTCGGCCATGTTCGGTTCGCGATCTTTGTAAATCACGCCTTTGGAGTCGCAGACCACGATATTGTGCTTCTGCATGCCCAGCGCCACCAGCAGGTTCATACAGGCAATCGCCGCCGCGCCCGCACCGGACACCACCATACGTACATCAGAGATATTCTTCTCCACCACCCGCAGACCGTTAAGGATCGCGGCGGTGCTGATGATAGCCGTGCCGTGCTGGTCGTCGTGGAATACCGGAATATTCATGCGCTCACGCAGTTTTTGCTCAATGTAGAAGCATTCCGGTGCTTTGATATCTTCGAGGTTGATGCCGCCAAACGTCGGCTCAAGGGCCGCCACCACGTTAATAAATTTATCCGGATCGAGTTCGTCGACTTCAATATCGAACACGTCAATCCCGGCAAATTTCTTAAACAGAACGCCTTTCCCTTCCATCACCGGTTTGCCGGCCAGCGCACCAATGTTGCCCAGCCCCAGTACCGCAGTACCGTTGGAAATCACCGCCACCAGGTTGCCGCGCGCGGTGTATTTGTAGGCCGCCAGCGGGTCTTTTTCGATTTCCAGACACGGGGCTGCAACACCGGGTGAATAGGCCAGCGCCAGGTCACGTTGGGTGGCAAGGGGTTTGGTTGGCGAAACCTGAATTTTGCCGGGTACTGGAAACTCGTGGAAATCGAGGGCGCTTTGTCTTAACTGGTCATCCATCTTGTTGTTCCTTTCACGTATCGATCAATAAAGTGGCGCAGGTAACCCTTTTGCAGAGCCGCACATTATCACCTCAGTCAGCGGCGCAAACTTTGAAGGTCGCCAAACTCTCACTACTCAAAGAAAGAATTTGTTATCAATTTATAACAGCCATGTTACCTGCTTAAGCCAGCAATACCATGCCTGTCTGCTATGCTTTTTGCTGACAACACCTGCAAATTCTCCAAAAGTGTGAATTAACACACGCTCTAACACTTTACTTTTCAAGGAGTATTTCCTATGACCCGTAAAGAGCTTGCCAATGCCATTCGTGCGCTGAGTATGGATGCGGTCCAGAAAGCCAACTCAGGCCATCCCGGCGCACCGATGGGCATGGCCGATATTGCCGAAGTGCTGTGGAACGATTTTCTCCGCCATAACCCGAGCGATCCTCACTGGTACGATCGTGACCGGTTTATTTTGTCCAACGGTCACGCCTCAATGCTGCTTTACAGCCTGCTGCATCTTTCCGGTTACGACCTGCCGTTGGACGAGTTAAAGAACTTCCGCCAGCTGCATTCAAAAACGCCCGGGCACCCGGAACTGGGCTACACGCCGGGCGTGGAAACCACCACCGGGCCGTTGGGTCAGGGCCTGGCAAACGCCGTCGGGCTGGCGGTGGCCGAACGAACGCTGGCCGCGCAGTTTAATCAACCGGGCCATGAGATTGTCAGCCATTTCACCTATGTTTTTATGGGCGACGGCTGCCTGATGGAAGGGATTTCCCACGAAGTCTGTTCGCTGGCGGGGACGCTGGGACTGGGCAAGCTGATCGGCTTTTACGACCACAACGGCATCTCTATTGATGGCGAAACCAAAGGCTGGTTTACCGACGATACCGCGAAGCGCTTTGAAGCGTATCACTGGCATGTGGTACACGAGATAGACGGGCACGATCCTGAAGCGGTGAAGAAAGCCATTCTGGAAGCCCAAAGCGTGACCGATAAGCCATCACTCATTATCTGTCGGACGGTAATTGGCTTTGGCTCGCCGAATAAGGCCGGGAAAGAAGAGGCGCACGGCGCGGCATTGGGTGAAGAAGAAGTGGCGCTGACCCGCCAGAAGCTGGGCTGGCATCATCCCGCCTTTCACATCCCCAAAGAGATTTATCGGGCCTGGGACGCGCGAGAAAACGGCGAAAAAGCCCAGCAGGACTGGAATACGACCTTCTCCGCGTACCAGCAAGCATATCCTGAACTGGCAGCAGAGTTTACCCGCCGGATGCGTGGTGGGCTGCCAAAAGAGTGGGAAAAGAGTACCGAGAAATACATTCGCGAATTGCAGGCTAATCCGGCAAAAATTGCCACCCGTAAGGCATCGCAAAACACCCTCAACGTCTATGGCCCGATGCTGCCCGAGCTGCTTGGTGGTTCTGCCGATCTCGCCCCCAGCAACCTGACCATCTGGAAAGGCTCAACCTCGCTGAAAGACGACCCGGCCGGGAATTACATTCACTACGGCGTGCGTGAATTTGGCATGACCGCCATTGCCAACGGCATCGCCCATCATGGCGGTTTTGTCCCGTATACTGCCACCTTCCTGATGTTTGTCGAATACGCCCGTAACGCCGCACGCATGGCAGCATTAATGAAAGCCCGACAGATCATGGTCTATACCCACGACTCGATTGGTCTGGGGGAAGACGGTCCGACTCACCAGGCGGTAGAGCAGCTCGCCAGCCTGCGCCTGACGCCCAACTTCAGCACCTGGCGTCCGTGCGATCAGGTCGAAGCGGCGGTAGGCTGGAAACTGGCCGTTGAGCGCCATAACGGTCCCACGGCGCTGATCCTTTCCAGGCAGAACCTGGCACAGGTTGAACGCACGCCTGAGCAGGTCAAAGAGATTGCCCGCGGCGGCTACGTGCTGAAAGACGGCGGCGGGAAGCCGGATATTATCCTGATTGCTACCGGGTCAGAGATGGAGATCACGCTGCTGGCGGCGGAGAAATTGACGGGTGAAGGGCGTAACGTTCGCGTGGTCTCCCTGCCCTCAACGGATATCTTCGACGCCCAGGACGAGGCATACCGTGAATCGGTCCTGCCAGCAAACGTCAGCGCACGCGTGGCGGTCGAAGCGGGCATTGCCGATTACTGGTACAAATACGTCGGTCTGAAAGGCGCGATTGTCGGCATGACCGGTTATGGGGAATCCGCCCCGGCGGACAAATTATTCCCGTTTTTCGGCTTTACAGTGGAGAACATCGTCGAAAAAGCACATAAGGTGCTTAACGGGTGATCCACAATGTGGGCCAGGCGTCGGGGCCATGCCAGTTATCACAGCTTGGCTCCTGCGCATAACGCACCAGACGAAAACGCTGGCCGTCAAAACGCCAGCGCGTCTGGATACCGCAGTCCGACAAACCTCGGCCCTTGGCGAGCGTAATCAGCTCGCGCGATTTTTCATCGAACGCAGCATTGGTCAACTCCATATCATTGCTTTCTGCATCCGTTTTAAACGGCAGACTCAACCGCACGGAGCGGGAGGTCAGCGGTTTGCTGCGGGACACAATCCATGCCAAATCGATGGTGTTATATGCCCCGGCCTCACAGCCGATCATCAGCAGCGCTTTGTCGTCCGTTAACGCAGACACCCGCACCTCGCGACGCATCGGGTCGAGCGAACAACGCAACCCGTTTATCCGCCAGTTCCCGTAATCCAGCAGGTCGTTGCGTTCTTGTTCAGACAGCGGCGTTGGCGTGGGATTCACGATGGCCACACCTTTCAGGGCGGGTGCCGGCGGCACGCTGAGCGGCGGCTCGTCACCTTTTTGTATCCAGGCGGTTTCACTGCCTACACGTTTTTGCTGTGCGTCAATAAACAACAGCGCGGCTTTCAGTCCTGCCAGCGACAGGGTTTGCCCCCCTTTTTGCAGGGTAATAGCCTGCGCATTTTGCACGGTCTGTAAAAAGGCGCTAATGGTGACAGGATCGTCAGTCATCAGATGCCAGGGCGTAATATTCCAGTGTTCACCGGTCAACGGCAGCGGTGCGCCGTCGAGCAGCAAACGCGGCGCAATCTCTGCCTCTTTGGCATCGGGGGAGTCCAGTCCCCCCAGTTCGATGCGCAACACCGCGTCGGTATGCGCCCCCGCGCTGCGGCTTAGGGTCATCACCAGGCCGTGATGTTCACCGGTATTGCGCGCCACGCAAAAATTCTGGTTATTGCAGGTCACCTGCCAGTCGGAAAATACCTGCTGCGCAGGAGCCGCCCACAAAAAGCGGACCGGCAGCAAACCGAGCAGAAAGATGAAAATAACGCGATAGCGCATGGACGGTACAACCCCGAAGTCAAAACCAACAACCTGAGCCGTATCTTCCTTGCGCGATTGATGAGGCTCAATCAGAATCGTCGGATTGGCCGTTATTTTGTAAAGAAATATAAATCCCGATCATGAGTCCATGAGATGTGACGACTGCAAATAGTTCAGCAATAGCACCGTTTTACCATCTCGGATCTCGCCGGTTTTGATCATCTCCAGCGCCTGCGTGAAGGGGAGCTCCAGAACCTCAATATCTTCATCTTCAACGCCGCCACCGGCATTCGCCCGCTGGCTGTCACTGTATTGCGCGATAAAAAAGTGGATTAATTCGGTCACGCCGCCCGGCGACATGTACAACTCAAACAGTTTACGCACCTCACCCACTTCATAGCCGGTCTCTTCTATCGCTTCTTTGCGAATGCAGGCTTCCGGCTCGTCGTTGTCCAGCAGTCCGGCGCAGGTTTCTATCAGCTGTCCGCTTTCGTTACCGTTGACCCAGGTCGCGACGCGAAACTGGCGGATCAGCACCACGGTCTTTTTCTCCGGGTTATACAGCAGGATGGTGGCCCCGTTACCGCGATCGTAAACCTCGCGTTTGTGGCGGATGACCTCGCCGTTGCTACGGGTCAGTTCATAGGTGATATTGCGCAGGATGAAGTAGTTATCGGAAAGGACTTTGTCTTTGATGAGGGTGATTTTTTGCGACATACCGGCTCCACGGCGAGAAGTGAGCAATAATACTACGCCGTGAAACCGGGTTTGTCTTGACCCCAGCTTAGTGAGATTTAACTGATTTTATACCCAGCCAGTCGACGATCCCCTGCGCGGCATGACGCCCTTCTGCCATGGCCGTCACCACCAGATCGGCTCCGCGCACCGCGTCCCCCCCGGCAAAAATCTTCGGGTTCGTGGTTTGATAGCGGTAAGCGCTCTCAACGTCCGCAGCGATCCGCCCCCAGCTATCAACCTTCACGCCGTGCGCCTCCAGCCATGGCATGCCGTGCGGATGAAAACCAAACGCCATGATCACCGCATCGGCAGGCATCACAAATTCACTCCCGGCGATGGGAACCGGACGCTGCCGCCCCTGCGCATCAGGTTCACCGAGTTGGGTGCGTAAGAAACGCACGCCGCTGACGCGCCCTTCAGCATTCAGCACCAGCTCAACCGGCTGGACGTTAAATTCAAAGTTAGCCCCCTCTTCGCGGGCATTTTTGACCTCTTTTTTCGAGCCGGGCATGTTGGCTTCATCCCGACGGTAAGCGCAGGTGACCTGGCTTGCCCCGTGGCGCAGCGCGGTACGCACGCAGTCCATGGCCGTATCGCCGCCGCCGAGGATCACGACGTTCAGTCCGGCGGTGTCAATAAACGGCTCCTCTGGCAGTTCATCCAGTCCCATCACCTGCTTGGTATTGGCAATCAGGAACGGTAGCGCGTCATACACACCGGGGGCGTCTTCATTCGGCAGATCCGCTTTCATCGAACGATAGGTCCCGACGCCCACGAACACCGCATCGTAGTCTTCCAGCAACGCGGCCAGCGTCACGTCCTTGCCGACTTCGCAGTTCAGCTCGAAATGAATACCCATGGCACTGAAGATTTCACGACGGCGCGCCAGCAATGATTTATCCAGTTTGAAGGCCGGAATACCAAACGTCAGTAAGCCGCCAATTTCAGGATGGCGATCGAAGACGGTGGCGCTAACGCCGTTGCGGGCTAACACATCCGCACAAGCCAGCCCCGCCGGACCCGCACCGATAATGGCGACGCGTTTATCGACTTTCTGTACATGACTTAGGTCCGGTCTCCACCCTTTGCTCAACGCGCGGTCGGAGATGTAACGTTCAATATTGCCAATGGTGACCGCACCATGTTCATCACGTACCGTACAAGCCCCTTCGCAGAGCCGGTCCTGCGGACAGACGCGCCCGGTAATTTCCGGCAGACAGTTGGTCTGATGCGAAAGCTCAACCGCTGCGTCAATGTTTCCGGCTTTCACCAGTTCGATCCACTGTGGAATATGGTTGTGCAGCGGGCACGTCCACTCGCAAATACTGTGCTCGCCACACTTCAGGCAGCGGGAGGCTTCCCGTTCAGCCTGCGCCGTGCGGAACGGCAAATAAATTTCATCAAAGCTGGTTTTACGGGCTTCAATCGGCAGTTTATCGGGCTCACCGCGCGCGGGCGTGGCCCGCATTTGTTCAACTTTACTGGTGACATGCTGCGTCACTCCGCTGGCAATCGCATGCCAGGGTTGACACTCCTGACTGGCTGCGCGCAGCCTGCGTGCTTTTGAGAGACTGGCAAGTGAGCTTTCAGTCACCTGCTGTAGCGCCTGCGCCGGACAGTTCTCAACGCAGGCCGGTCCTTCTTCCCGCCCCTGACACAAATCGCATTTATACGCGGTCGCTTTCACCTTTCCTTTCGCCACGGGTGTCAGTACGATCTGCATCGTGCCAAAAGGACAGGCAACAACACAGGATTTACAGCCAATACACTGTTTCGCGTTCACCTGCACGCTGTCATTGTCATGGCGGATTGCGCCATTCGGGCAGCTTCTGGCACAGGGCGCGTCCTCACAGTGGCGGCAGGTCACCGCGCTGCGCTGGTGCTGATGTTTGATGACGGTAATGCGCGGCTGAAAATGCCGTTGGCTCAGGACATGCTGCTCATCGTTATGCGCCATGACACAGGCGACCTCACAGGCGTGGCATCCCAGGCACTGTTGGCTGTTGACCATAATAAAACGATTCATGGCTTCCTTCTTTTTTGGTTGCAAAAACCTTATTCTTTATATGACTGTTGTTATTAACCGACCCTGAAGTGAGCGGCAATGTCCATTTGCCCAGAAAGTACAACTATTTATCCAGAACCTGTGGCAGATCAATTTATTTCATCGCATATGAAATTGTGTTTCAGTTACCATCCTGTTTCATGGCGATTTTATTAACATTTAACAAATACACTGAGTCGTTCGGGCTGCAACCAGGCGCGAGGCGCATTGTGTGAGGATGTGCGAGTGACGGTAAAGCGTCCTGTCTCGGCCAGTTTAGCCAAGGCTTTTTTCTACATCGTGCTGCTGTCAATTCTCTCTACGGGCATTGCGCTGCTTACGCTCACCAGCAGTTTGCGCGACGCGGAGGCAATTAATATTGCCGGTTCCCTGCGTATGCAAAGTTATCGGCTGGGGTATGATCTGCAAAGCCAAAGCCCACAACTCAACGCCCATCGCCAGCTTTTCCAGCAGGCGTTAAACGCGCCGGCATTACAAAATCTGAACGCCTGGTATGTTCCAGAGGCAGTAAAAAGCCGCTATGGACGTCTGCATGCGAACTGGCTGGAAATGAACACCCGACTGATAAGCGGCGATTTGCCCTGGTATCAGGCCAATATCAACAACTATGTCAATCAAATCGACCTCTTCGTGCTGGCGCTGCAGCATTATGCTGAGCGCAAAGTGATGCTGGTGTTTGGCATATCGCTGGCGGGCGGGATCGGCATATTCACCCTGGTGTTCTTTACTTTGCGGCGTATTCGCCAGCAGGTAGTACGTCCACTCAATAACCTGGTGATGGCCAGCCAGCAGATTGAACACGGTCAGTTTGATATCCCCCAACTGGATACCGGCTTGCCCAACGAACTGGGGCTGCTGGCGAAGACGTTTAGCCAGATGTCGAGTGAACTGCATAAACTGTACCGCTCGCTGGAAGCCTCCGTGGCGGAGAAAACACACGACCTTCACGAAGCCAATCGCCGCCTGGAGGTGCTGTATCAGTGTTCCCAGGCGCTGAATACCAGCCAAATTGACGTGCACTGCTTCCGCCATATTTTACAAATTGTCCGCGAGCACGACGCTGCATATTTCCTGGAACTCACCGTCGGGGATAACTGGCGGATTAGCGAAGGGACTAAAAGCCCCGAACTGCCGATGCAGATCCTGCCGGTCACCATGCAGGAGACCGTCTATGGCGAACTACACTGGCAAAGCCCTAACGTGAGTGCTTCTACGCCGCTGCTTAATAGCGTGTCGACCATGTTGGGACGCGGGTTGTACTTCAACCAGGCGCAAAAACATTTTCAGCAGCTGTTGTTAATGGAAGAGCGAGCGACCATCGCGCGTGAACTCCACGACTCGCTGGCGCAGGTGCTGTCTTATTTGCGCATTCAGTTAACGCTACTGAAGCGTTCGATTCCGGAAGATAATGCCCCGGCACAGGGCATCATGGCCGATTTCTCCCAGGCGTTGAATGATGCGTATCGCCAGTTGCGCGAACTGCTCACCACCTTCCGCCTGACCTTACAGCAGGCCGATCTGCCTTCTGCCCTGCATGAAATGCTGGAAACGCTGCAAAACCAAACGTCGGCTAAACTGACGCTCGATTGCCGGTTACCGACGCTGGCACTGGATGCGCAAATGCAGGTGCACCTGTTGCAGATCGTTCGTGAAGCAGTGTTGAACGCCATTAAACACGCCAGTGCGAGCGAAATTGCCGTCAGCTGCGTAACCGCGCCGGATGGGAATCATACCGTGTATATCCGCGATAACGGCGTCGGTATCGGTGACCCGCAAGAACCCGCGGGACACTATGGTTTGAATATTATGCGTGAGCGAGCAGAAAGACTCAGCGGTACACTGACCTTCTCGCAACCCTCCGGAGGCGGAACGCTGGTCAGCATTAGTTTTCGATCGGCAGAGACAGAAAGTCAGCTAACGTAAAGAACAGCAATGCGCCGTCTGGTCTGCACCCAGTCCAGACGGCGTTGGCACGAAAGGTACGCTGTAAACGCGTATGATAATTTACATTATCTTCTTTTTTTCTCCACGTTTGGCTCGTACCTTGCCGCTACAGTGAAGCAGGTCATACCCACAAATATACGCAGAAACACGAGGTCCCCTTTTAATGGCGAATTTTTTTATCGATCGCCCCATTTTTGCCTGGGTGTTAGCTATCCTGTTGTGTCTCACAGGAACCCTGGCTATTTTTTCGCTGCCCGTTGAGCAATATCCCGATCTGGCGCCGCCGAACGTGCGCGTCACCGCGAACTATCCAGGCGCGTCGGCACAAACGCTGGAAAACACCGTGACCCAGGTTATCGAACAGAACATGACCGGTCTCGATAACCTGATGTATATGTCGTCGCAAAGCAGCGGGACCGGCCAGGCGTCGGTGACGCTCAGTTTTGTGGCAGGGACCGATCCTGACGAAGCCGTACAGCAGGTACAAAACCAACTGCAGTCGGCGATGCGTAAGCTGCCGCAGGCGGTACAGGATCAGGGGGTGACGGTACGTAAAACCGGGGATACCAATATCCTGACTATCGCCTTTGTCTCCACCGACGGCTCAATGGATAAGCAGGATATTGCCGACTACGTGGCGAGTAATATTCAGGACCCGCTCAGCCGTATTAACGGCGTGGGGGATATTGACGCCTACGGCTCTCAATACTCCATGCGTATCTGGCTCGACCCGGCCAAGCTGAACAGCTTCCAGATGACCGCCAAAGACGTCACCGACGCTATCGAGTCGCAAAATGCGCAAATTGCAGTCGGCCAACTTGGCGGTACGCCTTCGGTGGACAAACAGGCGCTGAATGCGACGATCAATGCTCAGTCATTGCTACAAACGCCGGACGATTTCCGCGCGATTACGCTGCGCGTGAATCAGGACGGTTCCGACGTCAAACTGGGCGACGTCGCCACAGTCGAAATGGGCGCAGAGAAATACGATTACCTCAGCCGCTTTAACGGCAATCCAGCCTCCGGCCTGGGGGTTAAATTAGCCTCTGGCGCCAATGAAATGGCGACAGCGAATCTGGTTATCAATCGCCTGAATGAGCTGTCGCAATATTTCCCGCACGGACTGGAATACAAGGTGGCGTATGAAACCACCTCCTTCGTCAAAGCGTCGATTATCGACGTGGTAAAAACGCTGCTGGAAGCCATCGCGCTGGTCTTCCTCGTCATGTATCTGTTCCTGCAAAACTTCCGTGCGACGCTTATCCCAACCATCGCCGTCCCGGTGGTGTTAATGGGCACCTTCTCCGTGCTCTACGCCTTTGGCTACAGCGTCAACACGCTGACGATGTTTGCGATGGTGCTGGCCATCGGCCTGCTGGTCGATGACGCCATTGTGGTGGTGGAGAACGTCGAGCGCATCATGAGCGAGGAAGGTCTCTCGCCGCGTGAAGCCACGCGGAAATCGATGGGGCAGATCCAGGGTGCGCTGGTGGGTATCGCCATGGTGCTGTCCGCGGTATTTATCCCGATGGCCTTCTTCGGTGGCACCACCGGGGCGATTTACCGCCAATTCTCGATAACTATCGTCTCGGCAATGGTGCTGTCGGTGCTGGTGGCGATGATCCTGACCCCGGCCCTGTGCGCCACATTGCTCAAGCCGCTGCACAAGGGCGAACATCATGGTCAGACCGGGTTCTTCGGCTGGTTTAACCGCATGTTTAACCGCAATGCTGAACGCTATGAAAAAGGCGTTGCCCGAATTTTACATCGCAGCCTGCGCTGGATCCTGATCTACGGCTTGCTGCTCGGCGGCATGGTATTCCTGTTCCTGCGCCTGCCAACCTCGTTCCTGCCGCTAGAAGACCGCGGCATGTTTACCACCTCGGTACAGCTGCCCAGCGGTTCCACGCAGCAGCAGACGTTAAAAGTGGTGGAAGAAGTCGAGAAGTATTATTTCACCCATGAAAAAGACAACATCATGTCGGTCTTCTCAACCGTCGGCTCTGGCCCTGGTGGGAACGGGCAGAACGTAGCGCGCATGTTTGTCCGCTTAAAAGACTGGGACGATCGTGACGCCACCACCGGCACCTCATTTGCCATTATCGAACGCGCCACCAAAGCGTTTAACCAGATTAAAGAGGCGCGCGTATTTGCCAGCAGCCCTCCGGCCATCAGCGGCCTGGGTAGCTCTGCCGGTTTTGATATGGAGTTGCAGGATCACGCCGGTGCGGGTCATGACGCGTTAATGGCCGCACGGGACAAACTGATAGAACTTGCCGGGAAGGACACCTCTCTCACCCGCGTACGTCATAATGGCCTCGACGACAGCCCGCAGCTGCAAATTGATATCGATCAGCGCAAAGCACAGGCGTTGGGGGTTTCTATCGATGATATTAACGACACGCTGCAAACGGCCTGGGGCTCCAGTTACGTCAATGACTTTATGGACCGCGGCCGTGTGAAAAAAGTCTACGTGCAGGCGGCGGCGAAATATCGCATGCTCCCTGACGACATCAACCTGTGGTACGTGCGCAACAATAGCGGTGGTATGGTGCCGTTCTCGGCGTTTGCCACCTCGCGCTGGGAAACCGGTTCACCGCGTCTGGAACGCTACAACGGCTACTCTGCCGTCGAGATCGTCGGCGAAGCCGCGCCCGGCGTCAGTACCGGGACGGCAATGGACGTGATGGAATCGCTGGTGCATCAGCTTCCGACCGGATTTGGCCTCGAATGGACGGCGATGTCTTATCAAGAACGGCTCTCGGGCTCTCAGGCCCCTGCCCTGTACGCTATTTCGCTGCTGGTGGTGTTCCTGTGTCTGGCGGCACTGTACGAAAGCTGGTCGGTACCGTTCTCCGTCATGCTGGTAGTGCCGTTGGGGGTGATTGGCGCGCTGCTGGCGACCTGGATGCGCGGTCTGGAAAACGACGTTTATTTCCAGGTCGGGCTATTAACGGTTATCGGGCTGTCGGCGAAAAACGCGATATTAATTGTTGAGTTCGCCAATGAAATGAATGAAAAAGGACACGATTTGCTCGACGCCACACTGCACGCCTGTCGTCAGCGTTTACGTCCAATTTTAATGACCTCACTGGCGTTTATCTTCGGGGTGCTGCCGATGACCATCAGCAGCGGCGCAGGCTCCGGCGGCCAGCATGCGGTAGGGACCGGCGTGATGGGCGGAATGATATCCGCCACTATTTTGGCCATTTACTTCGTGCCGCTGTTTTTTGTGCTGGTACGCAGGCGCTTCCCGCTGAAGCCACGCCCGGAATAATCAGGGCACAAAAAAGGCGACTTATTATGAGTCGCCTTTTTTTATCCCTTGCGGGATCAGGATGTCTGCCAGAAATTTATTTACGAAGCATGACTTCGATAAAGTCTTTCCAGTTCCCCAGTTCACGTTCAATCATAACAACCTCTCTTATTATTATGGGCATTCTACGGAATCATCATCATTAAAAGAAGACAATTTAACCAATGGTTGTGATTGCATCCTCCCGTGTGTGGGGTGTATGTCATCACTATGCGCTATACCCATAAATTTTATGTGACTTACGGCAATATTTTGAAATATTCATACATAATCTACGACTTTACCAATTCTGATGGAAAAACAGTCGGATGCAAAGCGGTAAATTCTGAATTTCACGCCAGCCGAGGTTCTGGAACTTTCAGGAATCATTATTCACTGTTGTTCAACAATGTTATATTTTTCTATAACGATTGAGTGACACTATGTATTATCTGCAATAACACAGATTAAGAATAAATATTCAAATTACGTCAATAAGGATTCAAATGGTCACCCTTTACGGCATTAAAAACTGCGATACGATTAAAAAAGCCCGACGCTGGCTGGAGGAACGAGGTATTGAGTACCGCTTCCATGATTATCGCGTTGACGGTCTGGATAACGCACTCATGCAGTCTTTTATCAACGAGTTAGGTTGGGAGGCGCTGCTCAATACGCGCGGAACCACCTGGCGCAAACTGGATGAAACCACGCGGAGCCACATCACCACTGCGGACGCCGCCGCCGCGTTGATGATTGAAATGCCTGCAATGATCAAACGCCCATTGCTCTGCGCACCGGGTAAGCCTATGCTGCTGGGTTTTAGTGAATCCAGTTATATGCAGTTTTTTAATGATTGTAATGAGGTGTAGTCTATGTCGTGCCCGGTTATTGAGCTGACACAGCAGCTTATTCGCCGTCCTTCTCTGAGCCCGGATGATGCCGGGTGCCAGGCGTTAATGATTGAGCGCCTGCGCGCGGTAGGTTTTACCGTTGAGCGAATGGATTTTGGTGACACACAGAATTTTTGGGCATGGCGCGGACACGGTGAGACGCTGGCGTTTGCCGGTCACACCGACGTCGTGCCTGCCGGCGATGTTGATCGTTGGATCAATCCGCCATTTGAGCCAACAATTCGCGACGGCCTGCTGTTCGGACGCGGCGCTGCGGATATGAAAGGATCGCTGGCGGCAATGGTTGTCGCGGCAGAGCGTTTCGTCGCTCAGCACCCTAACCATAAAGGCCGTCTGGCATTTTTAATCACCTCTGATGAAGAAGCCAGCGCGAAAAATGGCACCGTGAAGGTGGTTGAAGCGCTGATGGCCCGCAACGAACGACTGGACTATTGCCTGGTCGGCGAGCCATCCAGTACCGAAATCGTCGGTGATGTGGTCAAGAACGGGCGTCGGGGTTCACTAACCTGCAACCTGACGATTCACGGGGTTCAGGGACACGTGGCCTATCCGCATCTGGCCGATAACCCTGTGCACCGCGCTGCGCCAATGCTGAATGAACTGGTAGGCATTGAATGGGATCAGGGTAATGAATTTTTCCCCGCGACCAGCATGCAGATTGCCAATATTCAGGCAGGAACCGGCAGCAATAACGTCATCCCCGGCGAGCTTTTTGTCCAGTTCAACTTCCGGTTCAGCACCGAACTCAACGATGAGATGATCAAATCGCGGGTGCTGGCGCTGCTGGATAAGCATCAGCTGCGTTATACCGTCGACTGGTGGCTTTCCGGTCAGCCGTTCCTGACGGATCGCGGTAAACTGGTGGATGCAGTGGTCAACGCCATTGAGCACTATAATGAAATTAAACCGCAGTTACTGACTACAGGCGGGACATCCGACGGGCGCTTTATTGCCCGCATGGGGGCGCAGGTAGTAGAACTTGGGCCGGTCAATGCCACCATTCATAAAATTAATGAATGTGTTAATGCCGCTGACCTACAGCTGCTTGCCCGTATGTATCAACGTATCATGGAGCAGCTCGTCGCCTGATGAGCGTTCCTGCAAGAGGAAATGAGCATGGACTTGCTGGCAAAGTATTGGTGGATTTTAGTACTGGTTTTTCTGGTAGGCGTACTGCTGAACGTAATCAAAGATCTCAAGCGCGTTGACCATAAAAAATTTCTCGCCAATAAACCGGAGCTTCCCCCGCATCGTGACTTTAACGATAAATGGGATGATGACGATGACTGGCCGAACAAGGATCAGCCGAAGAAATAACCGCAGTCCCATAGGCCCGGTAAGCGTTAGCGCCACCGGGCATTAAGTGCCGGATGGCGACCTCGCCTTATCCGGCCTACGGGCTAGATCATCTCAATCACATCATCATCGTGGGGCTTACCGCCGCTCAGTGCTTCATCGAAGTAGTGCTTCGGAACGGTAAAACGCAAATGATCGAGTGCATATTGCATGCTGCGATCGTCAATGGCGTGGCCGAGATCCTCGACGATATCCAGCGTCACATCCCCTCCGGCACGAATTAATGCTTCCTGCGCGGCAACGGCGTGAGACAGTTCGATCACCCGGTCTTCCCCGCCGTGAATCAAATGCACCGTTGTGGCGGTCGTCGCCACCTCCGGCACGCTGGCGTAGCGGCCATTGAAGGCAATCACCCGCGATGCCAGCCCCGGTTCGGCCTTGATACTCTCAAGCGACATAATCGCCCCCTGCGAAAAACCAATCAGCGCGGTAGCCTGAGGGGAAACGCCGCTCTGTTGTTGCCAGTAGCGTACGATGTCGATAAACACCGGCATGATGGCATCAACCCGCTCCTGACGGTTCTGTTCCGTCACGCCCTGCACTGAAAACCACTGTCGGCCACCGGTGGAACCGTAAGGCTGTGCCCCACCGATACTGACAATCAGCGCATCGGGGAACAGCGGTGCAAACCAGGAACCAATTTCGCCCATGGCAACCGGGTTATCGCCGACGCCATGAAACAGCAGCAGCAGCTGTTGCGCGGGTTTATCGGGACTTTGAACAACAAAATGGTCATGTTTCATGGCGATCTCCTTAACTGATAAGAGTAATTCTACGCCGCTTAATCGCAATGACCATGCTAGGAAATTGAAGAAGTCAGTGAAAAAATTGCCATTGCATAATGCGATTCTGTAGCTGTTGCGTCCTGACCGCATCGATCTGGGCCAACGCCTGCGCCGCTTCAGCCCGCTGAACCAACAACAGAGTTTTACGTCCGGACACCTTCAGTCGCTGGCACAGTTCAGCGTCGCCGCATCTCTCGTCGACACGTCCGCGCAATGCCGGAAGAGGTAGCTCGCTGCGCTGGAGCAGACGACTCAGACAGCCTAACGACGTGAGCAGCGGCCGATGCGCAAAAGCAAATCCAGCCAACGCCTGCCAGTCGTCATCATTAAGCGTAGTCTCTTTCAGCGGCACGACCGGGATCGCCTCATCGTTCCACTGTGCCAGAACGTCAGCATCCCGACGCAGGCGCAGGTGTTCGGTTGCGGCGAGGCGTTTTCCCGCCTCGCTTATCGGCAGCAGTGCCATCGCGGTGTAGCAGCCGCTGCTGGCCTCCCGATGATTCCCCATCCGCACCAGCACAAAGCCGCAGCGCTGCCAGAAACGCCATAGCTCACTCGTATAACCAAAACTGACCGACAGATAGTCACACTGCGTGGAATAGTAATGAGCCTGCTCGATTAGCCGTTGCCCAATACCTTCCCGCTGGCGGGCGGGATGAACCGCAATACGGCTTACCCGACGTCCAACGAGCGTCGCCGCCTGTGGGTCACTGCCGTGCGCGGCCAGTGATTGCGCCACCAGGTTTCCTCTTGGACGACGATAACCTGCCCAGACGGCCTGGCTAAGTTCAGCGGATAAGCCGCCTTCATCCACCAACCAGACGGCCCCCGCCACCGCGTCAGCCGCCGATGCCTGCAAAAAATGCTGGCCAGGCGCGTCCATCATTCGGCGCAAATCCAGCGGAGACGTGCGGTAATGCGCCCCGGAGAGCAGCCGGTATACCGCCAGCGGCAGATGCGGATTGCTATGCCAGGCCGTCGACTCAAAGGTGGAGAAGTGGATATCGCCTTGAGGGGGATGCAAAAAAGTGTCGTCGTCGAACACCAGCGCCTCGCTGACGGTTTGTTCCAGCGGACACCCCTGAGCCCACCTGATGGGCTGCTGCAGTTCATAACGCAGAAGATGGGGGAAACGCGCGCAGAACTTCAATAAGAACCCTCTGCCGGTTCCCTCGTAGCCCTGAACGGTGGTAGTCAACAGCACACGTGGAAAACGCGAAACCAGCTGATGCAGCAACGGGGCGGGAATAGCGGCCGCTTCATCCACAATCAGCCAGTCAGCGGTTTCGCTGCCGGTGAGTAACGCATCTGGCGCCATAAAGCGATAACGTTCTCCGGCAAACTGCGCCAGCACATCCGTCGCCGCTTTTGCCGGGGCGGTAACAATGGCGCTTGCATTCATGCGTGATATCAACTGCCCGGCCAGCGCGGATTTACCCCGACCTCGCGCGGCGGTTACCGCTGCCACGCCGGGCGGCATATCCAGCAGTTGCTGTAAAATGACCGCCTGCTCTGGCTGAGGCTCGCCGTTAGCTGGCTGCCAGCGAGCGCGTGCGGGAAAATGTCCAGGCGCAAACGGCTGATGCTGTTGCCAGTGCAGGGTTTGTCCGTCACGGGTCATCACCCGTTGAAAGTGTTCGACAAAGTGCGGCGTAGGGATAGGTTCGGCGCAATCGCTCCAGCGCAATGAATCCACATCAGGATGCGTTTGCCAGGTCAGCCAGGGGGGCGTCAGCAGCACCAGCCAGCTTCCGGCACGCAGCGTGCCGCTTAGGGCGGCAAACGCCGCAGCGTCAAATCCCTGACGGGCATCAAAAACCGCATGGCGAAACTCACGCCCCAGTAACGTTTGTAGCGCTTGCGGCGTGCAGTACGGTTCAGTGGGAGCCGTTGCCCCCACCCAAAGCCAGTCGCCGGGTAATGTGTTGCGTAGCGCGAGCGCCCGCTCCTGAGGCCACAGACCCTCGCCGCTAATAATCAGCAGGCGACGGATGCCTTCCCGGGCCATGTGTTCAGTTAACGCATTCAGTGCGGTGTTATCGGACATCCCTGCCTCAGGATCTTAAATGCCTTTGCCAAAAGTATTGCATTGCGCCGGGTCGCCGCTATCAAAACCGCGTTTGAACCAGCTATAGCGCTGTTCAGAGGTACCATGCGTAAAGCTGTCCGGTACCACGCGTCCCTGCCCCTGCTGCTGCAGGCGATCGTCACCAATTGCCTGGGCGGCGTTCAGCGCTTCTTCCAGATCGCCCGTTTCCAGCACGCCCTGCTGCTGCATACTGTTGCCCCAGACGCCAGCAAAGCAGTCAGCCTGCAGCTCCATACGCACGGAAAGACGATTCACTTCCGCCTGCGAGGCATTCTGCTGCGTCTGGCGAACTTTCGGTTCTATGCCTAGAAGTTTCTGCACGTGGTGGCCAACCTCATGCGCAATGACATAGCCCTGAGCAAAATCACCGTCAGCGCCGAGCTTACTTTTCATGTCGTCATAGAAGGAGAGATCGATATAGACCGTACCGTCAGCCGGGCAATAAAATGGCCCCATCACCGACTGGCCCTCCCCGCATCCGGTTCGCGTCGCGCCACGGTACATCACCAGCTTAGGCTGCTGATAGGTGCGGCCCATTTTTTCAAACTGCTGGCCCCAGGTGTCTTCGGTCGTGGCGAGGATCACCGAGGTAAATTTGGCCGCTTCATCATCATTCGGACTGATGGAACGCGTGGATTGCTGCTGCGAAACAGGTTGGCCGGTCATTAACCCGGTGAGATCGACGCCATAATAGCCGGCCACAAGGACCACAATCAGCAGGATGATGCCGCCTTTACCACGTGGCAAACGAAAACCCGGCCCGCCCATAGACGGTCCGCCGCCCGAACGGTTACGTCTGTCTTCTACATTGTCGCTTTCGCGACGCCCTTGCCAGCGCATAATCACCTCAACTTTTTATTCATTATGATGATGATCGTAGGCGGTTCGGAACAGGATTACCATAAGAAAGAGTAATCAAACCAGGGGGGAATTGATGAGCCGGAGAGCGATCGCCGGCTCAGGAAGGGATCAGTCTAACTTCACACCCAGGCGATGTGCGACAGCTTCATAGGCTTCGATCAGGCCGCCCAGACTCTGGCGGAAACGGTCTTTGTCCATTTTATCCAGCGTTTCTTTGTCCCACAGACGGCTACCGTCCGGAGAGAATTCGTCGCCCAGAACCACTTCACCTTTATACAAACCAAACTCGAGTTTGAAGTCGACCAGGATCAGACCCGCGTCATCAAACATTTTCTTCAGCACGTCGTTGGCTTTGTAGGTCAGCTCTTTCATTCGTGCCAGATTCTCTTTGCTCACCCAACCAAACGTTTCGCAATAGGACTCGTTAATCATTGGATCGTGCATAGCATCGTTTTTCAGGAACAGATCAAACAGCGGCGGATTCAGTTCAATACCTTCCTCAACGCCTAAACGCTTCACCAGGGAACCTGCCGCGCGGTTACGCACCACGCACTCGACCGGGACCATCTCCAGTTTTTTCACCAGACATTCGGTATCGGATAGCAGTCGCTCCATTTGGGTCGGAATGCCCGCTTCTTGCAGCTTGGTCATAATGAAATGGTTGAACTTATTGTTCACCATGCCTTTACGATCGAACTGTTCGATGCGCGCGCCATCCCCTGCTGACGTATCATTGCGGAATTCGAGCACCAACAGGTCCGGGTTTTCCGTGCTGTATACGGTCTTCGCTTTACCACGATACAGCTCAGCTTGCTTTTGCATCTTTATTACTCCTGGGTGTGAAATAACGATAAATATTGCGTTTTTCTGCTGACGCACACGTTTGCGTATCATACCAGAAAAAAGGGCTGGAGTTATCCAGCCCTTGATTTTTACTTACTGAATGCTGCCTGGAAGACGGCGACCAGCGCGTCGTTCTGGCTTTGCGTCAGGGTATGTCCCTTCGGATCGATAAACTGCAAGCTGCTGCGGTTGTCTAAATCACCGACCTGCAGTTTGTAGTCGCCGGATACGAGACCCGGATCGCTCGCGCCCAGTTCCTGCCAGTTGCTATCGGACAGCGGTTTGTAGGTTACGGCGATGCTGCCCTGAGAACGAGTACTGTCGGTCACTTTCATGCCCACTTTCTCAAGTGCTGCTGGCAGACGCTGCCACACCACGTTGAACGGTCCGCGTACCACCAGCATCGGCAAGCCGGTGTCATCGGCGGCGCTCTGAACATCCATAGTGGCGGCAGAGCGGCTCTGCGCGGCATTCGCGGCGTCGGTGGCGGTCTTATCCAGACCCGCAGAGATAACGTTCATCATCTCAGCGCTGTAGCGCTGCATTGATGCAGCATCTGCCACCGGCTTACCGGCCTGCTCGAGGTTAACCAGTTTCACCGTTACCGCCTGCTGATAGCCCTGCGGTTTAACCGAGATTTGATAACGTCCGCGATACTGCTCGTCTTCATCAAGACGGTTCCAGTCAACCCAATCGGTCGTCAGCGTCTGACTGGTATCATCACGTTTGGTAATGGTGTAGTTTTTCGCCTGAATCACGCTAACGACCTGCGGCCACAGCGTGTTACTACGACCTTTCTCCACCAGCAACGTTGCCGTATCACCTGCGATCTGGGTACGTGCACCGCTAACCAATGCCAGCGGTTGAGCCGGTGGACGAATATCCAGCGCTTTACCAACAGCACCGCTGCCGTTGGTTACCGGGATGGTATAATCACCGGTTGTTACCGGCAGAATCATCCCAGCTGGCGCATGAAGCTCAGCAAGCGGTGCGGCCTCCAGATAGGATTCATCACCGCTCACCTGGCGCTTATAGCGCGAGTCAGAACTACAGGCCGCGAGCAACATAACTAGCGAAACACCCGCAACCTTGGCCAGGCGCGATTTTTGTACTGAGTAAGCCATCAAATCTCCCTAAACTTTACAGCAAACCGGCATGCTTAAGCGCCGCTTTGACGATATCACGAGCATTGTCCGTGATTGGCGTCATCGGCAGACGCAGCGTATCGGTTGCCACAAGACCCAATTCCTTACATGCCCATTTCACCGGGATAGGATTGGGTTCGACAAATAGTTTGTTGTGTAACGGCATCAAACGCTGGTTAATCACCCGCGCCTCGGCAAAACGCCCTTCTGCCGCCAGTTTGCACATTTCAGCCATTTCACGTGCCGCTACGTTAGTGGTAACGGAAATCACGCCATGACCACCGAGCTGCATAAAGTCCAGCCCGGTCGCGTCATCACCGCTGAGCAGAATAAAATCGTCTGAAACCAGCTCTTTGATCTGGTGAACACGACTTAAGTTCCCTGTGGCCTCTTTGATAGCGACAATATTTTTTACTTTCGCCAGACGACCCACGGTCTCCGGCAGCATATCGCAGCCAGTACGGGACGGCACATTATACAGAATTTGTGGCAAGTCAGTATGTTCAGCGATGGCTTTGAAATGCTGGAACAAACCTTCCTGCGTCGGGCGGTTGTAGTAAGGCGTCACCGTCAGGCAGCCGACAATACCGCTGTCGTTGAAACGCTGCGTCAGACTAATGGCTTCTGCGGTCGCATTGGCGCCGGTTCCGGCAATCACCGGAATACGCCCGTCGGCCAGTTCCAGCGTCATCATCACCACATCGCCATGTTCATCATGACTCAGCGTGGCGGACTCACCGGTAGTGCCAACCGAAACGATCGCCGAGGTGCCGCTGGCGACATGATAATCAATCAGTTTTTTCAGGCTCGACCGGCAGACTTTACCTTTCTCATCCATCGGCGTAATAAGCGCGACAATACTTCCCGTGAACATGGGCCATCCTCTGTGCAAACAAGTGTCTCAATGGTACGTTTGGTACGACAATAAAAGCAAGCGACCAGAGCCCTTCTGATTGTTGTATGCATGTTTTTTTTATGCTTTCCTTATAATTACCTCACCGCTCAAAGGAAGAACAGGTTTGACATCGTCATCGCAACACTATCTGGTCATTACTGCGCTGGGTGCCGACCGCCCAGGAATTGTGAACACCATCACTCGTCATGTCAGCAGTTGTGGCTGTAATATTGAAGACAGCCGACTGGCCATGCTGGGTGACGAGTTTACATTTATCATGCTGTTGTCTGGTACCTGGAATGCCATCACCCTGATTGAATCAACCTTGCCGTTGAAAGGCGCAGAGCTGGATTTATTGATTGTGATGAAGCGTACAACCGCACGCCCCCGCCCGGCGATGCCCGCCACGGTATGGGTTCAGGTTGATGTCCCTGACTCTCCCCATTTGATTGAGCGCTTTACCGCCCTTTTCGACAGTCATCAAATGAATATTGCCGAACTGGTTTCGCGCACCCAACCGGCGGAGAACGAAAAGGCTGCCCAGTTGTTTATTCAGATTACCGCACATAGCCCTGCGTCACACGATTCGGCAAATATTGAGGATGCGTTTAAAGCACTCTGTACAGAACTCAATGCGCAAGGCAGTATTAACGTCGTCAATTACTCACAGCATGATGAACAGGATGGAGTTAAGTAATGAACCCACTGAAAGCCGGTGATATCGCACCGAAATTTAGCTTGCCGGATCAAGACGGAGAACAAGTAAATTTAACCGACTTCCAGGGACAGCGTGTTCTGGTTTATTTCTACCCGAAAGCCATGACGCCCGGCTGTACCGTACAGGCCTGTGGCTTACGCGATAACATGGATCAGTTAAAAAAAGCCGGCGTGGAAGTGCTGGGTATCAGCACCGATAAACCGGAGAAGCTTTCCCGCTTCGTGGAGAAGGAAGTGCTTAACTTCACGCTCCTGTCCGATGAAGATCACCAGGTTTGCGAGCAGTTTGGCGTCTGGGGAGAAAAGTCATTTATGGGTAAAACCTATGATGGCATTCATCGCATCAGCTTCCTGGTGGATGCTGACGGCAAGATTGAACATGTGTTTGATGATTTCAAAACCAGTAATCACCACGACATCGTGCTGAAATGGGTGCAGGAAAACGCCTGATTTATTTTTGCCGGATTAAGCCTGATGGCGACGCTACGCGTCTTATCAGGCCTGGATCCGCGCAAGTCCGTAGGCCGGATAAGGCATTTACGCCGCTATCCGGCATCAACGTCGTTTACTCAAACGTCGCTTTAACACACGCTTTTTTCTCTTTCACCACCGCGTTGCCCTTCGCCCACAGGTGGTAAACCTCCAGCGCGTCGTTGAGCACCAGAATGTCCGCATCGCATCCAACCGCCAGACGTCCTTTATGCCCAAGTCCCAGAAACTCCGCCACCGTGCGCGTGAGCGGACATAATGCCTGCTCCAGAGGAATGGCATGAACCGTCACCAGTTGGCGCAGCGTGTGTGCCAGTGATTCAAATCCGGCCACACCAATCCCCGTCAGATTGCCCTGTTCATCAAACTCCGGCTGGCTGCCGTTACCGTCTGAACTCAAGGTAATCCGCGACAGTGGTACGTCGCTGCGCAGCGCGGTCGCGATGGCCGTTGCCGGATCCACGGGCTCATCGATACTGCTGGTAATGTCGATATACCCCCCTTTGCGGGCATAGGCTAAGGCGGCCTCAAACAGCGGTTCCGCGCGGTTAACATGCGTTGGCAGCAGTTTGGTGATCGGCACATCTGAATGCGCGAGGACGTCATACAGCGGCTCCAGCATGCGCGGGCTGTCACCCATATGGAAGACGCTAATCCCCGGCTTCTGCCCTAATAATCCGCCAACGCGCGACTGCGCCGCCATGTTCGCCAGCACCGCGGTATTCGGGGCTGATGAGCGATGGTCTGAAATCGCACATTTCACCCCTATCACCTTGTCGATCAGCGCTACATCGCGCTCAATACTGCCGGTAATGGTCGGGGAAGGTAACGAATACGCGCCGGTGAGCATCCAGGCACTGATGCCTTCATATTCCAGTGCTCGGGTTTTCGCCAACAGCGACTCCGGATGACGGGTAATTCCGTCGGTACCCAGCAATCCCACCACTGAGGTGATACCCGCTTCAACCAGACGTGACAGACGCACTTCCGGTGTGCGGGTGTGGGGGCCGGCCTCCCCGCCACCGCCAATCAAATGAACGTGCTGATCGATAAACCCCGGACAAACAATGGCACCCTCGAGATTGATACACTGACAGCCGGGAAAATCGTCTGCCAGGATAGACGGCGCGATGGCGACAATTTTTCCGCCCACGACCAGAATATCTTGTTGCCCCAAATCGTCAGGCGCGTAAACGTGTCCGCGCTGGAACAGCGTCAGACCAAGAATTGAACAGTTCATAACCTTCCTTGTCAGGTAATTACCTGCATAACCCAAATAGAGAGCAGCGCATTAATCACGCATACCGCAATAATAAGCGGATAATAGCGAGGATGAACCCCCGCAGTCCCCAGACAGCGTCCGACATTTTGCACTGGATTCCCCATCAGGTAGATGGCCGGTAGCAATACCGTCGCATCATGTCCCGAAAGGGTTCCGGCGACAACCAGACTGGCGCAAACGCCAACGCCGCCGCCCATACTCATCACCGCCGCCAACAGCACGGTGGCAGATTCCCCCGGCAATCCCCACAGCGCCATAACCGGTTCGCACACCCGGCCGACGACGTCGAGCAACCCCGTTACCTTTAGCGCCTGAATAATCACAAACGCCATCACCACGTTCGGTAACAGGCTGGTGGTGGCAATGGTAAACCCGCGCCTTGCGCCATCGATGAACATATCCATGACATTTTTACGTACGTGTGTTGCCATCTCAGGCCTCCTGCTGCGTACGGCGATTTTCAAGCTGCGCGATCCACAGCCGTAGCAGGTTCGCGCCGACAAATTTGAAGACCAGGATCACCGCCAGTGGCGTTATCACCGGAACGGTAACCATCGTAAACAGCGCCGCGCCTGAGGAAAAATAGTTGGTGATACACGCGCTACCGCTGGTTTGCCAGCAGGCAAAAATAGCGCGTTCCTGCTCGGTGATAATCCCCTCTTCCGCCAGCTCTTTGGTCATTCCGGCTGCGGCATCGGTATTTTGCACATTCGCAATCAGCGCCAACGAGCAAATACCCGGAACGCCGAGTAAGGGGCGCAGGACCGGCGTCATTAGCTGCTGCGCCGCGCGCAACCCTCCCAAGCCTTCGGTAATGGAGATGATGCCAAGTGACAGAATGACGGAGGGCGCCAGTTCCAGCGCAAATAAAAAGCCATCTTTTGCGCCCATCCCGCCGGCACCGCGAAACGAGACCGCCGTCTCGCCTGCCACGTTTATCTGCCCAAATGCGCCGTTGAGAACGGTGAAATCGAACACCCGCCACCAGTCGGTACTTTTCGAAAACATGCCGGAAAAAAGGATAATAGTGACGAAAAAGGCGAGATAGCCAACCCATCCCGCTTTTTGTTGCGTGTGCGTGTTGTGACCCATTTTTTTCTCCTGTTGGTCTTATTCCTTGTGTGACAAAAAGACATCACATTGGTCAAGTTAAAGGCTAATACGGAGAAAAACGACACCCAGGAAGATTATTCAGAAAGTGTGTATAGAGGTCAGACAAGTTCTGGCCCGGCGGCATTGCACCGCCGGGCGCCAGGGTCTATGACTCGTCAATCGTCTGACCATCCGGCCAGGCATGGACGACTGCTTTGATTAACGTCGCCAGCGGAATAGCAAAGAATACGCCCCAGAATCCCCACAGCCCGCCAAAAATCACCACCGACAGAATAATCACCAGTGGATGCAGGTTTACGGCTTCGGAGAACAGTACTGGGACCAACAGATTGCCATCCAGCGCCTGAATGATCAGGTACACGGCAAAGCAGCTCCAGAACTCGGTCCCGAGACCAAACTGGAACAGCGCCACGCCCACCACCGGGATGGTCACCACGAAGGCACCGATATACGGGATCAGGACTGAAAAACCGACCAGTACAGCCAGCAGCAAGGAGTAGTTGAGGCCAAACAGCAGGAAGCCCAGCCAGGTGGCGACGCCTACCACCACCATTTCCAGCACTTTGCCGCGAATATAGTTGGTGATTTGCTGGTTCATCTCTTTCCAGACCTGCCCGGCCAGTCCACGATTACGCGGAAGTACCCGACGTACGGCATTCAGCATCTGGCTTTTGTCTTTCACCAGGAAGAACACCATTAGCGGAACGAGAACCAGATATACCGCCAGCGTCAGCAATCCGACCAGCGAAGCCAGCGAATATTTCACCACGGAATCGCCCATATTGAGCATTCGCGCGCGCATATTCTCTGCCATCGCATCAATGATGCCGGCATCCATCAGCGCCGGATACCGTCGCGGCAAGGTGGCGGCAAAATCAGACAGCTTGTTAAGCATGCCGGGCATATCACGAATCAGGTAGATCCCCTGCTGCCACGCGACCGGCATTACCACAAACGCCATCAGCAGCAGAATACCGACGAACACCACCAGTACAATGGATGTCGCCCAACGCCTTGAACAGCCGATATTTTCCAGCCGCACGGTGGGCCATTCCAGCAGATAAGCCAGCACAATGGCAACCAGCAGCGGTGCTAACAGCCCACTAAAGAAGAAAAGGATGCCAAAACCGGCAACCAGAATAATCAGCAAGGCAATAGCCTCAGGGTCGCTAAAGCGGCGGCGATACCATTGCATCAACATTTCGAGCATAAAACCCTTCCATGAACCTCAATAGCGGGATTGCGATCCCGAATTGTATCGAAATGTCACAAAAAAGACTTCGCTTTTTATAGCGGTTTACGCAAAGTGAAAAGACATTTTTCCTGGGTGTTCATCGTCGAATTTCGCAGTTACACTCCCAAAGCTGTCTGAGGGTGAACGATACTTCACAGCATGGGTCAAATGGCTATCTCAAAAAAGAATACAGGACAGAGGTTATGTTCAGGCAGTTGAAAAAAAACCTGGTTGCTACCCTCATTGCTGCACTGACCATCGGTCAGGTCGCGCCCGCATTTGCTGACACTGCGGACACCCTACCGGATATGGGAACCTCAGCAGGGAGCACGCTTTCCATCGGGCAGGAAATGCAGATGGGCGACTATTACGTACGTCAGCTGCGCGGCAGTGCGCCGTTAATTAACGACCCTTTGCTGACCCAATACATTAATTCTCTGGGGATGCGTCTGGTCTCACACGCGGACTCCGTCAAAACCCCCTTCCATTTCTTTTTGATTAATAACGATGAAATAAACGCCTTTGCCTTCTTTGGCGGCAACGTTGTGCTGCACTCTGCGCTTTTCCGCTATTCCGATAACGAAAGCCAGCTGGCGTCGGTCATGGCGCACGAAATTTCTCACGTCACGCAGCGCCACCTGGCACGCGCCATGGAAGACCAAAAGCGCTCGGCCCCGCTGACCTGGGTGGGGGCTCTGGGTTCTATTCTGTTGGCGATGGCCAGTCCGCAGGCGGGGATGGCAGCACTGACCGGTACGCTGGCCGGCACCCGTCAGGGGATGATCAGCTTTACGCAGCAAAATGAACAGGAAGCGGACCGTATCGGTATTCAGGTCCTGCAACGCTCAGGATTTGATCCGCAGGCTATGCCGACGTTTCTGGAAAAACTGCTCGACCAGGCGCGCTATTCCACGCGCCCGCCTGAAATTCTGCTGACACACCCCCTGCCAGAAAGCCGTCTGGCGGATGCGCGTAACCGTGCTAACCAGATGCGACCGACGGTGGTGCAATCCTCGGAAGATTTTTACCTGGCAAAAGCGCGAACCCTCGGCATGTATAATTCGGGTCGCAACCAGTTGAGCAGCGACCTGCTGGATAACTGGGCAAAAGGCAACGTCCGCGAGCAACGGGCGGCGCAATATGGCCGCGCGTTACAAGCAATGGAAGACAGTAAATACGACGAGGCGCGTAAAGCGCTACAGCCGCTGCTGTCTGCCGATCCGAACAATGCCTGGTATCTCGACCTGGCGACCGATATCGATCTCGGTCAGAAGAAAACCGGCGATGCAATTAATCGCCTGAAAAACGCCCGCGACCTGCGCGTTAATCCGGTATTGCAGCTTAACCTGGCGAATGCCTATTTACAGGCCGGTCAGGCCAAAGAGGCCGCTACCATCCTGAATCGTTATACGTTTAATCATAAGGATGACGGCAACGGCTGGGATCTGTTAGCACAAACGGAAGCAACGCTGAATAACCGCGATCAGGAACTGGCGGCGCGCGCAGAAGGCTATGCGCTGGCGGGACGTCTTGACCAGGCCATTTCTATGCTCAGCAGCGCAAGTTCACAGGTGAAGCTGGGAAGCCAGCAGCAGGCAAGGTACGATGCCCGTATTGACCAGCTACGCCAGCTGCAAGAGCGCTTTAAACCGTACACGAAGATGTAACTATTGAATACTTGCCGGATGGTGACGCTGTTGCGTCTTATCCGCCATCCGGCAGTTTTGCTATGCAAGGAGAAGTCATGTCAGACGCGATTAAAATCTACCATAACCCACGTTGCTCAAAGAGCCGTGAGACACTGGAACTACTGAAGTCCAACGGCGTGGAGCCGGAAGTAGTGCTGTATCTCGACACTCCCGCAGACGCAGCCACTTTGCGTAATCTGCTGCAGATGCTGGGCATGTCCAGCGCGCGTGAGCTGATGCGCCAGAAAGAAGATCTCTATAAATCGCTCAACCTGGCGGACGAGACTCTGAGTGAAGAGGCGCTGATTCAGGCGATGGTGGAAAACCCGAAACTGATGGAACGTCCGATTGTGGTGGCCAACGGTCAAGCGCGAATTGGGCGTCCGCCGGAGCAGGTGCTGGATATCGTCGGCTAATGTGATGCACCGCAGTCTTTCCGGCTGCGGTGCTTACAGCTTCAGAATCTCTTTGACGAACGGAATGGTCAGCTTGCGCTGAGCGGTGATCGACGCATGATCCAGCTCATCCAGGGTCATAAACAACGTGCGCATTTCGCGATCCAGACGCTTTAGCAGGAAGCGGCCCACATCCTCCGGCAGTTCGAATCCGCGCAATCTGGCGCGTAATTGCAATGCCTGAAGCTTATCTTCATCCGAGAGCGGCTGAAGTTTGTAGATTTGCCCCCAGTCCAGACGAGAAGCCAGATCCGGCAGTCCGAGATTAAGCTGTCTTGGTGGACGATCGCCAGTGATCAGCAGGCGCGTTTTCCCTGATTCCAGAATGCGGTTGTAGAGATCGAAGATCGCCATTTCCCACAGGGAATCCCCGGCCACGCATTCGATGTTATCAATGCACACCAGCGAGAGATGTTCCATGCCATCAAGCACTTCCGGTACGAACCACGTACGCTTATCCAGCGGGACATAGCCGACGGCATCCCCGCGCTGAGAAAGCTCGGCACAGGCTGCGTGCAGCAAATGACTACGGCCCGCGCCTTCACGCGACCAGAGATAGATATACCCGCTATGTTCCTGACGCAGCACGTTTTGCAGCGCGGCCAGTAAAGAGGAGTTATCCCCCGGCCAGAAACTTGCGAAGGTTTCATCGTCAGGAAGATAAAGTGGCAAAGAGAGCTGTGCCGGTGTGTTCAGAGATACCTCAACCCAGGATTTCATAAAATCGCGTTGAGTTTACCACAGAAATACGTCGCGATAGAACCGGGCAGCGATGCCGCCCGGTCAGAGACTTAGTGTTGCGGTCTGTCAGCATCTTCAGCGTCAAGGACAACTTCTTCCGGACGCAGCAAGCTAATCACTTTGAAGATCAGGCTCAGGGCAACGCCGACAATGGTCGCCAGCGCCATGCCTTTCAGCTCAGCCGCACCAATGTGAACCTTCGCACCGCTCACGCCGATGATCAGAATCACCGAGGTCAGGATCAGGTTTTGTGCTTTGTTGTAATCAACTTTTGATTCGATCAACACGCGGATACCGGACGCACCAATCACCCCGTACAACAGCAGTGAGACACCGCCCATAACCGGCAGCGGGATTATCTGAATCGCGGCGGCCAGTTTGCCCACACATGAAAGCAGAATAGCAAAAATTGCCGCCCCGCCAATGACCCAGGTACTGTACACGCGGGTAATAGCCATGACGCCGATGTTCTCACCATAAGTGGTGTTAGGCGTGGAACCAAAGAAGCCGGAGATCACCGTCGACAGGCCGTTGGCGAACATCGAGCGGTGCAAGCCGGGATCGCGAATTAAATCTTTCTTCACGATATTGGCGGTCACCACCAGGTGTCCTACGTGTTCGGCAATCACCACCAGCGCCGCAGGCAGGATGGTCAGAATAGCCACCCATTCAAAACGCGGCGTGTAGAAGGTCGGCAGAGCAAACCAGTGGGCTTCGGCAATGGGTGTGGTATCCACAACGCCCATCACGAACGAGAGCGCATAACCCGCCAGCACACCAATCAGAATCGGGATAATCGCCATAAAGCCGCGGAACAGTACCGAACCAAATACCGTTACGCCCAGCGTCACCATCGAAATGATAATGGTTTTAGAATCCGGCATTTGTCCTTCAGCTGGCAGCAAGCCTGCCATCCCCGCCGCAACACCGGCCAGCTCAAGGCCGATGACGGCAACGATTGCGCCCATAGCCGCAGGCGGGAACATCACATCCAGCCAACCGGTACCTGCTTTCTTCACGATGAAAGAAACCAGACAGAACAGCACGCCACACATGATAAAACCGCCGAGCGCCACTTCATACCCTAACGGCAGTAGCAGCAGTACCGGAGAGATAAAGGCAAAGCTGGACCCCAGATACGCTGGGATTTTCCCCTTACAGATAAAGAGATACAGCAGCGTACCAATGCCGTTAAACAGCAGGACGGTGGCTGGGTTGATATGAAACAGGACTGGCACCAGTACCGTGGCGCCAAACATGGCGAACAGGTGCTGCAAACTAAGCGGGATTGTCTGTAAAAGCGGCGGTCTTTCACTCACCCCGATAGCACGGCGCGTCATAGTGTTTTCCTCTGAGTATTGTGTTTGAGTAGCGATGGGTTGTTTTATTCAAAAAAAAGCCGACTCTTAAAGTCGGCTTCTTTTTATTTATTCATTTACTTGGTACCAAAAATCTTATCGCCGGCATCGCCGAGTCCCGGAATAATGTATCCGTGCTCGTTCAGCCCCTGGTCGATAGATGCGGTATACAGCTCAACATCCGGGTGCGCTTTTTCCAGCGCAGCGATACCTTCTGGCGCAGCAACCAGCACCAGCACTTTAATGCTGCTGCAACCCGCGTTTTTCAGCAGGTCGATGGTAGCAATAACGGAACCACCGGTGGCCAGCATCGGGTCAACGATCAGCGCCATGCGCTCGTCAATGTTAGACACCAGTTTCTGGAAGTACGGTACCGGCTCCAGCGTCTCTTCGTTACGGTACATGCCCACCACGCTGATACGCGCGCTCGGGACGTTTTCCAGTACGCCTTCCATCATACCCAGGCCCGCACGCAGGATTGGTACAACGGTGATTTTTTTACCTTTGATTTGGTCGACTTCAACCGGACCATTCCAGCCTTCAATGGTCACCTTTTCGGTTTCCAGACCAGCGGTTGCTTCATAAGTCAGCAGGCTGCCAACTTCCGAGGCGAGTTCACGAAAGCGTTTAGTGCTGATGTCGTTTTCACGCATCAATCCCAGCTTGTGTTTGACGAGTGGGTGTTTGACTTCCACGATCTTCATACTCTTCTCCTTTCCTCAGACGAGTGGCAACCACAAAAAAAATCGCCGGATTATACCGCTTTTCCTCTCTGGCGCAACACTGCATACGCTTGATATGGATCAACCAAAGTCATTTACGTCTGAAAAATGAGTATAAGACACGCCCCGCACGCTGGACGGGGCTGAGCATCAATCCATTGAATTCTATAAAAATTCAGCATTGGTCTGAATGACGTGCTGATACCATGAAAAAGATTTCTTAGGCGAGCGTGCTAATGTCCCACTACCGTCATTATTTTTATCGACGTAGATAAAACCATAGCGTTTTTTCATTTCGCCCGTCCCGGCGGACACTAAATCAATACACCCCCACGGCGTATAGCCCATTAAATCGACGCCATCTTCCACCACGGCTTTTTTCATCTCACTGATGTGGGCCGCCAGGTAGTCAATGCGGTACTGATCGTTCACCGTCCCATCGCTTTCCAGCATATCGATGGCACCAAACCCATTTTCTACGATAAACAGCGGGAGTTGATAATGATCCCAGAACCAGTTTAGCGAGTAGCGCAGGCCGACCGGATCAATCTGCCAGCCCCAGTCCGATTTTTGCACATAGGGGTTGGAGACCAGGCTTTTCGTTTCGTCATACTCCAGTTGCGGATTCTCCGCTGAAGCCTGCGTGGCAAAGGACATGTAATAACTGAAACCAATATAGTCAACACAGCCCTGAGTCAGCGCCTGACGGTCCTCCTCGGTAATATCCAGCTCAAATCCCCGACGTTCAAAGTAGTTGAGAATATGCTGCGGATATTTGCCACGCACATGGACATCGGTAAACCAGTAACGGCGATGCATGACGTTCATCGCCATCATTATATCGTCAGGCGCACAGGTCAGCGGGTAAATCGGGCACATGGCAATCATGCAGCCAATTTGCAGCGTGGGATTAATCTCACGCGCCGCTTTTACCGCCAGAGCACTCGCTACCAGTTCGTAGTGTGCAGCCTGATACATTACCGGCTCACGGTCTTCGCCTGGCTGGTACTTCAAGCCGGAGTTGGTAAACGGTGCAAAATCTTCGTGGAAATTAGCCTGGTTATTGATCTCATTGAACGTCATCCAGTACTTCACTTTATGCTGGAAGCGGGTGAAGACCACCTCGGCAAAACGGACAAAGAAATCAATCAACTTACGATTACGCCAGCCGCCATATTCCTTCACCAGATGGTACGGCATCTCAAAATGCGACAGCGTAACCACCGGCTCAATACCGTATTTCAGGCATTCATCGAACAGATCGTCATAGAATTGCAGGCCCGCTTCATTTGGCTGCGTTTCATCACCCTGTGGGAAAATACGGGTCCAGGCAATTGACGTGCGAAAGCAGGTAAACCCCATTTCGGCAAACAGCTTAATGTCGTCCTGGTAGCGATGGTAAAAATCAATAGCCTCATGGTTGGGGTAATATTTCCCTGGTAGCACGCCATCGGTAATTTCGCGAGCGACACCATTTGCCCCCGCCGTCATCACATCAGCAACGCTAATCCCCTTTCCCCCTTCCTGCCAGCCGCCTTCCAGTTGGTGAGCAGCAACCGCGCCCCCCCACATGAAATTTGCTTTAAATCCAGACATGTTAGCTCCTATACCGTTCTGTTTTGCTGATTGAAATGGTAAACGGCACCGTACAACCCGGCGTCGTTGCCGTGGCTGACGATATCGATATATTGCGCAATACCGAACCAGGCCAAATGATGACGCAACAGCGACAGGAATCCAGGGCGTTCAACAATGCCGCCACCGATTAATATCACCTGCGGATCGAACACATTAACGAGGTTATAAAGACCCGTGCCGAGGTCGTTAAAAAACTCAGTGACTAAACGCTGGCAGACAGGGTCTCCGTCGTCGTAGCGATCAAAAACATCTTCGCCCGAGACGTCTTCCAGTGCGCTCCCGATATGTTCCGCATAGCGATGACGTAAAACGCGCAGGGTGCAATTTTCATTCATCGAATAGCGTCTGACATCACGTGTTCCGGGTCGGGCGGTTTGCATATAACCAAATTCACCAGCACGAAAACGCGCGCCATGCACCAGTTGGTTGTTGCAGAAAATCGCCCCGCCGATCCCCGTCCCGATGGTCAGAACAAGGAAATTGTCGATACCGGCTACTTTCCCCTGCCAACGCTCAGCAAGCGCGACACAGTTCGCATCATTTTCAACCGTCACCGGCACCCCGGTACGCTCTTCCAGCCATGCTTTGAGTGCAAAATGGTCAAACTGGCGAATCGCTCCGCCCATTTCGATATAGCCGGTAGTCGGATTGACATAACCCGGAGCGCTAATGGCGATGCCCTCGCAGTCAGGATGGGCTGCAACCCAGTCCAGCATGCCCTGCAAAATTTTGTCTCCATCGCAGTCAGGCACTGACAGCTTGCCCTTTTCCCGCAATTCGCCCTGTTCGCTAATCACGCCCATTTTTAATGCCGTACCACCAATATCGAATGCTGCGATATTCATTAATGATCCTTCCTTTTGACGTGTGGTCACCGTTAATTTCATCACTGCTGATGAAAACAGAAACCGGTTTCATTAAGATACTGTGCATTACGTCATCCGGTTTCAAGCACCAGGCTGAACCCGGTTTCTTTTTCGTGGTTTAGGTCAAATAAAGACGTATGTGAATGTAAATCGCTGAAAAAAACGGCAGAAAAAAGCCGATGCAGAGCAGACTCGCAAACGTTTGCTTTCCCTGTTAGAATTGCGCCGAATTTAACTTTTACTGCAAGTAAACACGTGGGGAACCAGGCAGTGACCGATAAAACCTCTCTTAGCTACAAAGATGCCGGTGTTGATATTGACGCAGGGAATGCTCTGGTCGATCGAATCAAAGGCGTAGTAAAGAAAACCCGTCGCCCGGAAGTTATGGGTGGTTTGGGTGGCTTCGGTGCGCTGTGCGCATTGCCGCAAAAATATCGTGAACCGGTACTGGTTTCCGGCACTGACGGCGTAGGTACAAAACTGCGTCTGGCGATGGATCTGAAGCGCCACGACACCATCGGTATTGACCTGGTGGCGATGTGCGTCAACGACCTCGTGGTGCAGGGCGCTGAACCGCTGTTTTTCCTCGACTACTATGCCACGGGTAAGCTGGACGTCGATACCGCTGCCAGCGTGATCGCCGGTATTGCCGAAGGTTGCCTGCAGTCCGGCTGTGCGCTGGTTGGGGGTGAAACCGCTGAAATGCCGGGGATGTATCACGGTGAAGATTACGATGTGGCCGGTTTCTGCGTAGGCGTGGTTGAGAAATCAGAAATCATCGACGGCTCAAAAGTGGCTGATGGCGATGTGCTGATTGCGCTTGGCTCCAGCGGCCCGCATTCCAATGGTTATTCCCTGGTGCGTAAAATTGTCGAAGTCAGCGGCTGTGACCCGGAAACAACCGAACTGGAAGGCAAATCACTGGCCGATCATCTGCTGGCGCCTACCCGCATTTATGTGAAATCCATTCTGGAGCTGATTGAGAAGGTTGACGTGCACGCAATTGCCCACCTGACCGGCGGCGGTTTCTGGGAAAATATCCCACGCGTCTTGCCTGACAACACCCAGGCCGTAATCGATGAATCCTCCTGGCAATGGCCAGCCGTCTTTAACTGGCTGCAAACAGCGGGTAACGTCAGTCAGCACGAGATGTATCGCACCTTCAACTGCGGCGTAGGCATGGTTATCGCTCTGCCAGAAGCTGAAGTGGACAATGCTCTTGCGCTGCTGAATGAAAAAGGTGAAAACGCGTGGAGAATCGGTATCATCAAAGCGTCTGATTCCGAACAGCGTGTGGTCATTGAATGAAAAATATAGTGGTGCTCATTTCCGGTAACGGAAGCAATTTGCAGGCGATCATTGACGCCTGCAAACAGAAAAAAATCAAGGGCACCCTACGTGCAGTATTCAGTAATAAGGCCGACGCGTTCGGCCTTGAACGTGCACGCGAAGCAGGCATTCCGGCTCATTCGTTGGAGGCAAGCCAGTTTGCCAGCCGTGAAGCCTTTGATCGCCAGCTAATACAAGAGATCGATGCCTATGCGCCGGACGTCGTGGTACTGGCCGGGTATATGCGTATCCTCAGCCCGGCGTTTGTCGCCCACTATGCCGAACGCTTGCTGAATATCCACCCTTCTCTGTTGCCCAAATATCCCGGCCTGCATACACATCGTCAGGTGCTGGAAAACGGTGATGAAGAACACGGAACCTCCGTTCATTTTGTCACTGACGAACTGGACGGTGGGCCGGTTATTCTGCAGGCGAAAGTGCCGGTGTTTGACGGCGACAGCGAAGATGACGTGACGGCACGCGTTCAGGCCCAGGAACATGCCATCTATCCGCTGGTGGTCGGTTGGTTTGTCGATGGTCGTCTGCAAATGCGCGATAACGCAGCCTGGCTGGACGGCATTCGCCTTCCACCACAAGGCTACGCAGCCGACGAAGCATAAAATAACCTCCCAGCCTCGTAGGTCGGATAAGGCATTCACACCACCATCCGGCACTCATGTGGGCTTTTATGCCGGATGGTGACGCTAAAGCGTCTTATCCGGCCTACATCCTGCAATTCCCCTCATTTTTTCTGGCACATGCCAGTCGTGCTCGCCATAATGATCACGTAGTGTCCCGTGAATGAAACGGAGTAAAAGTATTAATGGGTCAGGAAAAGCTATACATCGAGAAAGAGCTTAGTTGGTTAGCGTTCAACGAACGCGTCCTGCAGGAAGCTGCTGATAAGTCAAACCCGTTGATTGAACGGATGCGTTTTCTGGGCATCTATTCCAATAACCTCGACGAGTTTTATAAAGTTCGTTTTGCCGAACTAAAACGCCGCATCATTATTAGCGAAGAGCAGGGTTCTAACTCTCACTCCCGCCATCTGTTAGGCAAAATCCAGGCCCGCGTACTGAAAGCCGATCAGGAGTTCGATGGCCTGTACAATGAATTACTGCTGGAGATGGCGCGCAATCAGATATTCTTAATCAATGAGCGCCAACTGTCGGCCAATCAGCAGAGCTGGTTGCGTCATTACTTCAAGCAATATCTTCGCCAGCACATTACGCCGATCCTGATTAACCGCGAGACAGATTTAGTCCAGTTTCTGAAGGACGACTATACCTATCTGGCCGTAGAGATCATCCGTGGTGATACCATTCGCTATGCGCTACTGGAAATTCCGTCTGACAAGGTTCCCCGCTTTGTAAATCTGCCGCCGGAAACGCCGCGACGTCGCAAGCCCATGATCCTGCTAGACAACATCCTGCGTTATTGCCTTGATGACATTTTCAAAGGGTTCTTTGATTACGATACGCTGAATGCCTATTCGATGAAAATGACCCGCGACGCCGAATACGATTTGGTGCACGAGATGGAATCCAGCCTGATGGAGCTGATGTCGTCCAGCCTGAAGCAGCGTCTGACCGCAGAGCCTGTGCGCTTTGTCTATCAGCGTGATATGCCCAATGCGCTGGTCGAAATCCTGCGTGAAAAACTGACGATCTCTCGCTACGATTCGATCGTCCCCGGCGGGCGTTACCATAACTTTAAAGACTTTATTAATTTCCCCAACGTTGGCAAAGCCAACCTGGTGAACAAGCCGCTGCCTCGCCTGCGCCATATCTGGTTTGATAACGAAAAGTTCCGTAACGGATTTGATGCCATCCGCGAACGCGATGTGCTGCTCTATTATCCGTATCATACTTTTGAGCACGTCCTTGAACTGCTGCGCCAGGCCTCGTTTGACCCGAGCGTGCTGGCTATAAAGATCAATATCTACCGCGTGGCAAAAGACTCCCGCATCATCGACGCAATGATCCATGCGGCCCACAACAGTAAAAAAGTGACCGTGGTCGTCGAGTTACAGGCGCGCTTTGATGAAGAAGCCAACATTCATTGGGCCAAGCGTCTGACCGAAGCCGGCGTGCACGTCATCTTCTCCGCACCGGGTCTGAAAATTCACGCCAAGCTGTTCCTTATCTCACGTAAAGAAGGCGACGAGGTGGTGCGCTACGCCCATATCGGGACCGGGAACTTCAACGAAAAAACGGCGCGACTGTATACCGACTATTCTTTGCTTACCGCCGATTCGCGCATTACCAACGAAGTGCGTCGGGTGTTCAACTTTATCGAAAACCCGTATCGTCCGGTGACCTTTGATTATCTGTTGGTTTCCCCGCAGAACTCGCGACGTCTGCTGTACGCGATGATCGACAAAGAGATCGCCAATGCACAGCAGGGGCGCTCTTCCGGCATTACGCTAAAACTGAACAACCTGGTCGATAAGGGCCTCGTTGATCGACTCTATGCGGCGTCCAGTTCGGGCGTACCGGTTAATTTGCTGATCCGCGGAATGTGCTCCCTGATCCCGAATCTGGAAGGCATCAGTGATAATATTCGCGTGATCAGCATCGTTGACCGCTATCTTGAACATGACCGGGTCTATATCTTCGAGAATGGCGGCGATAAACAGGTATACCTGTCCTCGGCGGACTGGATGACAAGAAACATCGATTATCGTATCGAAGTCGCCACACCGCTGCTGGATCCACACCTCAAGCAGCGCGTGCTGGATATTATCGAGATCCTGTTCAGCGATACGGTAAAAGCCCGTTACATTGATAAAGAACTGAGTAATCGCTACGTGCCACGTGGAAACCGCCGTAAGGTTCAGTCGCAGTTAGCGATTTATGACTACATCAAATCACTCGAGCAACCTGACACTAGCCTAAATAATTCAAGTTGTGGGAAGGCGGAAAATGAGAGAATCCCCGGGAACTTACGCCAGTAAGTGACTGGGGTGAACGAATGCAGCCAACACATACACAACTTGAAGTATGACGGATAAACGCTATGCCAATACACGACAAGTCACCACGACCGCAGGAATTTGCTGCGGTCGACCTGGGTTCAAACAGTTTCCATATGGTTATTGCCCGCGTAGTTGACGGAGCGATGCAAATTATAGGGCGACTAAAACAACGCGTACATCTGGCGGATGGACTCGGCGAAGACAATAAGCTGAGCGAAGAAGCCATGGAGCGTGGATTAAGCTGTTTGTCATTGTTCGCGGAACGACTGCAGGGCTTCCCCCCATCAAGCGTCTGTATTGTGGGGACCCATACGCTGCGTCAGGCGCTAAATGCCCCTGATTTTCTCAAGCGCGCAGAAAAGGTCATCCCCTACCCGATCGAAATTATTTCCGGTAACGAAGAAGCCCGACTGATTTTTATGGGCGTGGAACATACGCAGCCGGAGAAAGGCCGTAAGCTGGTGATAGATATCGGCGGCGGGTCTACCGAACTGGTGATCGGTGAAGATTTCGAGCCTAAACTAGTCGAGAGCCGTCGGATGGGCTGCGTCAGCTTTGCCCAGATGTATTTCCCGGGCGGCATTATCACTCGGGAAAACTTCCAGCGCGCCCGCATGGCGGCAGCGCAAAAACTGGAAACCTTAACCTGGCAGTTTCGAATTCAGGGCTGGAATGTGGCGATGGGCGCCTCAGGCACCATTAAAGCGGCGCACGAGGTGCTGCTGGAGATGGGTGAAAAAGACGGTTTTATTACCCCTGAACGCCTGGAGATGTTGACCAGCGAAGTCCTGAAGTACACCTCTTTTTCAGCACTCAGCATGCCGGGGCTGTCCGAGGAGCGGAAAGCGGTTTTTGTCCCCGGACTGGCTATCCTGTGCGGTGTTTTTGATGCGCTGGCAATACGTGAGCTGCGCCTTTCTGATGGTGCACTTCGGGAAGGTGTACTGTATGAAATGGAAGGTCGCTTCCGCCATCAGGATGTACGCAGCCGTACCGCCAGCAGCCTGGCAAACCAGTACAACATCGACAGCGAACAGGCGCGCCGCGTGCTGGAAACCACTATGCAAATGTATGAGCAGTGGCATGCGCAGCAGCCTAAGCTGGCGAACCCGCAGCTGGAAGCATTACTCAGATGGGCCGCCATGCTGCATGAGGTGGGATTGAACATCAACCACAGTGGCCTGCACCGCCACTCGGCTTACATTCTGCAAAACAGTGACCTCCCGGGTTTTAACCAGGAACAGCAGTTGATGATGGCGACATTGGTTCGCTACCATCGCAAAGCCGTTAAGCTCGACGATCTGCCACGCTTTGCGTTATTTAAGAAGAAACAGTTCCTGCCGCTTATCCAGCTGCTACGTCTGGGTGTCTTGCTGAACAACCAGCGCCAGGCGACGACCACGCCGCCGACGCTGACGCTTATCACCGACGAGAACCACTGGACATTGCGCTTCCCGCATGACTGGTTCAGCCAGAACGCGCTGGTTTTGCTCGATCTGGAAAAAGAGCAGCAATACTGGGAAGCCGTAACGGGCTGGCGGCTTAAAATTGAAGAAGAACGCTCACCCGATATCGCCGCATAACGCTTCTACAGGTGCCAGAATTTCTGGCACCTGTTCTTGCAAAATCTCATGCAGCGGCTGCGGCTTACCGATCAGATAGCCCTGCATATAATCAATTCCTAAAGAAACCACCGCGCTGCGTATTTCTTCGCTTTCGACATACTCCGCCACCACCATCATTTTTTTCATTCGCGCCAGGTGACAAATCGATGCCACAATTTGGTAGTCGAGGCTATTCGAAACAATATTGCGAATAAAGCTGCCGTCAATTTTCAGGATATCGGCGCTCACATTTTTCAGTCGCGCATAGCTGGCATAGCCGGTGCCAAAATCATCAATCGCTATCTGACAGCCAAGTAACTGCAATTGCAGCAGCGTTGCCTGCGCTTGCTCGGCATTGGTTAAGGCATTGCTTTCCGTTACCTCAAAGACCAGTTGCCAGGCTTCAATCTTATATTTCGCCAGCAATTGCGCGATGTCGGTCGGCAGTCGGGCGCGACACACCGAGGTAGGCGATAAATTAATAGCAAAGCGACGGGCTGGCATTCTCTCCCGATTCTGAGCCATAAATTTCAACGTATTCTCGATGACCCACAGATCGATGCTGGAGGACAAACCGAACTCATGCGCGACGGGTAAGAAACAATCCGGCGTAACGATTTCATCGTCATCCCCTTTCAGACGCAGCAGGATTTCATGGTACACATCGCCACGCACACCATAAATGGGCTGTGCCATCAGGAAAAAGCGATTGTGCTCCAGCGCCTGCTGTAGCCGATTCATCATCACCACTTTATCTTTCAGGTCCCGCTGCAGGTGCATGGCACCACGACGTTGCAAATTTTCAGGCGTATTGGTGGCAAGGGAAAGTTCGGCAATGGTGCTAAGTTCGCCCAATAACAGGTAGATATGATTAACCGGAGAGCGAACATAGCAATAACTGATCCCCACCTGTGGCTGTAAAGGCATACCATCCCAGACAAAGCGGAATTGCTTGATGTGCTGATCCAATGCCTCAATGCGCTGCTGGTGGGACTCGGTGTTAAACCGCAGGACAAGGTCATTACCCGATAGCTGAAAGACGTACTCATCCTGTTCCAGAAAGGGCGCTATCCAGTGAGCGATTCTTTGCTTGTACTGGATACGTAACATGATCCCATAATTTTTGACCAGTGGTTCCATGCCAGGGATCCGCAAGAAACAGAGCACGGACCAGGGCGACTTATTCAGCTCCCGGTTCAACGCGCGCAGATTTGGAAGATGCACCATAGGATCAAAATACGCCAGACGATATGTACGTCGGGTAACGGCTCTCTGACGCGTTGCCAGCACGGCGATGTAATTTACGATAAAGGAGAAAACAAGATAGCTCGACGAGGTGATCGCCAGCTGCGTATCGTAACCTGAGTACCAGGGCATGTAGCTCTGATAATGATGTATTCCCGTAATGAGTATGACCGCCCACATCAGTGAAATAAGTCGATAGCCGTAACGCATTGCCCCCCACAGCATGACGGGCAATAACAGGGATAAGGTATAATTCGTACTGAATATCGAGCTATTTTCATTTAACGGCATACACAACAGCGTCATCAACGTCGTCAATACTGTCAACCACGCTGCAAACTCCGTCTTCGAGACTTTATTATCAAACTGCTGTTTTAACTGAGAAAAATAGCCGCGCAGGTGAAAAGGGTTCCGTATTGCCCGAATGATAAAATAACATAGCGGAATACCCACAAGGTTTCCCGTCAGTAAGGCCTGATAATTGATCAATGTGGTGGTATTAAAAGGCATGACGCCCATCATGCCGGATTTGCTCGTATACACGCCAACAAACGCGGCAAACTGAAAGAGTACCAGGAACAGCGTTGCCGGACAGAAAACCTGCCAAAATATACGCTGAAACATCAGATGCGAGTCACCGTGAGCCACGTTGTTCCGTCGGGGGGCAAACACCCGATATCCACCCCAACTGAGAACAATCGTTACGACAAAGTGTGCAATGATTGACACTGTTTCAAACACGCCAACCTGGGGGAGTTTATACCAGCCGATCGCAATGATAATTCCCGGTAATGCGGCCCAGCCAAAAAAGAGCATCAGGCTAATCATCAGCGCTAAAGGTAGATAAAAAAGAACGACGTTCCCCGTACTAATATGCGCGTAGGTGTTCACACAACTCAGTAAAGGCAACAACAGGGAGGGTAAGATGAGAGGTAATGCCCACCATTGGTCTCTAATAACAATATACTTTTTATTGATTTTCATAGATGCTCAGTAGAGTCCCTCACCTCCTTATGGGGTATTCAGACAGGTATCCCACCTGACTTTAAAGCAATGATGTACAACACATCATAATGATTCATTAATTTTAGTTATCACCTGAATAGGGCGTTTGACATATATCAAGAAAAATAGGACCCATTAATCATTTATTACCTTTTTCCTCTTTTGTTATCGTTAATTCATTATTAATGCAAATAATAAAATTATCTTTCATAACATAAGAAGATAAAACAACTGATGCATTTTTACATAATGATGAATTGACCATTCCCTCACAGTGTGCCTTAATGTAAGCATCGCCCATTGTTGGGTACACTTTAAGGAACCCTTTGTGAGCCAGGTTACCAGCCTACGAAAACGACACCGATTTAACAGTCGCATGATCCGGATCGTACTGCTTATCAGCTTCCTCTTCTTCTTTGGACGCTTCGTCTACTCTGCTATCGGTGCGTGGCACCACCATCAGGACAAGAAAGAATCCCAACAGAGCAGCCTGTCACAACAGACTTCCCCTGTTCAAATCGATAAACATTAATCGCTTGAAGACCGCTGTAAAGCTCTACGCTTCAAGATTCCTTACCGGATGGCTAATTGTCTGACAGTTAACCATCCGGTAAGGGATTTGTGTTCCCTCCTGTCACTATTTTTATAACGCCACACGTCACCCCAGCCAATCAATTTTGATTTCCGCACAATTACACTATCTTTTCGCTCCTCATCACCCCACTATTCACGCTGATTTTCTATGTTTCTGTTTATTGGACATAATAAACGCAAATACAGCTCAAATAGCCACTAACCAATAGCGTTAATTAATATAACTGGTGCGCACATTTATATATCAAATGTAATTGAATATTTATATGAGCCTTTTATTTTTATACATTCGACAGGGTAATACGATGCAGGGTTTTACATTATTTCCGAAAATACGAAGCGGTCTAGAGTGGATCACTGGGCACAGCGATGCAGTAATTCAATTTGGATGGAACATTGTTGCCGCCGTGATTTTACTGTTTATCGGTAAGTTCGTCTCACGGTTGCTTTCTCGCGGACTGGAGAAACTGCTGTTAAAGCGTAAAGTTGATATCACCATTATCCAGTTCTTCACTGCGTTAGTCCGCTACATCATCCTCGCATTTTTTGTCGTTGCGGCTCTGGGCCGCATCGGCATTGAAACGTCATCCATTATTGCCATCATTGGTGCCGCCGGGCTGGCCGTCGGTCTAGCGCTACAGGGATCGCTGTCCAACTTTGCGGCTGGCGTGCTGCTGGTCTCCCTGCGTCCATTTCGCGCTGGCGAGATCGTACAAATTGGTGCAGTCACCGGGACAGTCGAAAAAGTGCATCTTTTCTCAACTACCCTACTCACCGCTGATAGCAAAGAGGTGGTGATCCCTAACGGTAAAATCATCTCTGACAATATTATTAACTACTCTCGCCACCCGTTTCGTCGTATCGACCTGGTGATTGGCGTTGGCTATCAGAGTCGGATTGCAGAAGTGAAACGCGTCATTACTCATATCATCGAGCAGGATAAACGCGTTGATCAGAGTCGCGGCGTAACCGTGCGTCTGGGCGAACTTGCCGCCTCATCGCTTAACTTCTACGTTCGCGTTTGGGTGCGTAACGGCGAATACTGGAACACGTATTACGATCTACTGGAAAACATCAAAGAAGCGATGGATGCCAACCATATCGACTTGCCCTATCCGCAGATGGATATCCGTGTTCAGAACGTCCCATCACAATCACAGCCGCAGCTACAACTGGTCGATTGACTGCAAAAATAAAAAACCCTCTGTAAAGACAGAGGGTTTTTGTGCGAATAGCCAGAGTAAAATCAGGCAAAGGGGAAGGTTATTATTCCCATTCAATTATTTACGGACAACATAAGTAATTGACTGACAACAACTTTTAAAGAAAAATAATTTTTCATACCGTTTTATATACCGTCATTGGAAATCAGTACCATGAAAAACGCCATGTCACCTGATCAGCGAATCATACTGCTTTTCACAGACTCTTCCGGCTTCGGCTGCCCGATCAGCATACTCTGCCAGTTGTCGGTTTCGCTCGAGAGATTTGCTGAGCACGTCGGCAAGCAAAACTCCGGTGTCTGCGGCTGACGTCCCAGCGCCGACAGTGGCGTTATACTGCCTGAGCTGCTCACGGATGGCAACGAGCTGTTGCTGCAACCTGCCAGCGCGAGCGGCAGCATCAAGAGCATCATTGCGCGCCCTGTCGAGTGCACGCTGCGCTTCACGTTCATTGGTCGCTTTCTCCTGTTCGTCGTGCTGACGGGATTTATCATCTTCGGCTTTACGGTCTGCTTTTGCCTGCGCATATCCAGCTTCGTACTGCATTTCACCATGGTTAACCCAGGCTAAACGCCCGCCGACGACCAGAGCAGCAAGCATCACCACGATAAGCAACTGTTTCCAGTATGCTTTGATGAATGCCCAGATCATAATAGCGCCTTACGGGCAGCACCGTAACGCGCGCGCCGGTCGTCGATTCCGTTCTGTCCACCGTTGATAATCTGCGTGACGCGCACCAGGTCACCTGTGTACTTCATGCAACCTTTACTGGCGAAGAACCACGCCGCGCTGCGGGCCGCGTATTCATCCTGCACCAGCAGTTCAGGCTGAGCGACCAGATCAACCTTCAGGCCATTACCGCAATCACGGTAGTTGTTCAGACCGGTGATCTGAATAAGCCCGCGCCCGCGGTAATTCCATCCATCGCCCGGGCCGTTGTTTCCCATACGCTTGCTGTACACCAGATTGGCGATCGCGCGCTGGCGTTCCAGCGGAAGAGACTTCTCATACGTTTTACGGCCCAACGCGTTGGCCTGGTCTGGCGTGATACGTCCGGCGCGGATGAAACCAGACAGTCCTGATACGCTGTAGTTGAAGTTTTCCTGTAACCGGGCAAACCCTCCTGACTCATGCCCGACCTGTGCAATAAACATCGCCTGGTCATCTGGCTTGGTAATGCCAAATTCATTCATGGCAGCGGTGATATGTGGGTACCAGCGCGCGGCCAGTTGCTCAGTAATACCGGCAGCGCGCCGGAACTGGTTAATGTCCATGTTGAGACCTCGATATTTTGAATATCTGCACGACGTTACCGCGCGTCTTCAGAACGGCGGCAAGCATGACAGCATTGATGATGACCTCTGATAAATCAGCGGCCATTGGTGTGTGATACCAGATTGCATATGCGGCGCGGACGGGGATGCTGGCTGATGCCACGATAAGGAAGTAGGCTATCCACCCTCCCCACCGGCGATGTTGCGATCCATTACGCTGGAAGGTTCCGACGCGGATTGCTATCGCAGAACAGATAACCGCATTGGCAATCAGTAAAAGCAGCTCATGAGTTGTCATCGTCTTTTCTCCCCGGGATTAAATCGCGTGGATTGTCTGAACGGTGATAGAGCCAGATACCAATACGTACTGCGACGATTGCCGACACGAACGCGCCAGCAGAGAAGACGATCCCTTTCTCAAATGAATCCTGTGTGATAGTTGGGATCAGGCTGGCTACGCCGATAAGAATTGATGCAGTTGGTTTGTAGAAGAGAAGCCCGCAGAGGAAGCTGAGCATCGACAGGAGAACCCGGCGGCGTATTGGATACTCAACGGCAGAGGTAATAAATATTACCGCACCTGATAAAGCACCAAGAGCCACCTCGGGAGGAACTCCGGCGATAACCGCAGCCAGAGAGCCCATACTAAGCCACTGATTTAAAGACTCACTGGTTAGCTGAGCTGACATAGCAACCACCGTTTACTGTGCATAATGAACCCCCTTAGTTGGTGATCACATCATACACAATAAACCATATATGGTTTTAATTACCTAATAGAATACTTAACACTTTTACCTTAAAGGTGATAGAATCATTCAAACTCTCAATCAATTACAAGATAAACCATGAACTCGAATAGATTCTATCTACTTGATTTACTTCGTTTTTTCTTTGCATTTGCGGTATGCGTTGCTCACACAAAGATCGCATATTCAGTCCATCATGACATTGCTGCATATATGTCAGTTGATTTTTTCTTTATATTATCTGGATACGTCCTAACGCATCAGATAAAAAAAACAAATATACAATATAAAGCCTTTGTCATATCAAGGATCGCAAGGATATTTCCATTATATTTATTATCAATAATTGCAATATTTGCCACATTACAAATAAATCCACTTTCTCAGGAATTTATCTGGACAACTGTGTCAGAATCATTTCTTTTACATCAGATAGGTTTTACTGGTTCTCCAGGATTGAATGGTGTTTCATGGTCATTGAGTGCTGAGTTCTGGCTAAACATTCTTGTTCTTTATTTCATAGCATCATGCACTGTTAAAAACAAAGCGCTATACCATGCAATTCTTTTCTCTGCACTACTAGTTTCGTTTGTTATGATGGAAAGGACAGGCGCAGCATTTGGTGTTGCAACTTTTGATACAAATATCCAACCTGTATCAATTTTCACAAACATAGGATTAATAAGATCGTTCTTTGGACTGACAATAGGATACCTTTTGTATTGTACAACGGATAGTAACTTCGTTAGAAATATAAAGGGAATGAAGGTAATTAGTTCTGTATTTGAAATTGCGCTTACGGCAATTGTCTTTATTTGTATATTTTTTAACGGCTCTACTGGTTTTGGTTTCCTGTCAATAATAGCATTTTCAATGTTAATTATTTTTAATTATAATGGCGATGGAGTTCTAAGCAAATTATCAGGATATCCAGTAATTAGAGAGCTTGGCAATCTAAGTTATGCCATATACCTGCTGCACATACCAACAAGATTATTTCTTAATAAGTACGTATTCCCATATTATGATATTATTAACAAATGGGAAGTTGTTGTTTTTGTTACAGTTATAATCTCTGTTCCAATTTACTATGCATTTGAAGTACCAGCCAAGAAAATAACACGAAAAGCTTTAAGTAGAATATTTTAAATATAAAAGGGCCAGAAACGGCCCTTTTCATTAAGATTTTAAAGTCCCGTACCACCACCTGAAAGCCTTGAACTTCCAGTTCCTGTAAGCAATACTAACCCCACCGTTCCTGTATCACCAAACAACGGTCCAACCTGAGTATTGTTAGGCAGGCCATAATTTGTTGATACTTCTTTAACTATGTAATCTACGTTAGGCCGACTAAACGAATTGTGATTACTTATATATGTGTTATGTACATGAGAACCCTCGATGTAAATATCAGGGGTTTCTGGTTGGTTGTTCTGGTTTGCTCCAAAAACGGTGTTACCCTTAATTATCGTGTAAGATATATTTGGATTAACTCCACCAAATTCACAAACAGCTATAGCTGAAGTACCGCACTGATAAATATAGTTGTAAGATATCTCATTACCATACATTACAACATTAGGCCTGTCATCATTTGATATGGAAATAGCATAATCCATGCATAATTCCCCACCAAACATCTTATTTCTTGTTATGGTATTACCAGAGCACGACCCTGATAAGTGGTAAGACTCAGCCCAAGAATTGAAAGATTTATTTAATTCAATTGTATTTTGATTGCCAGCCTCAATCTTTATTGAATATACATGTTTACCTAGCGTTTCATTATTCTGGTAAACGCACGAGTTTACATTAAAACCATGAATAGCCGCTGCATTTTGCGGTATTGCATCACATCCTGGCTTAATAAAATTATTTTCGATGATATTATTATCACCGTTATAGTCAAATATTGCAGAGTCTATCCAGTTGTCTACTGTATTTTTTTCTACAGATGAAAATGAACAACCACTAAGAAACAAAGAACAGTTACCAGACAGATTGCATTTTGTTACTGATGGATGCTTGCAGTTATAAAGAAGAATCCCGATCTGATTGTGCCATGCAGTAGGTGATATTTTTATTTCTCTTATATAAAAATAATCATTCATATTCTTACATGAAAGTATAGCGTCAAGAGCTCCCCACCCTATTAATTTTGAATGACTGAAATCTCCTGTGAGAGATAAAATATTATCAGGAACTGAAATTGATGATACATTATAATTACCAGATGGGATGTAAAGATGCGTTGAAGACCGCATTGCCTTCATTATTGCATCAGTATCATCATGCCTTAATTTCATTGTAGAATTCGAAGTGGATGGTGCCTCTGCGATTGTTATGCTATTTGTTCCGCCACCATATATAATCGTTGTTACTAATCTCTTGTTTAAAGGATTGGAAGGAGGCTGAGATGGAACCCACGGAATTGATATCTCAGGAAGTCCAGCATCCATAACACCATTTGCAATGGAGTCTGATTGCCCCATGCCGAACACGCCGATAAGTTGATAAGGTCCACCGCTTTTACTTCTCCATACGGCAGCCTTGTTTATAGTTGAGTCCCATCTAACAACATTAAAAGCCAGACCTCTGATAAGTGGTGATATCTTTCCAAGCGTATCGTTTCCATCTGTAATTGTTACAGCGTCGCTTGCCGCACTGACAGATCCATCTTCATCAACAGATGAAACCTTGTAAGAGTACACAGTGCTTCCAGTGGGGCCCTGTCTGTTAAGGCCTGATGCAGAAACAGTAATAGAAGTAGGTGGCGTTAGTAAACTAGGAGATCCTGCATGCTCAATGGATATGCTCTGACCATTTTCGAAGTCTTCCGCATTGGACAGAACCACCTCATGACTACCAGATGAAACAGAACAAGTAGTTTCTTTTTTAGAACCGGTGGCACCAAACCAGAATATAGTTGATTTTTTATACTCTGAAGAAAATGCAAGTGATGGATTAAATAAAATCGCCCCATCTCCATGAAATATCTTATAGTTACCTGCATTTACATTTCCATTTATGGTTACTGTTTCACCATTATTTACTGATATACCAGAACCTGGTTCAATCTCAATAGGTACATTAATGGTAAGGGTATTTACATTATAAATACCACCCCTTATGACAATTCCATCAGGTGAGGCATTAGTTGCCTGAATGAATGCCATAGTATTGTCTGTTGCGCCTGCTAATGCACCATATCCGCGGGGATCATTCGGAAGATAAAGGCGGTCTATTACCTGCTGAACAGTTTCACCTGATGACGTACCAATATGGCCTGCACCGGTCGGTTTAGCCAGTTCTATCATAACGTCAGAAGCGGAGCCAGATGGAGGAATAACAACAATTGCATTACCAGCATTGTCAAATGCTGGCATTTTGTTTTTACGTTCTTCAACCCCTGGGAGTTGATTAATAGTCTCAGGAACGCGAAGTGTTCGTAAAAGATTTTCGCTTCCAAGCGTATCGACGTAGTTCTTAGTTGCAGCGTCCTGAGGACGTGACGGATCATGAATATTGCGGATGTAGTTATTCATGGCGTCGTAGTAGTTTGCCACAAATGATGGCTTGCGCAGGGCAAGCGAAAACCAACTGCGCACCTGCTGAATCAGCATCGTCAGTTTATCAAATGCATCCTCATGAACCTCAGCAAAAAACTTTCCCTGGTTCCGGAGATCGGTTTCCTGCGTTACCGGCAACTCACGCGAAATGGATATTTGGTATCCACTTGTAAGTGCAGTCATCAGTATTACATTACCACCAGAATATCCGCCAGCACCTGTCACTGTATAATCAGTGTCCAGTGTTAATTCAGTGATGTTTTCGCTCAGGTCAACAACCTGCACCACCAGATCAGACTTATGAAAAATTCGGAAGGTATAGGGGAATGATGTCGTGACCCCGTTACCCGTGTAGTCATTGTGGTCAACTTCGGTTGAAACCGTCATGTCATTTTCTCCAGATTGCTCTTGCGCCAGTCGCGCATGCACTCTGGATCATTCTATTACCCAACAAACCTTATATGAATCGTTTGGGTATTAATCAGTCACTTTATTACCTTACAGGTAATTTGCATTTCATGCTGGATAGTCCTGATATCTTCTGCTACTGTATGTTTATACAGTGATTGCATGGAGAAGAAGAGATGCAACGGCAGTATCACCATCCGCTGGAAGAAGGATTTGAAGAAAGAATACACACGCCGGTAGGCGTTAGATCCCTGGTGGAGGACTCGCACCTGATGAAGTTGCTGCGGGAACTCGATAAAGACGGCTTCAACGTTGACGGACCGTTAGCTGAACTGGTTGCGCTTGTGAATTACGTCACAAGCTCTCAAATGACCATGCAGGATCTGCAAACGCATCTCGATTACTGTGCCGAACAGTTACGAAAGCAAACCACATAATGAAAAAGAAAAGGCCGCAATGTCGGCCTTGTGACATGTCACAGTCATGCTATGACAAACCTATGTACCCTGCTATACCAGATAATATTAAAACAACTGCGACGGCAAATTCCCCATCTTCAATGATGCCTTTACGGTTCATTACTCCAAGTGCGACGAGTGCCAACACAACAAGAATAAAAGAAATCATTTTCACATCCTTATTGCGGAGTAACATCCTGAGGTCGCCACCAGTATGTTTGATTGAATTCTTTCTTCGAACGCTGTTCCATCTTACGCAGATAGCCAGGGGAAAAATACTCCTGCATCTGGTTAAAGATCATATGATCAAGCGCCGCCTTCAGGTACCAGATATTAGCACCAGGCGTCAGGCCTTTGCCAAGCTTAACCAGATCACCGCCAGTCTGCTCGCTCTTACCCTCAACCGCATTCAGTGGAATACCCTGGCCTATTTTGATAACGTCATCGACCAGGCCAGCCACCGGTCCGAGCATTGAAGCCAGTGCGCCGCTTCCGTACCGGGTGTGATCAGACAACAGGAAATCACCGTACAGCCCAAGACCACCGCCTTTCAGCAGCGCACCAAGCCAGAATTTAGCAGCATCTTCACCAGTCATATCTCGCGGATTCCGGCCTGATGCCATGTCGTTTAGTTGCTGAGAAAGTGCACCAAGAATTGTCGTGCTGGCGATAAACGTCGCGATGTATGCCGCACGGCCACCGGCAGACGGCATACCCATAGCACGCGACCAGTGACGCATAACAACAGAGATCGGGAATGACTTGAACAGGAATACGCTGCGGGTTAATTCCCCTTTCCAGGTTCCGCGCTGGATACCTGATCCGGTAATCATCTGTTCTCGTGCGCCTGGCGTAATAACCGCCATATCAACTTCCTCGGTGACGGCACCGAGAAGCTTACGCATAGCCTCGAATTTTACACGCTCAGGTGCACCAAGGTGCTGTACAGAAGAATCAGGAATGCGCATGATACTTTCAGGAGTCAGCATCGTGGTATTGCCTTTACCCCAGTCTTCTTGCTGAGCCAGTTTCCACACACTCCAGTCAGTGTCGGTGATCCCTTTACTTTTCAGAATGCGGAAATCGTCATTTGAGAGACTTTTCAGATCTGGCGTTCTGGTAACAACGTCACCAAGACTACCCATCATTGTCACGCCATATGCGCGCTTATGGGCGTCTGACCACGCAGTTAACCCACTGGCTCGCATCACCGCCGTTGCAGCCCACCGGGATACAGACGGCCCCATATTATCCATCGCCCAGCGGTTAACGCTGCCGAGTAGTGATTCCATAGCCAGACCAGCACGACGGGCCCTGGCAAGCTCGGTGCGGTTCGTTGGGTCCATAGCCTCAAGCTGATTACGGAAAAGCTGATTCATTGGGAGATTGGTAACCTTGGCTGACAAGTACATGGTGCCAAGGTCTGAGAAAGACGCCAGCAACGCAGAGCCAAGACGGCTGGCAACCATCCAGTTGCGGATGTTATCCGACCAGCGTGCAATGTGCGGGTTGGCAACAGGCTGAGTTTTACCTGAGATGAAGTTATACAGGTTCTCAGTATTGTTTGCCTGGCGCTCTATGCGACCGGTATTCTGCGGGTTAGCCGTAGCAGTCTCTGACTTCGTCTGGTCAAGCAGTGATCTGAACACGTGATCCGGGTTTGGACCGTATGTCTCCACCAGTGCGATATCTTTACTTATCCCTTCCAGATGTCCGACCATGATTTCCCAGAGCGATCGGTCGCCGTAGAGTTGCTGGTATTGTAAATAGGAATCAGCGTCTTTGAAGTGTATCTGGCGGGATGCGTTTCCACGGTTGCCGCGGGCACCAGAAACACGCATACCGGTATCAGTAAGTTTATTCAGACCACCAGTGGCGATGGTGTTATATGCTTCGACAAGAAAGGCAGTAAGCTCGGAATCGCTCATCAACTGACCGTCTGCGCGGGTGTAATATTTTCGGTCAAGTTTACCGATCACGTCACTGACCCATTTATCCTTTGTTACTGCTCCAACCTTTTCCATCGAGTGATGTTGTGGAATACCCCAGCTTTCCAGATATCCGATATCGCCACCGGCATCATTGAACCGGCGACGCAGCAGTTCAGTAACCTCGCCCCACGCTTTCGCCCCTTTTCTGGCTTTGGCGTTACCGGTATTCTGCCCGCGTATTTCAAATACCAGATCGCGCACGCCCGCTTCATCTTCGAACAAGCCAAAAAATCGTGGATCAACAGCCTCGAAAGCCTCCTGCAACTGGCTCAGGGCATAATCGCGTGTGGCCTTGGTCCTGGACTCAACCGAGAGGAAGTTTGACTTACCGTCAGCACTGAAAGCTATAGTGCGGTTGAGTGCACCCAGTTTGCCGTCTGCCCCCTGGTAGCTGTTGATAAATTTATCGAGTCTCTGGCGTGCAGCAATCGTCAAAGCGACACGTCGTTTTTTGAGAGAGGCCTCTCTCTGAAGCTCATCGGAAGCAAGTTGCCCGGCGCGGCGTAATCTCTCAGCATCAGTAAGTTGACGCCATGACATAGGATCGTCTCTGGCAAGCGTTCGCATATTGCGGTAGATACGATCTTCAATATCCTGAATCTCGCGTGCTGTCAGTGTGCGCTTAGCTGCCTGCTGTACTGCCTGAATACATTCCTGTCTCATCAAATTACCCTCTCAAGAAACACGAGACAGCCACATCAAAGAGGCTGGAATCCTGTATCGCCTGTTCGTTATCTCTGTTTGCTTCGTCCAGCACTTCCCGAGCGCTTCGCGACTGCGGGTTTCCTTCATCATCAAGGACGGTGATCATCATGTCCGGAGACTCAACCAATGAGTCTTCAGCGATACGCAGATCCATATCTCCAGCCTGTTCCACTGTTGGCCTTTGCTCTGCCTGCCGCAATAAGGCACCGGGTTCAAAAGGTGCAGCCTCGTCAGGAGTACGGACCTCTGCTGTTTTGTAGAATGAAACCGCCTGATCATTGAGATCACTTTCTGCCTGCTGACGTCTGGCTAATTCAGCACGCGCCTCAAAGTTAACCCCACCCTCAACATTCGCTGCCAGATTATCCTTTGCCGCCTGAAGTCTGACCGACTCGTCATTGATACGCTGTTCAATATCACGAAGCCTTTCCTGACGCGCTGCGCGTGCTCTGGACAACTCACGCCCACTGCCGGATGGTTGTTCGTTCAGCACTCCAGAGCGTTCCTGATTGAGACTTTCAATGGATCTCTCGATGCCAGTGATATCCGTCTGCAACTGATTAACCTGCTCAACGTCTAAAGCCTGCGCCGCTTGCTGCTCAAGCGCCCTGGTATCAACTGCAACCTGAGTACTGCCTTCATCTGTACGATACAGCGTTTCATCAATCGCCTGAGAAATAAGGTTTCTCCGCCCTGGGATATCACTAAATGATGCAGGTTCGGCAATGCTGGCCACATCAACTGCACGGCCCTGGCTTACGTCATTCATCGCCTTCTGTAGTGCCTGTATATGCGCATCACGTGACAGGACATTAACCGGTACACCAGGAGCAACATCAATCTCAGCGTGATGTGAGGCATTGGATGCCAGTGCTGCATCCACCTCAGCCGGGGAAAATTCAGGAATTGCAACGCTCTCACCGCGGGCGTTAAGGAACCGACCTACACCACCAAACGCCACACCAAGAACAGCATCAATGGCGATAGACTGGCGATCAAATACATCATATTGATTCGCCATTTCGTTATAACCGCCATCACGCAGTGTCTTTGCTGTTAGACCACGCTGCGCCATGCCAAAGGCAATGTTAGTTCCGGCTGCGTATGCGATGTCTGGAGCGGCGCGAACAGCAGTAGCTGCAACATTACGCACAGCACTTTCACCTGTTCTCGCCAGTTGTGCGCCAACACTTTCTGCCAGCGCACCACCAGCTCGTAGACCGAGGCTCATAGGGATCAATGTACCAGCGCCAGCTGTGACACCCTGCACCAGACCAGCTTCCTGAGCAGTCCTGAAATCTACTCCCTGAGCAGTCAAGCGTTCAAACTCAGAGAAACCCTGCAACGCAGTGACGGCGGCAGCCCCGCCGGCAGGACCAGAAAGCAGTGTACCAACGACCGCCTGCCCGCCCATGTCGAACAGACCATGAAGAACCTGACCAGCGGTGCCTGTTGTTGCTGCGTCAGGCGTCAGGCGTTTAACCTGTTGCTCTGCGAGCTTACGCTGTTCCGCAATGTACTCGGCAGAAGTGTCGTTAATGGAAGTATTTTCGTTAACGAATTTCGCGATGGGCGAGACGATCTTATCCATTCCAGCCCATAGAAGCTGGTCAGGTTTGGCAACCAGTCCAGAATACAGACCTGATACCGCAGCGGTACCTGAGTTATCGAAGAAGCCGACATCGGTGTTAAATCCTGCTTGGTTAGACGCTGCTTCATCCAGTTGCTGATTCTGGTTAACAGCGTTAAGACCAAAGTAACTCATTGCGGGATCCCCTCTGAGAACCTCTGGCGCTGTTGTGTGAGATCGATAACGACAGGAGTTCCATCATCTTTCAGCAAATACCCGGTGCCGAGCTTCACCAGATACTGGCTATCTCCATAGCTTTGCAGCCCATACTGCCCTGGCGGGGCTTTTATTCCTGCATCAGTCACCTGTGTTTTCCAGGCCTGATCAACTTGTTTATCAAATTGCTCGGCAGACATACCCCACGGTAACAGCACGCTTCCCATGCCGTTATAGTCATGTACGCCGCCAGTAGCTACGTTAACAGCCTGCTTCCATGTGTCACTGTCAATCTCACCTGATACAACACCCTTCTTCGCCATCACGCCAGCGTAATAGTCCTTCGCTATTTCGTAGGCCATTGATGCGCCATGCGCGTCACCGGCAAACGCATCCTTCACCATGTCAGAGAACTCAAGACGAAGATCGTTATCTTTCGGCATTGGTATGCCTTTCACATCATCTGTACCTTTGCGAGCGGCTGCACCAGAAAGGATGGTTTGTGCTGCAGATTCAGGTGATACAGAAACATCAGGGTTAAACCAGTTTTTCTCAGCCACAACACCGCCTGGCTTATCCATAAGGATCCCGGCGACAGCTGCCGATGGGGCATTGGTGCTGATCTGCTGAAGCGCCGACATATATACCTGACCGCCTCCGGTGCTCTGCCGGATGGTGTCGAGATATGCAGACTGTTGAGAAACTGGTGCATCGCGGAAGAAAGCCCCGATTTGATTAGCTTCATCTTTGGAAAAGAACGTCAGCGGCGTGCCGTATGATTTAGCCAGATCTACAGCCTGAGACGCCCGAAGGGCAATCGTCTGGCTGAAATTGTTCTGGTTGGTCATATCGATAGGCTTTGTTTGCCCGGAAGAAAGTGAAAACTGAATTGGGTCTGCTTTACGTTGCGCGAGAACAGTACTGGCAGCAGAGACAACGGCGTCATAGGTTTGGGCACGCGCTGCATATCCTTCACCAGTTTCACCGGTATCTGGCTTCAAGTTTTCTACTGCCGCCTGAATGCTGCTAGTAGGCATGTTGCGGAACGAGCCGATGTACTGTCCGGCAATCTGCGTGTTGCGAAACTCGGTATAGCGTAGATTTCCCTCCCGCACGCCGTAGGCGGCGAGGAAGTCGTTCTGCGTAGGAGCATCAGGGAAGTCAACGCCGCGCATGTATGCTGCACTGGCATCACGCACACGGCTGTCGATATTGGTGCGATACTCCGCCTGCTGCTGCTTACGGATTTGGTCAGCCTGGCGAAGGAATGTCGCCTGGGCCTCCGGAGATGCAGCGTCAAATGCCGCGTTGCCCGTGTAGCGTTTGGTGCTGGTAGGAAGTTGTGACAGACCGATGGCCGCACTAACACCGGTAGCAAGTTGCTGATCACTGTACGGCTGGCTGCCGTTCTCATGTTGGATAATGGAAGCACACAAAGCCTTTAACGTATCAGGGTTTGATGCGTCAAGCGGCTGGTCAGGAGTCACGCCGAGTTGAGCACATACTGCCTGAATGTAGGCGTCAGTGTCGTTATTGTCAGACGGCGGGGCCCAGCGGTTAATGATGTCGCTGACAGTATCAATACCCTGTCTCTGGTATGACAGCAAGTTGCGACCAAGCGCCCGAATACCGTGCTCTGGCGTTTCGAATTTCGCAAATCGACCATCATCACCGGTTTGTCCCACCCACGGATTGGTTTTGCTGTACTCGAGGTTGCCGGGGTTGTTGTTGCGAATACCACGGGCGCTATCACCAGAACCACCTTCTGATACAGCACGGCGGGAACCGGTAACCGTATCGCTTAACTCGCCATTACTCTGGATGAACTCGATAGAATTATTTGCCGACCATTGAGAAAGGGAAGCATCGGCGACCTTCTCTTTGAACTCAATCTTTTTGGCCTGAATCTGTTCAGAACTCCAGCCATGAGCGGCGCCGTAATCTTCGATCTGCTGGAAAGTTTGCTTGTTGTAGAGAACATAATTTGCATTATCACCATAGGCGGCAGCAGCCAGTTTACCGTTATTCGCCAGAGTCGCCTGGAACTGACCTTCTTCATAGGCATTGAGTTGGCTTATCTCATGCCTGCCAGCCTGGGTGGTGAACTGAATACGCTGCTGCTGAGCCTGCTGCATAAAACCAGTCCGGGCACCTTCCGGCAATGTCATCGCGATCTGCTCTGCCTGAGCATCGAATTGCTGGGTATAAACCTGCCCCTTGCCAAGAGCGTTCTTTCCCTGCATGTTAAGAAGCCCAGTATCCGGGTTAGTCAGCAGATCACTGGAAATCTGGCTGAGTTGTAATGAGGCATCCTGAGCCTGAGCAACATCAGCGCGCTGCTTTGCCTGTGCAAAAACATCGACATATTGATCAGCAACCCCACTTAAAACATCGCCCATCTGTGGAGTATTAAATGTTTGTAGCCCTGGAGACTGAAACCCGCGACTTTCAACCTGACGACCAGTGACTGTTGGTACTGTTGGCATTTCTTTATCCCCTTATCGACCGGTTGGCGTGCCTATCGCTGCAGTGATAGGAGCGGCTTTACTTTGCGTAAAAGGATTCCACGTTCCTCCCCCCATCTGATAAGCCCCGTATGCCTTCAGTGGCGCGGTTAGTAATGTCTGAGTCAGTCCTGAACTTCCTGCACTGCGTGCTGAATCTGCCTGAGACTGATAATTTGCCCCCTGAACACGAAAACCATACGCCTCTCTCTGGGCATTATTCACCGTAGTCAACGCATCAAGCGCACCGAACTGCGCAGTATCACCGAAGATATCCAGTGATGAACCGCTACCTAATTCGGCACCGGTTGCTGCCATGGTTGCCGCCTGAGTCCCCTGTCGTTGGCGCATTTCTCTACGTCGCTGATCTGCTTCTGCGTTACCTCTGTTTATGGAATCCTGAGCCTGAGCCTCTGCCACATCGGCATTTTTCTCTGCTACCGCAGAAGTGTATTTTGCCTGCTGGTTTTGGCTGTACATTGATGCGGCAGTTGATGCCACTGTGACTGCAACCATTGCTATAGCCGGGCTACACATTATTTTCTCTCCATGTGGAATCGGTGAAACGGTAGGTTTTTAATGCCGTATGGCTGAGGTTCATCGATGGTGAATCCCAGCCAGTGAAGCCAGATGCGCGCTGTGTGGTTACGCGCGTCAACATAATTTTCAAGATACGGGTAAACAGTCAGCATTGCATTGACCACTTTTTCGCACCGGCGCAGGAAAGTACGCTGGTATTTCTCCAGCGCGTCAGTGCCCACCAGCCACGGAATGCCGCTGCCTCCTATCATTGATGCCGGAGCCACGCCAAAGACAGTAACCACTTCGCCGTTAATCAATCCGGCGCAGCAGAATGTTGACGTGCGCAGACCGGTTTCCAGCACGCGGCGCGGACTCCATCCATTGGTTGCCAGAAATTCATCGATATCAGCCTGACGAACAAGCGGAATAATGGCTTCGATATGCTCTGCGGTGGCCGGTACGATCTGAGCTTTAATCATCAGAAGTCTCCGACGGTAAGGCGAGGCAATACAGCAAGAACAGAAAGCGGAAGTGGGTCAAGCTGGCGAACCTTAACGCGTCCGTTTTTATCCCAGTTGCTGTCAAGTTTTACTTCGACCTTGCCGGTAGCGTCATCAACAGGATCGTCGTAGAACTCAAATTCACGCTGAGGATATTCATACCAGGTTCCGCCAGGAGTTGTTGCCCAGATTCCACGACTTGCGTTGACCACCATCGTGACAGTAGGGATGACCTGCTTTTTATCCAGCAGCGTTTCCTGCCCGTTGATATTGATGTCCAGCGTTTCGAATTCAGCGGTGATAGGCAGTCCGATATGCACAACTGCACCTGGTGACTCCAGAGTGACTGAACCACCAGTGACAACCTTCTGAGTCTCAACGCTGGCATCTGACAGGATGTTTACTGTCTGACCTTCGAGGTGCGACAGGCCACCGAACGTCTGGCGCGCCATCTGCCAGTTAGTTGTGGCCACATTGCGAAGTACCGACGGGACGTTACGGTTGAAGCGCACGACTACCGCGGTATTACTGGTCACTGAAATTATGTCGCCACGCAGTTCTTTAACCACCGGCTCGTTGGTGTCTGGATCCGTTCCGGTATATGGGAACTGAATCTGAGCGCCAACATCCGTACTGACGAAGTAAGCCCCACCACTCACAGTAACCGGATAATCGACCTGATAGCTCCAGTCATCTGTGCCACCGCTGATGGTCATTGTACGTGATGACGTATTTCGCCCGTCGTAGCTCAGACCACAATCGACAAAGAACGCATCTTCATCATTGGTAAACAGGCGACTGGACAGGCGCTCTATATAACGTACGATCTGCCCATTGATGGTACGGTTAACCACGAAGTAAACAGCATCCTCGCTGCCTTCACTGATGGAGCAGGTGCTTTCGTACTTTCCGTCGCTCGATTGTGGTGCCCAGGCGAATACCTGCTGATCGCGCAGATAGGTCAGTACCAGCAGCTTTCCGTCGTCTCGGATGCAGAACGCGCTGCTATATGGCACGATGCAGAAGGACCAGTCAACAATGCTATGCTTCTGGAAAAGGTGGTTTGCCAGTATGGTCAGGTCAGTACCCTGGTACCCATCGACATCGAAGGAGTAGGCCAGATCACGCACAACGCTGCCTTTCTCCTGGATAAATAGCGCAATGTTCGCTACGGCAATAGGTGGAACGTTGCTGGAACCGTTGTTCCCCTGGGAGCTGAACGAGAACGCCGCCGGAGTGAGGACCTTATTCTGGTCTCCGGATATCGTATATTCCCCGCCAGATGTCAGAGCAACCAGATTACCAACGTCAATAAGATGGCGGATCTCATTTACCTGTCGCCCTGCGTAGGTGTAAATGATCCGATCATCATCCTGAATCGGGTTGTTCTTACCAAAATCTTTATAGTCGCCAGTGCGGCTTGCCCAGATGGTTTGTGGGTACGCGGTAGACGCTGCAAAGTACAGGCGCTGCTGGTAGTAAACAACGGTGCTAGGGTAGCCGTTAACACTGTTCCATGCGTATTTCGCCCACTTATAACTGGCTTTAGTAGAACCAACCACCTGAGACGGAATGAATGAAACCACATCTGCAGTTGCTGTCAGACCATCGCCAGCTACTGCTGAGATTCTGGCAATGCCGAAACCGCTATGCAGATACTCCCACTGTATTCCGGTATCACCGTCGCCAGTTCCTCCCCAGCCATCCCACGACATTCCCTCGGTATGCGAAGGGCGAAGTGTTCCGGTCTTGCCAGCAGTATTGGCGCGGTAGTAGTTGCTGTCTGCACGGCGAACATCGTTGATTGCTGTGGTCTTACTGGTCTCCCATACTGGTACGGAATCAATAGCAGGCTGCTCGAGATAGAACAGTTTTCCGACCTGCTCAGCACCGAAGATGGCAGAACTTGCCGTCAACGTAATGGTTCCGGTGCTGGCGCTGGCGTATACCTTCACTGTCTCGTCAACGTTGATATCTTCGAACGGTCCGTTTTTGGTGGTGACGTCGACGATCTGCCAGTTGTCGTGTGCGTAGCGGCGCAGTTCTTTCGGCGGGTATGCAGGATGCACCAGCGTCAGAACGTCAGCGCTCTGCGTGAATTTTATGCGGAAAAGGTCGGTATCAGCATACGGCATCGCCAGCTCATAAATCACATTACTGGTCGTCAGAACATAAGCTCCGTCTTTAATGACGCGCATATAGTTATGCCCGAACTCAAGCGCGTAGGTCTGGACGGTCGAGAACTGAAACGGGATTAACCGGCACTTGCGATCAGGATATTTAGCTGGGCCAACAAAGCGTGTACCTGGTCGGTTCTCGACGCCGCCATACTGACGAACAATGAAGTTATCGCACTTGCGAAGCGCCACCTGATACTTTGACATATCAATGCGGCCATACAGTGACGGACCAATTTCACCACCGGCAAAGCTCGGTTGAATCCAGCTAAAAGCCATTATGACAACCTCGCTGCTGTGAACTCATCTACCGGCGGTTGTGGCTCCTGTGATTCGTTCTGGCTGTGTGAGCCAGCACTCAGGATCACGCGGTTGTACATCGTCAGTGCGTTGTTACCGAGATCTGCGCTACCGGTCAGCGCCATATTGATGGCTGCAGCCAGACGCCAGGAAAGCGCCTCCATGAAAATGGCGTCATACATATTTACGTCAGTAACCCGCGCCACGTATTTCAACCACGCTTTCGGCTGATCGGTGTAAATGAGCTTACCTGTCAGATCCTCATTTGAACCGACAACATATTCAATGCGCTGCGCAGCCGTAGGATTGCGTATGCCTGTCGGCATGATCTCGGTTATGCGAACACAATCAGATGGGTACTGGTAAGCGTATTGCCAGTCAGGAGGCGGATTATTGGTATCAGCCAGCGCCACGCGCTTGGTAGCAAAGTTCCAGTCAAAGTCAGCCAAAGCAGCATCGCGGCAAGCATCAAAATGCAGAGAGCACTGTCCGGCCTCTTTACTGGCTTCATTCAGACTGTTAATGCTGCGGCTGTTGCCGATATTGCTCAGCGCGCGGTTGCAGATCTCGATAACGGAGGCCATTAATCATCCTCCCCACCGTAGAGAGTTTGCGCTGCTGACTTCGGTTGCTCGCCGGATACTGGGCTGAGTGCCATATCAGTGATCTGCAGACTGGCGTTATGCTGCATTCCATCTTCCGTTTCGCGGGTAGAAGTTGAGCGAATAGTTGCCTTTGCGGTGATCATTACTTCAGTGCCAGCAGATTGAGGCGTTGCCTTGAGCTTGGCGAGCGTCTCGTTGTTCAACTCAATGCAAAGGCCCCACGGATAATCATCACGAGTCTGGGTTTTACCATCCTCATCCTGATAGGTGTCTGTGCCGGTTTTGAGGTTTACCAGATCCATAACGGACTCCTGCAAGAAGGGGGCCGAAGCCCCCTGTTTGATTAGCGAGGCTTAGACGCCCAGTTCTTTACGCTTTTCAGCGATCTCTTTTGCCAACGTTTCAGCCGTTTTATTACCCGGCTTCTTGCCTAGCAAATCTTCATACTGCTGTCGAAGCAGAACAAGGTCTTCGCTTACCGCGCCAGTACCATCAGATTTCACTTCTTCCACTACCTGCTGAGAAACGGCGGAAACTGGGCCGTTGACAGCTACAGATACCGCTTTTCCTTTACGCTTTTCAGCGATCTCTTTTGCCAATTTCGCAGCATCGTTCAGCGGCTCCAGCGCCGTACCTGGTTCACCGTCATACTCAACTTCAGAACCTTCAGGCCAGAGGTTGTTATGAATGTGGGATAAACGCAGGACGCGGTATTTTGCTTTTTCACCTGACATCGCTATCCCCTTAGCCAGTCACTTTTGAACGAATCGGGTAGTAAGGGCTGTTGTTATCAACATCCAGGCTAATTCCCGAGGTAAACGCGCCAGCCGTCAGCGGACCGGTGCCAACTGAATAGTTCACGCGCAGATAACGCTGAACACCAGCAGGAACCTTCGCAGAGAACAGACGCTTGCCAACGGTAAGTGCCGAGAGTGCCAGCGCACCACTGTCGTAGATAGTTGTCCAGGTTGAGTTGTCCGGGCTGGTCTGTAACTGAACGTTCAGGGTCGCAGCACCTGCAGCAGTTGCTGTTGTGTCAACGGTTGCCCAGAACTCCTGCGGATAACCAACGCCGATATCGCGGCGGGTACCGTCGATAGGACCAAGGTCAATCACGTCCGTAGAAGCAGCAGAAGCTGTTACCGCCTGCTTCTCGGAGAACATCAACAGTTTGTCGAGGATCATTTTCTTTCTCCATTCATGGGCCAGTTAAGGCCCATTAGTTAATGACAGGCGTTAAACAACGCGCGCTTCTGTTTCCAGAATTGCGTCAGTTTCACGGATTGGGATGCCACGGAAAGTGGTCCACCATTCGCCCTCAGTCTCTTTGACGGACAGAGCCAGAGAAGCTTTATCCAGAGACTGAAGGTCGAGAGCCTGGGCAACGGTGCGGTTCATATAGAAAGCCGCGCGGCCCATCTTCAGGTTAGGTACGCGGTGCAGCGCTTTAACCATCATCGTGACGATGTTTGCAGCAGAAGCCGGAACAGACAGATCGCTCACATCGATATTGGCGATGCGAACAACGTAGCGCCAGTCGCGCAGGGCCAGACCGTTATCCCACTTGTAGTGGGTCCGGTACCCCTGGTATTTACCACCAGCGGCATCGGTAAGAGTCTGCTCGCCAAGGTTCTGAGTCTGCAATCCTGCCTTCTGGCCTTTAGGGAAGATGCCGTGAACGGTGTTTTCACCCCACACCACCAGCCAGATGGAGGTATTATCTGTACCGGTACCACCAGCATCAATAATGTTCTGACCGTTACCTGCTGATTTGATTGAGTAACGCGAAGACAGCCCCATGAACTGCTGAGGGTTAACGCTGGTATCACCATAGAACAGCGTCTGAGCCATCTGCTGGTTCATGCCTTCGATGAATGCACGGTCTTCAGACAGACGGAATTCAGCGGTGTTGCCGTTCAAATCTGCCAGTGACTTGTCAACTTCGGCATAAGTTTCCAGCATCCCACAGGAGTCGGTTACCTGTACTGTAGTTGATTTGCTTGGCTGCACGCCGTAGTTAAGCAAACGCCAGGTAGCAGATGGCAAACCAGAGCGCACGGTAGTACGGTGGCCGGTTGGCAGGTTACCCTCAACGAACATCATGTCCGTCAGGATTTCGTTGGTTTGGGAAAGGAGTTCGACTATCTTATCGACCTTCCCGTTTGGATCAGTACGCTTAGCCCAGTCAGCCAGCGTCAGCGCATTTACGCCTTTAACAGCCATGGTTATATCCTCTCTTATTAGCCATAAAGCACTTCGGCCGCACTACGCTGGCCTTGATTACTGCCATCGACCATGCCGTCTTCCGACATAGCTTTACCGATTTTCACGAACGCCTTGACCAGTTCAGGGTGGTTACCCAGGCCAGTGCCTTCCAGATATTCTTTCAGCTCAGGCGTACCGAACTGAGCAAGAGCACGCTGTGCAGCGCTCAGGTTACCGGTCAGCTTATCGCCGCCGATCTCCTTGTCTGCTTTAACATCAGCAGCCCACTGCTCGGTGGTTTTCTGCCATGCTTCAACCTGTTGCTGCTGGACCATTGGCATGATCTTGGTGCCGTACAGGTCGACCATCTTCTGCGCCTGCTCGTTTGTCAGATTCAGTTCACGGGCGATAGGCTCAAACTGTTCCAAAGCAGCAACATCAAGCTCCTGGCCTTCAGTTGGTTTGAACTCATATTTCTCTGGAGCGCCTTCTGGCTTCTTGTCCTTTTCTGCTTCTTCGGTTTTGGCTTTTTCAGCAGCAAGTTCTTCCTCAGTTTTCTGAGCTTCAGAACCTTTCTCAGAATCAGCGACCTCCGAATTATCCTGCGTCTTGGATTGCTCCTGAGTTTGCTGCTGAGTTTCGCCAGCACCTTGAGTTGCTTCAGTGCTGACCGTTGATGCTGTATCTGCCTGACCACCTTCAGTGGATTGCTCATTGCAAAGACGGCGATGCAGCAAACGTTCAAATAAATTCATGGTCACTCCTGTTCACTGGCCTCTGCGGCCATCTTCAGATACTGATCGGGGCAGTGCGTCATGACGCGCTGAAACAGAACCAGAGCCAGGTTGCGCTGCCCTTCGTTGAATGCTGTGATTTGCGGATCTACGTTGAAGCAAGCTCCAAACACCTGGCCTTTCTCAAGCAGTGACCAGATCACGCGGCGGCCCTGCTCGCTTCCCATAACGAACTGGATGTCGTCGATATCGCGCTGTTCCAGATCGTGCTTCTTGCGTTCGTTCTGAATGCGCAGCTCCTCTTCGTCGAAATCCGTCATTGCTGCTGCGCCCCCACTGCGTTAGTGATTGCGGTCAACGCGCTTGGGTCAGTGGTCTGCGTTTCGCTGAGAGTCTTGGCCCCCTGCGCTGCGGCCTGCCCCATTGCCATTGCCTGTGCGGCTTGTGCCTGCTTGGCGCGCTCTTCACGAATACCATGCACCTGCTCCTGAGGAACGATGACGGTAGGCGATACGCCTGACATTTCGGAGAACGCGTCGATAGCCTCATCCACATCGAGCTTGTCGAGTGCTTCAGGCTTGAACTGTGCGAGCTGACCGATGAAGCCAACGGTCTGCGACAGGCTGGTAAGGCCGATAGATTTCTGCGCCTGCGCCATCACGGAGATATATTCGATGCGCAGCGGCATACCCTGCATAACGTCAGGCGGTTGCGGCAGCATGTTCTTGCGCGCCATGATGGAGAAAACGCGGTCGATAAGCGGGTTAAGAGCCTCATCGTTCAGTCGCTCCAGCACCGGCCCAAGCATCAGCAGTTTCTCTTCTTTCATCTCGATCACCGCTTCCACCGGCATAGAACGGGTGTTGATGTTTTGCAGCATCATGAAGAGGTCAACGAAGTAGGCGCTGTTGATGGTCTGTCGGGTATCCTGAATATCAGCCAACAGATCTGCAGTATTCGGGTTTACCAGGTATGCAGGTTTGAAACCGTCCTGGCCGCTCAACACGTCGAGGTACGTCACATCGCCAGGCAACAGGGAAACACGCTGTGTTTTTAGCGAGGTAGGAGCAACCATCGGCGGGTTAGTAGCTTTATCGATGAGCTGAGCTTTACGCTTCTGCTCAACCTGAAGGGCTTTTACCTGACCGAGGGCCAGCATGCCAGGGCAAGATGAAGCGTAAACATCCTCGCCGTTAACTTCCCAGCGCGGAGCCAGGATCGGGAATTCATCAAAACCGGATTCACGCAGCAGCTTGTCGGAGTCGCCGCCAGTCTCGAAGTACACGGAGCGGAACGGCTTGTTCTTGCTGTCCATCTTCCCGGTGTCGCGGTTAACGTTTGGCATGATGCAGTGGTTAACTTCGATCCACGTTTCATACGTGCCGTTTTCCCACATTCCTTTCACTGATGCGCTGACGTTATCCAGACCGAACTCCTGCACCAACTGGCGCACGGTCATGGAAAACTGGCGGAAGGATGTGTCAACGCTGCCACGCGGGCTGTTAGCAAGGTAGTAGCTGCCAATAGGGAAAGGCATTGTGCGGATCACATCCTGGTCATCTTCGAGCACAGCCATTGCAGCGGTACCGAAAGTACCCAGGCTGGCGTACATGACAGGCAATGACTGATACAGGTTCGACTTGTTGAACACTTCGTTCATACGGCGCTGCACGACTTCAAGCCACACCTTAACCGGACCATAATCCATCATGTCAGGGTCAGGCGTTGCCAGTTTGAACCATGGGCGGGCCGGACTGGTGATGCCGGACATCATGCCGCTGGACAGAATGCGCTGAGCCATTGAACCGGTAGGATCAATAATCTTAGTGTTACGACGATCATCACGGTTTACATCAGACGTCAGAAAGCGAGAGCCGCGCGGATTGATGAAGTCGCTCAGGTCACGCCAGTGTGACTCGAACGATGTGCGCTCATTCTTCAGCTGTGCGAGCTGCTTCAGCAGACGCTCTTTTTCGGTTTCCGCCATCTCTGCCTACTCCGTTACTGACCGAGCAGCGTTTTACCGCTGGTGTTTGCGGTTGAGGTGTCGCCCTGCGCACCAGTCAGCAGAGTGGAGCTGCGTCCAGCGGCTGCACGGCGGCGGCGCTCTTCGTCGTCACGAGAACTGACAACTGCTGCATCCTGCTCCTGTGGCGCGGCCTGTACTTCTGGTGCTGCTGGCACTGATGGCTTGCTGCCGATACACATAGCAATAGCTCCGTACGCAATTAAATTATTACCAATTTAACCACATATGATTTATTTAGCGTAGGCTATTGACACTTATAACATCAGATATTACCTTTTAGGTAATTGATATTGATGTGACGCGGTTGATGTACGGCATATGGCACATGTGCCGCAGCGGTCCGGATGGGTTCCCTTGATGCTACTTCCCCAGCCGGGTAGCCGGAATGTGCAAGCCAGTGTTAGGTAAGCACGGACATGACGACTCACCATCGTGGCGATACGGTGTGACACCTCGGAAGAGACGAGGATGCAACGATGAGAGCATTGGGGTGACCGGTTAATCCCGTGACGCTAACCGATACAGGCGCAGTGCTCTCAATGTTGTGGTGAATAAGGCATTAAACCGGCTACCACCGGTGATTGTTAGAATCATCTGCGCAGAGTTGCTATGCCGAATAGATTGCGTACCACAACCCAATCACGCCTTAGGACCGTGATGAAGCGCCCATAAGAACGATGCTGTGTAGCCTTTGGCGGTGGCAGACTCCCTTGATGCTGACCACCGTCACTTTTACACCAGAACGCCATTGCGATGACGTTGCGCTGCAAACCCGTAACTGCCATGGAAGGCGCCCTTGCTTCCAGTTCGCCCACTTCGGTGGGCATTTTTTTAAGGTGATAATCATGGTATCAACTGCATCTCCAGCACCATCCTTCATGGCTATCGAGCATGAAATTCAGGCCAAAGAATCATCAGCTATTGAGTACCTTGAGTCTTTAATTGCCCATGATACTTATGCGAGGATGGTTATTGCAGCACTCAGGAATGGTGCAATTACTGAACAACAGGCCATCGTTCAGTACATGAGTATTCAGAAACAAAGAGCAGATCATTACGAAAGTGAGATAATTAAAACTATCCAAAGAACGGCATCTATGCCGCCGGTTTTTAAGTCGTGACATGTCACAATCAGCCCGCCGATGCGCGGGATTTTTCATGCATAGGGATCGTACTCAGTCAACGCCTTACCCTGCTGGTTTTGCTGCTGCCCATAGTTGAACTGTTTTTTGGTAACAGGAGCGGCATAAGTCAGCACGTAGGCGTCAGCATTGTTCGGTGACCGGCCAAGCAATTCTTTAACCTCGTCCTTGTCCTGTAAAATCTTCCTGCTGTCCTTCAGCCTGACCTTGTATTCAGGAGCGCTCAGCTCGTCGGCTAAATCCTGGCTGTCAAGTTGGGCGCCAAGCTTCAGCGCGTCTCGGGCGGATTTATACATCTCTCCGCGCTTATTACCCATCTCAGGATCCGCCGTACCGCTGCCGAACATTATCAGCGTCCAGTTTCTCCCCCAGTTATCACCGACAGATTTAAGACCTGTGCCATAGCCGTAATCAATAAACACAGCATCAGCCTGGTACTGATCCTCGAAGTCTGCAATCACTTTCGCAAACAGCACATCGTCAGTGGTACGCTGCCACTCCCCTAGTTTCTTGCAGTGCAGCCCCTGTCGCAGGTAGATAACCGCAGGGTCTTTACCCTGGTGAGACGGGTCGACGCCAAGAACTACAGCAGCGTGCTGGACCTGTGCCGGAGTGATAACCCTTCCGACAGCTGGTTGCGTCAGGCCGGATGGAATGAACTGGTTTTCAGACGCATCAGGGAAGATTCCGCGTACACGGACTTTCACAAAGTCGCTGTCTTCGCCGTAGTCGTCCACCCATTTCTGCAACTGCTGCTTGTTTGTGCCTTCCACGGTGCGGGAATCAATCTGCGCGCACTTCCAGCGGTGTTTGTATTTGCGGAAGCACTCGCGAAATCTTCCGGTGTTACGCGTCGGGTTCCCGAACGCCACCCAGATGATTTCGGTGTCTTCGTCCGTCAGCGCACCCTCGGCAACTTCCCACACCAGATCGGCAATGTTGGACGCTTCGTCGAATACGACGATGATGCGCTTACGCTCGTTGTGCAGCCCGGCGAATGCCTCGGTGTTATGCTCAGACCACGGAATGGCATCAGCGCGCCAGCGTTTGTCGTGGCCCGGATCGTTGCTGTACATCGCCGTGGCGGTGCAGGTGAACCACTCTTTCGTAATAGCCAGGTTGGACCATTTGATGATTTCAGGCCATGTTTTGGTACGCAGCTGGTTGTCGGTGTTGGCGGTCACCACCACCTTGCAGTCTTCACAGGTAGACATGCCCCAGTTAATCAGCATCGAGATGAAGGCGGATTTACCGATACCGTGGCCGGATGCGCGGGCCAGCATCAGAGGCTGGTGACGAGTGGCAGGATTCTGAAGGTGATCGCGTATCTCGCGGAATGCGTCGGCCTGCCACTTACGCGGGCCGGTGGCGTGCGCCAGTTCTGTCCCCTCTTCGCCCCATGGGAACGCATACGTCGCATAGCCCAGTGGGTCATACGTGAACCCAGCGATATCCTCAACGAGCTGTTCTTCCGGCGACATGGCTGCGGCTGTCATTCTTCACCACCAGCCTGCTCTTTCACGCGACGACGGGCCTTCGCCATGCGGTCGGCAATGGTGACGGTGCCTGAAACTTCCAGGCGCTCTTTGAACGCGTTGACGTCGACGTGCTTACCGATAAGCTCGAGGTTCTTCACCTTGTCAGGCCATTTGATTTTTTGCAGCGTGGACTCGATATCTTCCTCGTCATCCTTCATCGCCATCCTGATGCGGTTTATATCCACTGCGCTGATCGACGTTCGCCAGACTTTAGGCCACTGGCTAATTGGCCTCAGTCCACCGTCATCGTCGAGGATGTCCAGCACATCCATCTGGTCTATTTCCACCAGGCGGAGCAGCACGTAATCAGCGCTGACGCGCAGGCGCTTGTTGCGCTCTTCCATCAACTCAGCGATCCGTTTCTGGATGCGCTCATCACGCATCATGGCGCTGGCTTTTACTGCTGCCGTCTTATGAGAAAATCCTGCGTTAATCGCTGCCTGCGTCTGATTCTCTGGGCATTTGGTATATTCCTGAGCGTAAGACTCCTGCATCGCTGTGAGTGGCTTATACTGCGTTGATTTGCGTTTTGGTGCTTTTGGTTCTGCGGGCATTGTTACCACCGAAGTAATAATTACCGTTTTGGTAATAGTAACACGCAAAACAAAGCCGCCATAGTCGGCGGCCATTGCAATTTATTGTCGCTATCGTGACATGTCACACTGATAATTTCGTTTCATGCCACCCGTGTGTCACCCAACATGCCGAATCACCATCGCACGGACACGACTCAACTGGCAGCGCATCGCCGCACTTCCCGCACTTGTTAGCACTGATTGACTTGATACGGCCACACACTCGCGCATCATCCTGGCGGATTAGCAACGCGATGTACTCGCTCATTTCATACGGCGCACGACCAGGGCGACGGGCGGCGCAATTACGCGCCAGCATCTCATGCTCCTGCTCGTCGAGCACTATCTCCATCTTGCGCTCACCGGCGGCTGACTGGCGGGCACGTTGAGCTGCTTTACGTTCTGCTGCGGATTTAGCCATTAGTCGCCATCCTCTTCTGGCTCCTCCAGTGCATCACGGAATGCTACAGACACGACCTTGCCACCGAACGCCTCCATATGAGCATGCACAGGAGGCTCTTTACCGTCTTCAAAATCAATGACGAAAGTTAGCTTAGCCACGTTTCACCTCCTGCTGCGGTGCTGCTGCGAAATGCTCGACACCTTTAGCCCAAATAGCTTTGATGGTCGTCCATGTGACAGGAACGGTGATTTCAATTCTGCCGCTGCCGTCGCAGGTTTCGCAATCATCATCACCAAAACACTCTGGGCAGTTTATAAATTTCGTTTCTGAAAACTCACCGGACAGCACACTCTTTGCGCCGTTCTCAGCGGTTAGCCTCTTAGGCACCAAATCCCAACCATCCGGAGTTACCGGAGAGTTGCCAGACTGAAGCATGGCGGCGCGGCAGGCGTTCCACATATCAGCTGCAACGCAACATGCGTAGAAGTCAGGATTTGCAGTTGGTAGGATAGCTTTTATCACCTCGTAATCAGGCTCAATTTTAGGCGGCACTACCGGTGCTGGCGGTGCGGTGTAGAGCGGAATTACCGCATCTCCCATTGGCTGAGACAGGCACTTAAGGTGAAGCTCACCCATCCTGGCATAAGCCAGAGTTTCCTCAGCGGCATAAAGCACAGGCTCAGCGCCAAACGCAGCTATCGCCCCATCAATAACCTTCACAGCATCAGCCATTGCGTAGCCGAGATTACCGCCGTCGCTTTGTGCTGCTGCTTTGCTGAGTATTTCGCTTATCTGGTGCAGGCGATCGAGTGATACAGGACCGTGCGCCGGGTGGTTAGTTGTCATGGGTTAGTCCTCAATTTCCCGGTTTCGGTTATATCCGAGTTCATTTTTCCCGGTTGGAGTAATGAGCATTTTTGCTTCCCAGTTCGGGCTTCGCGAACCATAATCAAAAATTAACCCTTTGCTCCTTAAGGCCCGTCCAGTCGGGGTGCATTTTTCTTTTGAGCCTTCCCACCGATACGTATCATCCAAGCTACGAAGCAAGGTTTCTCCAGCCTCCAGACGGCGCATAACTTTCAACTGTGCTATGGGCATCCACCAGTTAGCCATCTCACTCCCCCTTCACGCCAATGCCAGCGGCGCGGATTGCGTCGGCGCATTCTTCCAGTGCAAAGTTATATTTATCAGCAGCCAGCCCGTAACCTTTCTGGTACGGCGTTGGTAGCATCACCTCCCGTGCCTCCAGTTCTGCGATCCGATTCTCTGCGGCTTCCAGCTTGGCCTCGGCCTCTTTGAGCTTTTTAGCCATTCGGTTATGACCATCGACGATTTTGCAAACCTCGCGTTGAAGAGTCTCCTCGCATTGCTCAAGCGCTTCGCGGAATATGCGCATGCCAACTACTTTTTGAGGAAGCCCGCTGACATAATGCAGTGGTGTGAATAATTCGCGTCGAGCCATGCGGGCAGCAACGATGAGTAGGATGTTTCCTGATTCGCGTGCTGATTCAGTAGTCAGCGCCTGTTTGTTGAGTGCTGTCATTGGGGTCTCCATCCTTCGCATGAGTAGTCGCGGCAACCATCAAAATCATATGGGTTGTACTGCCAACTGATTTTTCCGCAGTGCGGGCAATTCCAGCGAACCTTTCCGCTTCGCGCCTTTTTCCTGCGGTTTTGTTTTTTCAACCATTCAGGCATAACCAGCCCTGCCGCATGCACCATGGTGCGGCGATTAAATTCATTGATGCTGAATGTGCGGCGCTTAGCCTTGTCAGCCAAGGCAAAAGGAATCCAGACAATTCCAGGCTCCGCTTTGTTAGCGGAAACAAAAATGAATGCCTTACTGAAGTCATCTGTTGGAAGTCCGCCATGTTGCAGCCAGTACACATCGTTGCCGTTCCAGCTTCCTTTTTTGTAGGCCACGTAGGACTCGCATCCGGGTTCAATAACACTATCAGCAGGAATGTACTGGCAGTCGACATGCCAGGTAGCCAAGGAATCAACGCTGTCTGCGCAAACTGGCTGATCAATCTCTCTACCTAAATCCCAGCTGTGTTGTGCCTCTTCGCGGGTATACACGTGAGCGCGGTCGATGTTTGAGCTATACCCGTTGCCGTTGTGGCAGTGGAATGACGCGTTGCTCCCGACAGTTTCTCGTGTACACAGCATGTAGAATCGGTTGCTCATAGCGCGGCTCCTTTGCGAAGCTGGGCGGCGATGTCTTCCAGCACACCATCAGCGAACGAACGGTCGAAATCACCTTGCGGCGCGTTAGGCATAAACTCAGTTGAGGTAAGAATCATCCGGGCAATATCAGCGGCGTTCTTTGCTGTATCTTCAATGAACCCTGCCTCCCATGCCGCCAGCATTCGGTTGGCAACAAAGTGAGCGCCTTCCTTGCGGGCCTGCGCCCGCACTTCAGCCAGGAAAGCATCGGTAGCTGGGGTTTTATTTTCGGCCTGAAGCCACTGGTTGTAGTGATAATCAAACATTCCAGTTGGGTGCCCGCATCCACCGTGGGTGTGGTTTTTCATGGCGTCACCACACATGCAGTAGTCAGCGCCTGTTTGTTGAGTGCTGTCATTGGGCTGCTCCAGTTCTAAGTTGAGCCATTCGCAAAGCTGATTCTGCAATGTTGTCTTCTTCGGTTTTCAACGGCTCCAAATCCACTTCACCTTCCCTGGCGTTAATTACCCACTGACCGAATGGAGTGATATTGCGGATTCCATGAGGACCTTTACCTGCCAGCCCTATTTCAACAAGTCGCGCCATCGCTTCTGCGCCAATGTCATACCCTTCCCCGTCTTCGCATGTTTCATTGAAACGCATCAAGGCGTTGATATCTTGCTCCTGCAAACGAGGCCAGTGACCCGCCGCCAGCTCCCTGCACTTGCTCTCGGCGTTAGCGAGCTGTACTGCCATGTTTGTTGAACGAACAAATTGCACTTCAAGCTGTGTAGCCAGATCGCTAATCAGTTGCGCCAGGCTGCGCACGTCGACAGCACCGCATGATGCTTTCAGTTCAGCAGTGCGCTCATGTCCTAACTTCGCTAACTCAATGATATTGCTTCCCATTATTACCCTCGCTTACCCGCATAAGTTATTGATTAGTTTGATAACTAAAAGGATCATCGATTTAGAACTCTTCGACGCTCCACCCGCCACCCGCTTTCTTTGGCTTAACCGTTACCCCGATGATGCGAAACGGGTACTGGTCTGCTGCAACTTTGGTTTTCACCCTGGCGTCGTCGGTCCAGAAACCTTTCACCTCGTGCAGTTCCATCTCACCGGTGGTGAGCATCACTGCGAAGTCAGGCGTGTAGAACGTGTTATCAGCCAGACGTAGCTTGATGCCTTCGAACCGATACCAGGCTATTTCCCCGGCATACTTGCGTAACTCAAGGTGCTGGCAGTAAGCCGATTCGGTTTTATTCATCTGGCCTGTCTTGAGCCTTCCGAGTGCCTGCAACTGCCTTTTCATGATTTACCTCTCAGGTAATTTAAAACCACAAATGAGTTAATTTCAATAGCTATGCGCATATTTTATTACCTTTTTGGTAATTCATTAGATGTAAAAAAATGCGCTACTGCGCTCCCGGTGTTAACCGCGAAAGCCTGGAGGGATCTCGCTGTCTGGTTCTGGTACTGCGTTAACGTCCCTCTGCTGCGTTCTCGCTGGCTTTGTCCTGGACAGTTGAACACTGCGCGCCAGTTTCTGCTGCCACTGGTCGTGATGAAATGCTTTTCCCTCGGCTTTCCAGTACGTGATGAAATCAGCCAATTCAAATGGCGTCACATCGGTTTTGAGGTTTACCCCCCATAGCGCAGCTCGTTTGGTGAAATCAGGATCCGGCGTCCAGCTATCAGGCATGGTGAATTTACCAAGCGCACCAGATCCACCCGATTGGACATATCCATCAATCACCGAATTTGTTGCATGGGGATCTGGTTTGCCACCTCCAGAGTTATCCACAGGCTGATTTTTCTCGTCGCCTATGTGTGGGGTTTTATCTTTTAGATCTTCTCTTCTCTTCTCTTCTCT